>DASYBJ010000165.1:0-4178 GCA_036500845.1 Acidobacteriaceae bacterium
ATTTTTCTATGTACTGGAAGGCAATCTGTCGATCGGGTATTGGAACAACCAGGGTGTCACTGAGTGGGACGCGTGTGAAGCCGGGGAGAGCCTGGTGGTGCCGCCCAATGCGCCTCATACATTCTTCAACAAGAGTGAGAATCCGTGCCGCATGCTGAGTGTATCAACTTATCACCACGAGCGGATGATGAAGGATGCGGTGCATCCGGAGGGCAGGACAGATTTCCTGCCTGCTCAACTCTCTCAGGCCGATTTTCTGAAATTGACGAAGTCGATGGAGAAGAATCAGACATTCCTTGTCGCAGACCATGCTTAGCCCTGCGAATGCAGTAGACGGACCCTGACCGGTCCGTCTAGGGGTTCAAGGCGCAGTGGAACGGAAAACCGGGTTAAGGGTTTATGAGTTGGGATCTGCGGGATTACGCAAGGGTCTCAACTCGCCTTTTGCCACTGCCTCCGGCATCGAGAAGGAATATCGGCCAAGCATATTGATGTGCTCGTGTACGAGTGGTGACAGTCGCATTACGTCTTCATTCATCACTGGATATCCTTCTTCGCGCAGTTGCTTTAATGCTGCCTCCATATAGATAGTGTTCCATAACGCAATCATGTTGAGCACGAGGCCGAGTGCTCCCAACTGGTCCTCCTGGCCTTCGCGGTAGTGCTGACGCAGTTCACCGCGCTTGCCGTGGAAGACAGCGCGGCCTACGCTATGGCGTCCCTCACCTCGGTTAAGTTGAGTCAACGTGGCTCGTCGCTTGGCTTCATCGTCGATGTAGGTCAGAGTGTGCAGGGTCTTTTCGATGCGGCCATACTCGGCGAGCGCTTGGGCCAGCCGCGTTGGCCGGTCGCCTACCTGAAGGGTGCGCATGATACCGGCGGCGGGCACCCGACCGAGCTTGAGCGAGCCCGCCAGGCGCAGCATGTCATCCCAGTGCGGGGCAATCTTCTGCAAGTTGATGTGGTGCGCCGAGACGTGATTGAGGAGTCCGTAATCAGCTTTGGGATCGATCCTCCAGAAACGTGAGCCGCCCACGTCGGCCAGACGCGGGCTGAAGCGATAGCCGAGCAAGCGAAAAAGGCCGAACACCACGTCGCTGTAGGCGCCGGTATCGGTCATGATTTGCGTAGGCTGCAGGTTGGTCTGCTGTTCGAGCACTACGGCCAGCAGGATAAGACTGTCGCGCAACGTTCCGGGCACGGTAATGCCGTTCAGTCCAGAGAACTGGTCTGAGATCAGGTTGTACCAAGTGACCCCACGACCAACACCAAAATATTTTGGATTGGGACCGGCATGCACCGTTCGCACCGGAACTACGAAACGTATCCCGTCTGCCGAGGCCACTTCGCCGCCGCCCCACAGATTAGCCAACGCAAGATGGCTCTGCGCCGCGACCAGCTTCGCGTTGGCAGCCGTAAGCGTGTCATCGCGAATGTAGTTCTGGTCAACCCAGGACAGCCGATCACGCTGCAGAGCAGGCACATCGTTTCGAATCAACGGCTCGGGGCCGGTGTTGCAGGCCTCCGCCATCAGCATCGCACAAATGCTGATGTGCAGGTCGGTCGCACGTGCCTTCCGTTCTGAAATATGAGTGAAGGCGTCGGTGAAGCCTGTACGCGATGCAATTTCCAGGATCAGTTCCGGCAGATCCACGCGGGGCAGCATACTGGCCACCTTCTTGCGCAACTCGACAAGCGAAGCCGGCTCTTCCAATTTGTCAAACGGGCTGAGAATCAGTTCGCGATTTTCGCCCTCGCCCTCGAAACGTACGGCGGGATTGTCGGGCAGTCGAGCAGCTACCGCACGATAGGTGCGATCCAGTTCAGCGGATAAGGCGGCCAGTGTAGGCTCGGGTTCCGGCGACAGACCCAGTGTCCGGCAGATGATCGGCCGGTTGGTCTCCCATTCGGAGCCGTCGAGCAGGCCGGCGCGGGGATCGGCATAGCGCCAACTTCGCGCGACGAATACATCGCGGCGCTTCAAAGCGGTCTGCAGTTCTTCCAGCACGCAGAAGGTATAGGCGTGGAGATCAAAGCCTCCGTCGTCGCGCTCGACATGTCGTTTCCAAGCCTTGCCAACGACTTCGAGCGGAGCGTCCGTGCCTGGTTTCTTTGCTGTCATGTTGGCCTGTAGCCAATCGAAGGCATCGACGACCGGTCGGCCATCTGCATTTGCGTCGAAGCGGATGTGTTCGATCAACGTGGGCAGATAGCGACGCACCGCCTTGTACCTAGCATCCAACTCTCGGAAGTACACATCGTTGGCGGGCCGAATCAGAGCGGTAACGCTGTCGAGTGCCTGCGAGAGCGTGTCGCGCGGAATCGCCTCAAACACTCTCTCGCGGACCTCGAGATCCAGCAAATCGGGGTCGATCAGCATTTGGCAGGCACTAGCCAAAGTCGCCGCGGCCAGATCTAGGTCCTTTAGGGTGCGCAGGCGTGCTTTCTTGTCGGCCTTGATTGCATCGCCGAACAGATCATGCAACAGCCCTTCGAGCACTTCCAGCGCATCATCGATCGCAGTCGATTCCAGGCAATGCACAAAGGCCACGAGCGTGGCCAAACGGCGGAGGTGCGGAAGGCGCAGAACAGCGCTTGCCTTTGCGGCTCCCGCGAATCGCGCTAACGCCGCCACGCGAATTGCCGAGATGTGCATGGCCGACGGCAGCTTGATTCCCAGCTCACGCACCGAGCGCAGCCGTAGCAAAGCCTGAACGAACGATGGACCGCTGACCGTCACGGGGCCGGTTCGCAGGTATCAAGTTGCGAACTGCGGTTCCCGGCTGGAACGAACAGCAAACCTTCGAGCCGCGCTTGCTGTTCGCTGCTGATATTTTGGGCAAGTGAACGCCACAGCCTCTCCTCTACCCGGCTGCGGAGGCGAGCAATGTAGCGTTCGAGGGTACTACAGCCAGGGAGCAGTACTTTGTGCATTACCAGCCACATGGTTGCTCGTTCAAAAAGTACGCTTGGCCGGTCAGTCCCGGTCCAGCACAGCGCGTATAGCCAGCGGGTGAGGCGGAATGCCGCCCGCGGTTCCGTGATCTCGACGTAGCCGTAGGCCGTGCGAATTTCCGTCGCGTGCAGCCAGCGTTGTTCGCTGGAACTGTAGGCCAAGGTGCTATTCCCGACTTCGATGCGAAGTTGTTTGGCCACCGTATGGAGTACCACAGCAGGCACAACCATCGGATCGTCGAGAAAGGTGCCGAGATACCGGACGGTGCTGAGTTGCACGGCAAAGCCCAGCCGGTTGTGCTCGCCGCGCTTCTTCGCGATGAGTGCGTGATCCTCATCGTCCAAATGAAAGTAACGTGCCAAGTCGTGAGATGGAGGATCCCCCGCATAGCGACCGAAGTTTTCTCGTTGTTCGTCTGAAAGGAAGCTGACAGGAATAGTACTTTCCTTACTGCCCGTTGGAAGGGCGAGGCCCGATCGAGGCTCCGTAGATCGAATCAGGGCTTGGTTAAGTGGATTGCCCAGATTCGCTTAACCTGGCTCACGCTTGCTCCCGCCAACTCTGCTGTTCGATGAATAGTCTGACCTGAAGAACGAAGCGCAATAATGCGGTCGTGGGTCGCAATGTCGGGAACCCTGCCAGAGTATTTGCCCGCCGCTCTGGCGAGAAGGACGCCTTGCCGTTGCCGCTCACGGCGGGTCTCATAGTCCTCGCGGGCCATTTGCAGCGCCAGTTTAAGAAGCAAATCCTGCACGGCTTCGAGGACGATTCGTGCGACTCCATCCGCCTCAGCCAACGGAAGTCGGCTAATCCGGTCGATCTTCTCGGCTACCACGACTTCACCTGGTTGCAGGTCGGCAATCATGCGCAGTAGTTCTGGCCGGTCGGCGCGGGCACCCGAGGCCTTCTCGCGGTAGACTCCGGCAACGTAGTACCCTGCCGTTCGCGTACTCTGCTCGATTTCAGTTTGGCGGGTCAGATCCTGTTCGTCCGTGGAGACCCGGAGATAGATGCGGGCGATGTTGATGGAAGAGTTGGCCAAGTTGGGTATACACCAGTTGGCCAACTCTAAACCATGAGGCCAAGAATGACAAAGTGGATGCTAATTGGCTATCTCCAGATTGGCTACTTATTTTGGCTAACAGCCCGCCAACATGGGCTTCGTCCGACATTGCTGTCGCCTAAGGCAATCTCCATTTCTGGAAACGCGCATTGCCCTGAA
>DASYBJ010000166.1:0-7809 GCA_036500845.1 Acidobacteriaceae bacterium
GGATGACGGCGTTTGGGTTCCGCCGCATGCCTCCACGCACGATGCTCTAGAATCAAGAGTAATCATGTCGGCGGCAACGAGCGTTTCTCCAGAAATCTTGGCCAAATACGAGCCTGTGATCGGGCTTGAGGTCCACGTGCAGTTGCTCACCACGACCAAGGCGTTCTGCGGCTGCGCGAACCTATTTGGCGGTGAACCCAATACCCACATTTGCCCGGTATGCCTTGGTCTGCCTGGGGCCTTGCCAGTGTTGAACCGGCGAGCGGTCGAGTTCGCCACCCTGGCTGCAATGGCGATCAACTGCGAAGTGCGAGAGCGCTCAATTTTCGCCCGTAAGAACTACTTCTACCCTGACCTGCCCAAGGGTTATCAGATCTCGCAGTACGACAAACCGCTGGCCGAGCACGGATGGATTGAGGTTCCAGCCAAGAGGGCTGATCAGGAATGGATCACCAAGCGCATCGGCGTCACGCGGCTGCACATGGAAGAGGACGCGGGCAAAAGCATGCACGATGGCTTTCCCGATTCCGCAACGAAGACCTATGTAGACTTGAACCGGTGCGGTACGCCACTGATCGAGATCGTCAGTGAGCCCGATATTCGAACTCCGGATGAAGCGTTCGAATACCTGACCAGGCTAAAGGAGATTCTTCTTTATACGGGTGTGAGCGACTGCAATATGGAAGAAGGATCGTTGCGCTGCGATGCGAACGTAAGCGTGCGGCCCCGCGGGCAGGAAAAGTTCGGCACCAAGGCCGAAGTCAAAAACGTGAACAGCTTCCGTTTTATTCGTGCCGCGTTGGAGTATGAGATTGAGCGCCAGGTGGAGTTGATTGAGAGCGGGGGCCGCGTCGTCCAGGAGACCCGGCTCTGGAATGCGTCCGAGGGTAGAACCTACCCGATGCGGTCCAAGGAACAGGCGCACGATTATCGCTACTTCCCCGAGCCAGATCTTCAGCCCCTGATTCTCTCCGAGGAGTTCAAGCAGCAGATCGCGGCGCGGATGCCGGAGCTGCCGGAAGCGCGGCGGCGGCGCATGATTGCGAGCTACGATCTCAGCGAACAAGATGCGCAAACCCTGACCGCAACCCGCGAGTTCGCCGACAAGTTCGAGATTGCCGCGAAGCAGGCGAAGAGTCCTAAGCGCGTCGCAAATCTTATTCAGAGCGAGTTGATGGGGCGCCTCAAAGCCAAGGGCCTCGAACTGCAACAGTCACCGATCACTTTGCAGGGGCTGGTGCAAGCCGCCGATCTGGCGGAAAGCGGCCAGCTCTCGAGCAAGCAGTTGAAAGGACTCTTCGACACGGCTTTCGAGACTGGCGAGGACTTTGGCCCGGTCTATGAGCGCGAAAAACCGCAGCAGATCAGCGATCCGGCGGCGATCGAAACGCTCATCGACGAGGTCATCCGAGCGAATCCCAAGCAGGTCCAGCAATAC
This sequence comes from Acidobacteriaceae bacterium, assembly GCA_036500845.1. Lineage (GTDB taxonomy): Bacteria > Acidobacteriota > Terriglobia > Terriglobales > Acidobacteriaceae > PALSA-350. The sequence continues at coordinate 1,439 of DASYBJ010000166.1, forward strand.
CGGGGCGGCAAAAAAACGGTCGATGCGTTCTTCATCGGCCAGGTAATGAAGCTGTCGAAGGGCCAGGCGAACCCTGCGCTGCTGAAGGAGCTGGTCACCAAGAAGTTGGAAGGCTAGCAACGATGGTTGCATTCCGACCCGGTAAATGAGCTAGACAACGTATGAACTCCTCACATCCCACCACCAAGTCTGGCTCGCGGCAAGGCCGTTTGGCGCAGGGATCGGGGCTCGACCGAACGAAGCATAGGGCTCTACCCTCGCGGAGATGGGTGCAGCTTCGATATGATTTTGCCCGGCCTTAGAGCTTCATCGTAAAGTTGAGGGAGACTATGGGAATTGAGAACCAGACACTTCGCTTTCTATTGCGATCGAAGGGCGCTGTTTCCTATGAGAAGCTGCTGATGCTCGGGCGGCAAGGGTGCTACATGAAGCTCGACGAATTGCGGCAAATGTTGCGGCAGGCTGGTCTACCCTCAGCCGAGGTTCATTCCGCGCTCACGACTGTGCAGAAAACCCGGTTCATGGAGCCCGTACTTAAGCTACTTGGGGCACAGGAAATAGAATCGCTCGATTTCTCCGACTACGAGCAGGCGACGATCGTACATGACCTAAACCATCCGATCCCAGACAGCCTCAGAGAGAGGTTCTCGTGCGTTTTTGATGGTGGTTCGCTGGAGCATGTGTTTGACTTTCCACGGGCGATCGAAAACGCGATGGAGATGGTTTCCGTTGGTGGTCACTTCTTGGGAATCGGGCCGGTCAACAATTGGCCCGGTCATGGCTTCTATCAGTTCAGCCCCGAACTGTACTGGCGCATCTTCTCTGAGCCAAATGGCTACGAGGTCGAGGAGATGATCGTTTGTGAGACAGAGAGCGATGCCCCTTTTTATCGCGTTCCTGATCCCGAAAAGACCGGGCTGCGGGTCGAATTCAAGAATAGCCGGCGCACCTATCTGATGGTCAGAGCTCGCCGCTTGCGCCGGGCTGAACTTTTCAAGACGCCACCGCAGCAGTCGGATTACGAGGCTATTTGGTCACGTCATACCGAACCCTCTCCGGCACCGGGAAGTGAAAAGCTCGCCGCACGGATAAAGCGGTTACTGCCACTTCGGGTCAGGGCAATCCTGAGGCCGTTAATGCCGAGGGCGCTTGCGCCAAAGGTACTGAGAAAACTGCGCGCTTGCGGTTTCGAGGAGGTTTGAGGATTTTCAGATTCCCTGATTCAGGAACCTCATACAAGAACACCGCATGCACGGAGAACTAGGGCCCATCATACGATTACTTCTCGTTTTGCGAGAGTCACCTGCTTAATTGACAATGCCCTGCGCTCTGCTTCAGGGTGCAAGTTAGTGTGGCGTAAAGTCTGCTAGCCTGCTACCGATGGCAGGGGAAGCTCCCGGACTCATTGGTGCTTGGATTGGTACGTTTGAGGGCTAACGGTTCGGGCTATTCGCGCATTTTGCGCTATTCTGGCCCAGATGATTCGCGAAACCCTGCGCAAGTGGAAGCGTTACCCGCTGTACTTCGAGCGTCTGGTTGAGTGCGAGGCTGCAGCCCGAACGATGCACGCAAGACGGGCGATTCTAGCCGATCCCTGCTATGCGGAGCGCCTTGTCCAGTACGGTCACAAAGTCTATTCGCAGAACGATGAAGACGGCATCATTGCAGAGATATTCGAACGGATCGGCACAACATCCAAGCGCTTCCTTGAGATTGGCGTAGGCAACGGCTCGGAGAACAACACGCTAACCCTCTTACTCCAGGGCTGGAGCGGCGGGTGGATCGATGCCAGCCATAGAGACGCGAAGGAGATTAGCGAGCACTTCACTGGCATCTTGGGCGAGAGGCTAAAGTTTGTTGAAGACTTTGTGACCGTCGAGTCAATCGCTACGCTTGCCAGCCAAGCCGGGGGGTTAGATGACTTGGACCTGTTTAGCATCGATATCGACGGCAACGAATACCACATCCTCAATGTGCTAGACCTGCAAGCTCGCGTGGTCGTTGTCGAATACAATGCCAAGCTCCGGCCGCCAATTGATTGGGTGATGCCCTATAAGGCGGATTATGCGCCTGATGGTATCTATGAATCCGGGGCATCGCTGGCAGCTCTTGAACGCCTGATGACGGCTAGAGGGTATGCGCTCATAGGCTGCAACATCACGGGTGTGAATGCCTTCTTCGTCAGACGGGAGTTTGCAACAGCCTTCCCCGGACCGCACACGGCACAGCACCATTACGAACCCGCCCGCTACTGGATGACTCCCGGGTTCGTCTCTGGCTATACGGCAACCCCTCGCCTATAGCGTTAACGCCTCGGCTTGCCCCTGGAATCAATACAGCCCTACCTGCCCCAAAAATGATGGCTTGGTCAGGCGATCGCTCGACCGAGCCAAGCATAAGGGCTCTACCCTCGCGGAGATGGGTTCAGCTTCGATATGATTTTGCCCGGTTTGAGGATTCTCAGATTCCCTGATTCAGGAACCTCACACAAGAACACCGCACACTCGGAGAACTAGGCCCTGACCGTTCGATTTTTTGTGTTGAGGTTCGCGGTATCCCAGGTCTCAAAATCGAGACATGGGGCACCCACTGTGGTACAACAACAGACGGTCAGACACCTACTAGCTGCGGCAGGCTGTCCACCGTACCCCGTCCGAGGCAAAGGGAGCGAAGGCCGTCGTCGTAAACGCATGGAACGCATGGAACGAATGGCCTGGGGCCTGCCACCTTGATTGTTCGAGATCTTCTTATGATGAAAATTAGGCGGCTTGTGCCGGCATTTTTGCTGCTGGCAGCAGTGCCTGTGATTCCCTACGCGATCTGGGGCTACAGCGGACACGACTACGCAATTCATCTCACAATGTGGATGGAATTGCGCAACGCTTGGCTGCACGGCGAGTTTGTTCCTGGATGGTGCCCGCTGGCAAACTTCACGTTAGGTTCGCCGCGCTTTTGCTTTTATCCTCCGCTGTCATTTCTTCTGGGCACGCTGTTGAGTTTCATCGTGCCGTTTCGTATGGCCGCGGCATTTTTTGTCTGGATCGTAATTTTTGCGAGCGGACTAAGCATGTACAAGGTGAGCGGCTATTTCCTGCTGCCAGAGGACAGGTTGGCCGCCTCCGTTCTATATATGTTGAGCCCTTACCTGCTGTTCACGGCGCTCGTCCGCTATGCTGCCGCAGAGCTGCTGACGTTGGCATGGACGCCTTTTGTGCTCCTCTGCTTCTATCGGGGAATCTGGGCGAAGGAAAAGCGAGCCACGGTGTGGCTAGGCTGCCTGTTCGCTATGAGCTGGCTTGCCAATATTCCCGCGACAATTGTGCTGTTCTACGTGCTCCTGGTTGTCGCAGGGATAGCGGCCGCGCGGCAGAGAGCCCTATCGCCAATTCTTCATTACTTCATGGCTCAGTTTGTGGGCTTTATGCTGGCTGCCTTTTTTCTCGTGCCAACCTATTTCGAGCAAAAGTGGATTAGCTCGGCTGCCGTAGCTCGCCCGGACTTGAGATTTTTTTTTCTGTTCGAGCCTCTTTGGCATTTCAATGGAGGCAGCCGTTTCTTGCTGGGATTCTGGGCGATCGCTTGCGTCGAAATCGCAATCGTTGGCGCGTGCGCTTATCGCATGCGTAAGGCGCTCGCCGCCGATTCTCCGCAGAGGACTTGGTTGGAACTGGCGGTGGCCGCGTTCGCATTCCAGCTACCGGTCAGCATCCCGCTCTGGCGCCATCTCCCCGAGCTTATTTTTGCAGGATTTCCATTTCGCTTTCTTTCCGTCATGGGAGCTGCCTTCCCGCTGTTATTGCTCGCCAGGGGCACCCCGCGAAGTTTGCGCGTGCCAGCCTATTGCCTTTTATGTGTGACAGCGCTCTTTCCCGTTCTGGTCTACGCAACCGAGGGGGTTAAGCATCCGAATCCTCGATTCAGCGAAGCCATCGCTCGCTGGCAGAAAGGCTACGTAGAAATGGCCGAGTTTATGCCTGCTGGAACCACGCGGCCAGAGGCGCCCACCGTTGATCTCGCGTCCATTCAAGTCGATGAGAGCGGCGCTGACTGCAAGGCGTACATAGACTCGGCATCACGGATGCCCCGCGCGTTCTCTGTCGATTCAACCGAGCCATGCAGGGTGCGCCTAGCCCTTTATTACTATCCTTACTGGCGGGCACTTGATGAAGCCGGGAAGCGCCTGCCGTTAGGGAGAACGCCAGAAGGGCTCGTGACAATTACCGTGCCCCCTGGCCGGCACAGAATCGCGATGAAATTCAAGGCGAGCTCGCCGCTGCGGACTGCGACTCTTCTTGTCAGCGCGGCATCGGCCCTGTTGGTTGTAGTTTTTGCCCTCCAGGAAGCCAGGAGGTCAGTCCCCAATCAGGTTTGCGATCGATCGGATTTGGACTGTGATGACTTCAGTAGGGGATCGGCGAGCTCGCCTTTCAGGAAAACTGACTAGGGCCTGTTAACACTGTTAGGACGACAGCGACGGGAGCCAATTTTCTCGGGATCTAGAAGCGACGAGCGACGAATATCGGGTATCTTCGAGCGGGACGAGCGACAACGAGGCCGGGAAGATTGGCCCCGCGCCCCAGCCTTGCGGCGCAACAACCAAGGCATTCTTCTTATCAGCCTAGACCTTGTAGCAACCAAAGCCTTCGGCCCCCCGCCTCGCCGGGCTGGGTTTTCGCTCGCAACGCTGTTCGCCCTAATAGTGTTAACAGGCCCCAGTTCAGTTCACCCGCATAATTCTACTCGGCTCGACCTTGCAGACATCAGCTTGCTGCCTCTGCCAAGTGGACCCGTTCGCGTAAGTGATACGGTCCAGTTGCACCCATTCCACGCCTGTGGCGTCGGCAAGCGTCCACGAGAGGGACAGCTTGCCACCTATCGGCAACACTCGATCAGCGTGGAACGGGATAGGCGGAGGCAGCGAATTTGATTTAGGAAGATTAAATTCGCTGAGTGGCACAAAGCGCGGTGCTGCCGAGATCCCTTGCACATGGGCATCGACCGAGACCACTTCGCTCGGCTCCGTGTTGGACAGATCGACATCAATGTGTTGAATGGGGCCTTGCGCCGGATGTTGCTTCTCCGCTCTGCTCAGAACGGCGGAAGACGACAAGTGAGCATCCATCGCGAGCGGACAGCCGGCCGCTTGTCTTGTCCTGGAGAGAATGACGGCTGTCGAAGCCGCTTTGCCCTGCGCTGCCTGCTTCAGGGAGAGTCCTGCCGTGGATCCCGGCGAGTTCTGCTGGCTGGAACCGCTCGCAGCAACGAGAATCGTGACTAAGAGAAGAAGAGGGAGGCGCATGGACGATCCTCCTGACCGGCGTTCGATCGTCCGTTAAACGATAGCGCGGTATGGACGTGCAAAGCAAGCCGGCGTCCTCTCCGCCCAGCCGGGCGTAGGGATCAGCTGCGCATGGCGGCCAAAGCGGCGCGGAAGAGTTCTTCAAAGCTTTCGGCGATATTCTTGTCCTTCCCCACAGCCGACGAAATCGCCTTCTGCGCCGCAGGACGCTGGTAGCCAAGGTTAACCAGCGCCGAAAGCACGTCTTCCGACCACGGACCGGCCTGCCTCTGCACGGGAGCGGCGGCCAAGTCCTCGAGCTTGTCCTTGAGTTCCACAACCAGGCGCTCCGCCAGCTTCTTTCCTACCCCAGGGATCAGAATCAGAGTAGCGTGATCCAGGTTCCGGATGGCTGCAACAAGCCTCTCCGTACTCAAGCCGCTGAGAATAGTGACTGCCAGCTTCGGTCCAACGCCGCTGACGGTAATCAGCCGCTCGAAAAGACGCTTCTCCGCTCGATCGAGAAAGCCGTAGAGCGCCAGAGCGTCCTCGCGGACGTGTGTATGAATGTGCAGCGCTACGTCTGCTCCCTCGGCAGGTAAAGCGACGAAGGTGGGAACACTGATGACTACGTCGTATCCGACACCACCCGCTTCGATAATCGCCTGTTGTGGCTGCTTGAACATGAGACGACCGCGCAGATGTGCAATCATTCCGCTGATTGTACAGACGAGAAGACTTTGTGGGGTTCAAGCACAGTGGTCAGCGGAATACGGATCGGCGCGGAGTGTTTTTCTTGATAAGGGGATGGAGAGGTTAACCCCCGACAGCGCACCCCTCAAGCATGAACGATCCGAATCCGAGAGGAGCGGCTGCACAGCGGTCACCAAGATTGGAGGTAACTGCGTCATCAATGAGTAGTTACACGTCAATAGCTTCATTAGGCTCGAGTTCTGCTTCTGAAACCGTAATAACAAATGCATTCGTCCCCGGACAGGAGTTCCAGCTCCAGAGGTATCGAAACTATGCCGGGGAGTGGCTCAAGGAATCGGCCGACAGGCATATCATCGTGCAGGTTTGTGAGTCTACTGCA
>DASYBJ010000167.1:0-2333 GCA_036500845.1 Acidobacteriaceae bacterium
CGGGAGAGAGCACGATCACACTGGCTGAAAGCAGGTTTCTGTTCGAAGCTCACACCAAGGTGCAAAGCGGCAGGAGCTTCTCGGGAAATTACGGAAGGCTTACTCATAGCTTCGGCGTTACGTGCCGGAGGCAGCGACCCACCGTGCAATGGCCTTGAGGTTCTACTGTCCGTTTTAAGTCTTATGCGCAAATGTGATCGGAGGACCAGAAGCCCCGATACGTCTGGGTGTCAGCCCTTTAACATTCCGTGCCTAAATGCTGACTAGTTTCAGCAGCCTGCTAGAGGTCTGTTCATTTCTTATCCAATGGGTAACTCTATCCCGGCGCTCCGGCGAAATCGTTCCAATTCGGAAGTCGACGTAATTGTCGCACCGCTTGCTCATCCAGTGTCTCGACCTAAGGCGAAAGAAGTCCCTGCAACCCATCTGGCAGGGCTCTTCTTCCGAGAATGCCTTGCATTTGTTCAGTCCCTGAAGGTTGAGCAGATCGATCCCGTGGGGAACATCCCGCAAATCAGATCCGTTTACTGATAGCTGCTGTGTAGGCATTTTTCGCGCATCGTTTCTTCACCTATTGCGGCTGATCCGATTCTGCCGCCCATTCACGGACGCGGTTGATTCTTAGCGATGACCTCCTCCGTGACCGCCGACGTGACCATGGCCATCACGCATTTCGTTTCCGTGAAAGTGGTTGAAGGCTCTGTCACCATGCTCCGGAAATGGACCGTGGTAGCCGTTATGTGGATCGAAGCGGTTGTCCACATGGCCGTAGAAGCCATGCGGGCCATGGAACCAAGGGCCGGCTCCGATAAAGACACCTCCGGTGAACCACTCAGGCCCATAGTAGCCGTAAGGGGCGCAGTTGTATGGGGCGTAGTCGAAGTAGCCATATGGGCACTGCGGCGCCACCCCGATATTGACAGAGACCCCCGCAGATGCAGAGCGGGGTGCAGATAGCAGTGCGGTTGTAATAACGGCAACCACCAGTACTTTCCAACGCATCATCTTTCTCCTCGCTGCTTGTTCTGCAATCCGATTGCCAGTCCTTGCCCTGCAACAAGCATTGAAAAGATCGTCAGCTCATTCGTGGTAGCGGGTATCTGGGTTCCTGGGCTGTCATCCTGCGCGAAACTCTGGAATTATCTGAGCCGATTCAAGAAAGCAATCGCAAGAGCTGCGTGTTTCGCGGCACTCGAAGGAGGGCATCCATGAGGAGTGGGGCGTCGGGATTTCGACAAGAGCTGTCGAGGGGTTCACGCGGGCGATCTCTCAGCTTCCTACCTCCTGCAGGCATGACACCGGCACTCAGCGAATACGCACTTAATTGCCGCAGCTTCCAGGGATTCGCAATTTGGACGTTAGCGTGCTATTAGGAAAGGACAGGTGGGTATGGCGATGGTGGATTTCAATGTTGCGACTCATACGACCCTGCTGGTCGTGGACGACGACATTTGCCAGCTGGAGCTGCGGTCTCTGCTGCTGAAGATGTCTGGATTCACGGTGCTGACTGCGGCCAGTCCAATTGAAGCCCTTTCACTTCTGGCACAACCTCCTCGGTGCAAGGTAAATGTGGCCATCCTCGATTATGAAATGCCGATGATGAACGGCTGTGTTCTTGCCGGCTACTTGAAGGCGTGCTATCCCGACTTGAAGATCATCCTGCATTCCGGTCTCCTTTATATTCCGGAGAGCGAATTGGGCAGTGTTGACAGCTTCATACCGAAAGGCGACGGTATCGCGCGCTTGCTGGGGGAGGTCTCAGCATCATGCAATCTAGCTGGATTTTCCACTTCTACAGAGGGGTCGATGTGCCCGCAAAGCGAGTTGTAGGTGCTTGCCACGCTACCTGCTGCGCGATGTAAAGATATGCTGCCAAGGTCTTCTCCTCCGGCGTTCACGCGCTCGCTCTGGATGGGCGGGTTTGGACGAACAGGTGTGGGATCTGATTGGTAGGCGAACGCGTTAAGGTAACTATCATAGGAAGAAATCAGACGGCTATCCACGCAACAGCGGATGAATCGGGGCCGAGCGTTCTCGCGTCTAAGGAAGACTGACTGATCCCGTAGCGGTTTGAGCAAACTGTTGAAGTCCTATTGCTCACGCACGTTCCGAAGGACCCATCTCGTCTGCTGCCGTTCGAGAATCCGCTGAGCTCACTGCGTTTCGAGATCATTGCTCCAGTGGCATCCCTGGTAGAAACTTAGCGTTATTCCGGCATGCCGGCAACCACCCACTGTTCAAAGACAGCGATCTTTGCGGGCGGCCAAGCGCCGTCACAGGGCATTGTGCCTGCCTGCAATCGCTTGAGAATAGCCGCCGCGTGCTTGGCGACA
>DASYBJ010000168.1:0-3421 GCA_036500845.1 Acidobacteriaceae bacterium
GATTTCTACTCCCGCCAGCCTCATTACGGCGTAGAGACTCAGGGGAATCGTCAGAACAACCTTACATTTACTGGGGAATGTTGATTCGATTCTAGGAGTGTGACCGGCAGATCGCGGGGCATTGTGGATCGAGTCATCCGATCACGGCCTGTAACCTTCGAGGCATTTCTTCTTCTAACGGTCAGCGTGACCTGTCGAAGCAACTGGCCACTACGGGCCCAAGTCGATTGATGGGCTTCCAAACTCACAACCGAGGCGAGACAGGACGACCGGTCCGCACAACCAACGAAGGAGAGATTTAGTGAACAAAGTCGGAATACTAGCAACGTTGCAGGCCCGTCCCGGCAAAGAGGCCGATGTGGAACAGTTCTTGCAATCAGCCGGCCCGCTGGTAGAAGCGGAAACGGGAACCACAGCGTGGTTTGCATTCAAAGTCGCACCTGCGACCTTTGGCATATTTGACACGTTCAAGGATGAGGATGGCAGAAGCGCTCACGTCAACGGCGAGGTAGCAAAAGCACTCTTTGCTCACGCTGAAGAGCTGTTTGTCGCTCACCCCGATATCAAGGCCGTGGATATCCTTGCCGAGAAGCTATAGTCTCGAGACCCGTTGCAGCGGTGCGCATGAGGGATGGAGGACTCTCGGAGTCCTCCATCTTATTCGCTGCTTATTCTCACGAAGGAAGATCCCCCGGCGGTTGCCGCAACGAATCTCGGTTGAAGATCTCACGTAGCAGTTTCTGAATTCGTCAGCTCGCATTGTCTCCAGGGACGCACCTGAGTCGAGCACACGCCTAGTTGTAACTTTCAGGCGCAATGGTTCGTCACAGTTCGAGCGATAGTCGATCGACCATTACACGTGAAGACTTATGAGGATATCTATAGTCTCAAGTCTTCTTCGTAGGATGAGCTCGTCGGCTCATCTTGATGTCAATCTCACGAGGAGATAGTTCGGTGTATAACATCTCGAATCTTGCGAAGCTTAAGCACCTCGACGAAAACGCCTCCGATGCAATGAAGGCCTTTTGGTCTTTCGACAAAGCGGCGTTTGCCCCGGGCGCCATCGATGTTCTCAACAAGCAGTTGATAGCGGTGGCGGTCGCGCTGACCACCCAGTGCCCATACTGCATCGAGTTACATGTCAAGTCGGCGCGCAAGGAAGGTGCCACAGATGCGATGCTTGCGGAAACAGCCGTTATCGCTGCTGCGATGCGCGCCGGCGGCGCGATCACACATGCGTGAACTTGCGTCTCTAGGATTCGGGCGTCGCAAAAAAGCCCTTGCGGCGCCCTGCTTCCAGCTGAGCTTTCAGATGTTTCGCAACTCAGGACAACCACTCTCAATCTCAGGGCGCACCCGTTCGACGACTCTCTTGTAACTCACGCTGTTTTCCAGCCAGCGTCCGCCTTTTTTGCTGAGGTTCAAAAGGACGGGCATGCTGAGATCGATAGCCCTTTGCAAAGCGAGCCTCATTCGATTCTCCCGCATCAAACTCCTTCCATAGCCCGAGCAGGAAATCCCTGGTTTTCGTAGGCGACAACCCACAGATGCGCTCCAATGCGTTTTGTTCAGCGGCCTTTCTTTCCTCCCAGCCATCTTGTGCAAATACGAACTTGTCGCCCGCGTCGATCTCGCCAAGATCGTGTACGAGTAGCATCTCCACCACGCGGGTGACATCGACCTTTAGCTCCAGCGCGCGTGCCATCGACACGGCGAATAACGCGATCCGCCAGCTGTGCTCGGCTGTATTCTCATAGCGTTCTTCCCAAATGAGACGAACCCTTCGCAGGACGCTTTTAAGCTTTTCGATTTCCAGCACGAATTGAATAGTCTTTGAGATGTCCGCGGTCGGTGGCCTTTCGGGCCATGTTTAGCTTCCCCCCTTTTCCGAAGGTATTGGGGCCAGGGTCTGACTATCCCGGTCTATCCCGGCTTGTCGTATGGCATCGAGTACGATGCCGCGCGTCAGCAGTTCAGGCAGAACGTGAGTAGATCTTTGGTTCGGTCCTGAAATGATGACATAGGTAGGAACTCCGCTACGCCCAACACGGCTGAGTTCGTTGGTGATCTCCGGATCGTAGCGAGTCCAGTCGGCGCGGAGGAGAACGTAATGCCGGCGAAGGAGTTCCTGCTCAATTCCGCGATCTTGCAGAACCGCCTTTTCATTGACTTGGCAGGAGAGGCACCATGCTGCAGTGAAGTCAACAAAGACCGGCTTGCCCTCGCTCTGCGCCTCCTCGAGGGCAGCGTTAGAGAAAGGCTGCCACTCCAAACGATCAGATCGCGCCGTGATCAAAGGGAAAGCGAGCGCTGCCGCCGCAGCAGCAACTGCTGCGACATATCCCCAACGACGGGCTGGCCAGCGCCCCAGTGTCCAGCCCCCGATAGCGAGAATCAGCAATCCGACCAGCAATCGGGCGACGTGATCGGTACTGTCTCCAGCCGTGCTCCCGCTCAAACGGCCATAGACCCAAATCAACCAAACCACGGTGAGGAAGAGGGGTACGGAGGTGAGTTGCTTCAAATTCTCCATCCAACGGCCGGGACGCGGTAGTCTCCTTGCCCATCCGGGAACAAACGTCAGTACGAGATAAGGTGACGCCAATCCAAAGGCGAGGGACGTGAATACCGTAAGCGAAACGAGTGCACTTTGAGACAAAGCGAACCCAACGGCGGCTCCCATCAGTGGTGCTGTGCAGGGCGTTGCTACTACCGTTGCGAGGACACCTGTGAAGAACGAGCCGGTATAACCGCCTTTGCGGGCAAGACTGTCGCCCGTGTTCGTCAAAGCCAGGCCGAGATCGAACATGCCCGCGAGCGAGAGCGCCATAAAAAACAGTAGGCAGGTCATGGCTACAACGAAGCCAGGGGACTGGAGTTGAAATCCCCATCCGGCCTGTTTACCGAAAGCTCTCAGCGTAAGCAGCGCGCCTACGATGATCCAGAAGGAACAGAGGATACCGGCCGCATATGCCATCCCATGCGCTCGCTGACGTGCCCTGCTTTCGCCGGCACTCCCTGCAAGAGCCAAGGCCTTGAGAAAAAGTACCGGGAAAACACATGGCATGAGGTTCAGGATGATGCCGCCGGCGAAGGCAAGGACAACCGCGAGTAGGAACCCAGGTTCGTTGCCGCCCTCAGAGTGGGCAAGCGCAGACCCAACCGGAACTTCAAATGTGTACGACCGTCCACCACTCAGCTTCAGGAGACCCTTGAGATCCTTCGGAAGAGTGTCCGAGATGTCCGCTCGCTCCGTCACGAGCCTCACGCCGTCGGCCGTGGGCTCTATCCTCTGTTCCGCCGCGTTCCGAATCGAGTCATCATCAAGCGGATAATATTCCGCCGAAGTTTCTTTCTTGCCAGTGACTACGCTAAGTGTCAGCTTGTCACGAGTCGCGGTGACGCCGATCTTAACTGAATT
>DASYBJ010000169.1:0-11345 GCA_036500845.1 Acidobacteriaceae bacterium
CGTAGAGCCTCCTGTGCCTATCTGAACGAAGGGATTCCTGCAGGAAGATGAAAAAAGCCTCTGCCTCAATGCCAGCGTTGCTTCTCCTATCTCTGTTCGCTGCATCGGTTGCGAATGTCTATGGGCAACCGGTCTCGAAACCCGATCCGCTCTTTAACACAGTCCAATCATTAGATACCCAACTCTTTGACGCTTACAACCAGTGCGATCTCGAGAAGTTCGGGTCCCTATTGGCGGACGATTTGGAGTTCTATCATGATGTAACTGGGTTCAGCCGTGGACGTCAGGCAACCGTGAATGGTGTCAGGAACAACATCTGCGGCAAAGTGACCAGAGAACTGGTTTCCGGCACGTTGGAGGTCTATCCAATTGCTAACTACGGCGCCGTGGAGATCGGGGTCCATCGTTTCCATCACCCGGGACACGAGAACACTGAGCGGGTCGGGGAAGCGAAATTCATTCAACTCTGGCAAAACAAGGACGGCGCATGGAAGCTTACCCGGGTCATCAGCTTTGACCACCATGCCCTGACAAAATGACGCGAGCACCACACGAGCCCTCGTGCACAGTCCTAGAGCTGGCCGATGAGAACTGTCCATGACTATCGCGCGTCACCGTTCGAACGCGCGTATCATCGCGAGGAAGCTTTCTAGCCACCGATCCTCGCGCACATGACAAAGCAAACTCATGCCAAGCGGTTCCTCTACCGGAATCTCTGTCTTCTCGGAGTTTTCACGTGCTGGCACTTCTCAGTGATGGATGCACAATGGCGAGCCGGTGCAGCGCAAGCTGACGGAATGCGGAAGGCTCCGGCCGATGTGAAGCCGGGCAGTATCACCTATGAGGACATCCCTTATCCCTATCCAGTCTCGTATCTGCCGCTCACGCTCTACGGTCAGGACGTGCGAATGGCATACATGGACATTCCGCCCTCGGGCCAGCCAAACGGTCGAACGGTCGTTCTGCTCCACGGGATGAACTTTGGAGGCTTTTACTTTGGCGGCCCGATCGATGCTCTGCGGAAAGAAGGCTTTCGTGTCGTAGTGCCGGATCAGATCGGATTCGGCCGTTCTTCGAAACCGGTCATCCCTTACAACTTCCACGATATGGCGTTGAACACGCGCACGCTCCTGCAATCGCTCAGCATCGGCAAGGCCGCGATCGTGGGCCACTCGATGGGCGGTATGCTGGCGGCCCGGTTCGCTGCTTCCTACCCGGATATGACTGAGCGCGCCGTCCTCTACGATCCAATCGGTTTGACCGACGTACGCTGGAGCCAACCATGGCACAGCGCCGAAGAGGCCTACAGAGCAACCATGGCGCAAAGCCCTGACCAAGCGTGGGAGGCCGCCTATGCCACAATTCAGCGCTACTTCCCGGACACCTGGAAACCGGAGTACGAACAGTACGTCCGCATCCTCTACGCTCCGACGCTCAGCGGCGATTGGCCGCGGCTCGCCATGGTGCGCTCGATCTACCGGCAGATCACATATCTCGACCCAGTCGTCGATGACTGGGCACACATGAAGGCCAAGACGCTCGTACTAGGCGGAGAGAGAGACGGCCAGAATTTTCCCGCGCTCGCCAAGCACATCGCCGATACGATCCCCGGCGCAGAGCTGGTAGTCATTCCAAACGTAGGCCACGTCCCCCACCTCCAAGTGCCGGAGATCTTCAATCGGGAATTGCTGAAGTTCCTGAACGCGGAAAATACAACCGGGACAACGAATGTTAGCCAGACTCATTGACTGGACAACTGAGAACTGCAGGCCTGATCTCTGACCCTCGATCCCTGAGCTTGGCCGTTCACCCCCGCGAGCGAACCGCCGCCGCCAGTTCTGTGAGTAGTCCATGCGTTTCGCCCCAATCGATGCAGCCATCCGTGATGCTTTGCCCATAAACCAGCGGCGTGCCTGGAACGAGTTTCTGCGCTCCGGCGATGAGATTGCTCTCGAGCATGACCCCGAGAATGCGGCGGTCTCCCGCGGCAATCTGCGCGGCGACGTTGCGGCAAACAAGCCCTTGCCGGGTGTAGTCCTTGTTGCTGTTGGCGTGGCTGCAGTCGATCATAATGCTCGGCGAGACGCCTGCTTTCTCCATCTGCTCTGCAGTCTGAGCCACCGAGGCGGCATCGTAGTTCGTCGTCTGCCTGCCGCCGCGCAAGATGATGTGGCAGTCAGGATTGCCCGCCGTAAATAGGATCGCGGACTGCCCAGTCTTCGAGTGGCCGAGGAACGTATGCGGATTGGCTGCCGAAACCATCGCCTCAATCGCAATCTGCACGTTGCCCGACGTCCCGTTCTTGAAGCCGACCGGGCACGAAAGTCCCGAAGAGAGCTGCCGGTGCACCTGGCTCTCCGTCGTACGAGCACCAATTGCGCCCCAGCTCACTAGCGAAGCGACATATTGCGGGGAAATCATATCCAGAAACTCGGTCCCCGCGGGAACGCCCATCTCCGCAAGATCCAGCAGCAGATGCCGGGCCAGTCTTAAGCCGTCGTTGATGCGGAACGACTGGTCGAGATGCGGATCGTTGATCAGCCCCTTCCAGCCGAGCGTGGTGCGCGGTTTTTCAAAATAAACGCGCATGATAATGCGGAGCTCTTTCGAAAACTCCGAAATCGCTCTCTTCAGCAAACCCGCATATTCTCGTGCCGCTTTGGTGTCGTGGATGGAACAGGGGCCGGCGACAACGATCAGGCGGCGATCCTTGCCTCTCAAGATTTCGACAATCTCGTTCCGCGCTTGAAAAACGGTCGACGACGCCTGCTCCGTGTTCGGCAGCTCTTCTTCAAGAAAGACAGGGGGTAGGACGACTTTGGTCGCCTTGATACGAAGGTCATCTGTGGGATAAACCATGGTCTTACTTTTAATTTAGCAGTGTCCCCCGAGAAGGCCCGTCGCCGGACGTTGAAGGTTGGCATGACCGACCGTCAGTACCAGGCGGACTTGCTCCGCGAACACCTCAAGCACGTAGTATGACTGAAGGCCGCAGTTGGTTTCAGGGCGTGGAGCAAAGCATAGGCGATTTCACACCCCATCGTTGGTCTAAATCTCTCACCCTTGGTCCCAAATCTATCGGCGGTCGCAATCTTAGGAGCAGGTCGTGCCTCCAAGCGCCACAATCATCGGAGCAGGTCCGAATGGCTTATCGGCCGCGATTGTTCTCGCTCAGGCCGGATTCAGCGTGCAAGTGCGAGAGGCAGCAGCCGTAGCCGGAGGAGCAAGCCGTTCCGCGGCTCTAACCTTGCCTGGCTTTTTGCATGACATGGGCTCTGCCGTTCACCCGCTCGCCTTGGCCTCGCCCTTCTTTTCGACTCTGCCCCTCCGCCAGCACGGGCTTGATTGGGTTTGGCCATCGGCGGAGCTCGCTCATCCGCTCGATGACGGCACAGCTGTAACGCTCGAGCGCAATGTCGGAGATACCGCTTCGCAACTTGGCCGGGATGCACAGGCTTATCGCCGCATCTTCGCCCCCCTCGTTGCCCATTGGGAGGAGCTCTGCAAAGGGGCACTTCAACCAATCCTCCGGGTCCCCAAGCACCCGCTGGTGATGGCGCGCTTCGGCCTGCGCGGTATCTGGTCTGCGCGCGCGGTTGCCGAGCACAACTTCCATGAAAGGCGAGCTGCCGCCTTATTCGCCGGTTTGGCGGCCCATTCGTTTTTGCCTCTTGAGTCTCCAATGTCCTCGGCGGTTGCGATTTTGCTCGGCACAGCCGGCCACGCTGTCGGTTGGCCTTTACCGCGAGGTGGCGCCCAAAAGATCGCCGACGCTCTCGTCGAGTGCTTGGAAGCGGCTGGAGGAAGAGTCGTGACCAACACTCGTGTTAGCTCGCTTGACGAACTGGGGGAAGTGAATCGAATCCTCTGTGATGTGACGCCCAGACAACTGATCGAAATCGGCGGAAAAAACATTCCCCCGGCCTTTCGCCGCGCACTCACACGTTATGAATATGGTCCAGGGGTCTTCAAAGTCGATTGGGCGCTCTCTGAGCCTATTCCGTGGCGCGCGAAGGAATGCCTGCGCGCAGGTACAGTGCATCTGGGCGGCACGCTCGATGAGATCGCAGTTTCGGAACGGGCAGTGTGGAAGGCAGAGCTCAACTCTCGTCCCTTTGTCCTGCTGGCGCAGCCCACGCTGTTCGACCCCAGCCGTGCTCCAGAAGGCAAGCACGTTGTCTGGGCGTATTGCCACGTCCCGAACGGATGGTGCGGGTCGGCCCTCGACCTGATTGAAACTCAGATTGAACGTTATGCTCCGGGGTTTCGGGAATGTGTGTTGGCCCGCACCGTTTTCAGTCCGGCTGAAATGCAGGCTTGGAATGAGAATCTCGTCGGCGGAGATATCAACGGAGGAGCATTTTCTCCGTCACAGATCCTTTTCCGGCCTACTTGGCGGTTGTACTCCACGCCATTGCGCCACGTCTATCTCTGTTCTTCATCGACTCCGCCCGGAGGCGGTGTTCACGGCATGTGTGGTTACTGGGCTGCACAGCGCGTCCTCAAGGACGCTCAATCCAAGAACCGAAATTAGGCTTCGGCAAAAAAGGGCCCGGCATCGAGTTGCGCTCTCGAAGTGATTTTAAATCAGAAACTTGCATTTTTTCCATCAGGGCCCTAGGCTGCCTTTGGCCGACAAATTCTGTGGGGTCGATTCGATCGGAGCGAGTCTTAGCAGCATCTTTGGTCGTCCTTGGAGTATGCTAAAGCCCCAAAGCTTTTTGGCAGCAAACAACGACCCGGTCGTCTTTCTCATCTAACGAACTCTAAACTTTCGTTTCTCTGTTTTGGACGGTAGGCCGCTTCTCCCCTGGCCAAGAATTGAAAAGAGGATCAAGAGCCATGAGCATTCTGAGTGAACTTAAACTGGGCGAGTTCGCGCAAGCGGCCTTCGTGCCCAGTCTTCCCGTCTCCTGCGCTGTGTTGTGTGTCGACTGTGAACGGATCACGATGTCCTACAACGAAGGCTGTCCGCTCTGCGGCGGAAAATCTCTGTTGAACGTAGCCCAGATCCTGGGCGGTCCATTGAGTGCGGAGCGAATTCGGCCCGTTGAAACGCGGCTGGGAGTGGCTCGTTGCGCATAATGAGCCTTCCCGCACGGCAGAACTGATCTTGTGACCTGACCCTGATTGTAACGACCGCAGAGTCCCGAAGATATACCCGCATTGCCGCTGTGCAGCTTGCGAATCAAAACAAGCCGGGGCCACTCCACATGGGTTAGAATCCCGAGCGGCCGTCACAGATGTTGTGCAAAGCTGCGCGGCGAGGAACATTTCCTCGAATAGGCATAAAAACCACGTCACGCAGAATCTGGTGAAGAAGGGACTCTACGATTGCGCTGAGGAGTATCCGTCCGGCGGAGCGATTGGTGGCTACCTGGCTTGACGTTGGCAGCGGGTCTCGTTTCTATACGGTTTTTCACGTACGCGTGGACGGCCTTAAGCCGCTGACGGCGAACTATTTCACGGTGGACTCGGCGCAAGCAATCGGTGTACATGTTCCGAATCGCCTGGTACGACGAGCACCTCTCTGGCGGTCATTCGGCGCGAAAAATAAATGCTTGCATAGCCAACACTTGGCTCATTGAAGCGTGGACGGCAGAGTGCGGACACGCGACCAACTCGATTGGGGTTGATCGATGCGGTATGTACGTACGCCTAGCCTTCCCATTTCGTACCCCTGATCATAGGCCTGACGATCATCGTCATTGGGGAACTTGTGTTTGTGGTCCTTATGTTGCCCCTTCTTAAGATCACCGTAACCTTCACGGCTCCCTAGATTGTAGTAACGAGTCTTTGCATCGTCTGGATGTTCTTGTGCTTGAATAGGCACGAGAGCTGCAGCAAAGATCAAGGCTGCTTCGAATGCCAAGATCATCAATCGACTGTTCACGTAACCTCCTCGGTCAATGTACGGGGGATATCCCGCTTCGGTTGAAAGTGTGTTAGTCCGCAGAGGCAAACGAATCTTCAAGATCCTTTGTCAATGCATCTTCATCAGGTCCGCGTCGACCGGATCTGCTGAAATATGGATAGAGTAGAGGGAGAACATAGAGCGTCAGGAGAGTCGCGGTAATCAATCCACCAATCACCACAGTGGCGAGCGGCTTCTCAATCTCAGCTCCGCGGGATGTGGCGAGCGCCATGGGAATAAATCCCAGGCTGGCAACGAGCGCTGTGATGAGGACCGGCCGAAGACGATCGGATGCGCCCTGATGCACGGCCTCATCCATCCCTTTTCCCTGCTTCCGGAGCGAGTTGATGTGGCTGACCATGACCACACCATTCAGCACGGCAATACCGAAGAGCGCGATGAAGCCGACGCTGGCTGATAGATTGAGGTTGATGCCCCGAATCCAGAGCGCTGCGATCCCGCCGACCAGAGCCAGGGGCACGATTAACAAAATCAGGAGCATCTGCTTGACGTGATGGAATGTGGCATACAGCAGGGCCGCGATGATCAAAATCGATATCGGAAAGACAATCGCAAGGCGCTGCTGTGCGCGGGTCTGATTCTCGTACTGTCCACCCCACTCGAGGCTGTAGCCGGCAGGAAGCTGCAGCTTCTGCTCAACTGCGGCTTTCGCGTCGTTCACAAAGCTGCCGAGATCTCGCCCGGCCACGTTGCTCACGACGACCGCTCGCCGGTGGCCTTCCTCACGGTTGATGATGATTGGACCCCGAACGGTGCGAATCTCCGCTAACTGATCGAGCCGTACCAACTCGCCCGCGGGAGTTTTGATCTGTAAGGCTGCGAGAGCTTCAGGATCGTTTCGCAGCCGGCCGGGCAGACGGATTGCAATGGCGAAGCGCTCTTCCCCATTCACCATCTCGGAAAGCTGTTTGCTACCGTAGAGGTTTTCAATGACTTCCTGCACATCGGCTATGTTGACTCCATACCTTGCGGCAGCGGCTCGGTCGATGCGAATCTGCAACTCCTCGGCGCCAGAGATCAGCTCCGTCTGAGTTTCCGATGCGCCTGGAACCGCAGCGATGATGGACTCGCCCTGTTTGCCGAGTTGCTCGAGTTTGTCGAGATCCTCGCCGAAGATTTTAAGGGCCACGTCTCCGCGAGTGCCGGTGATGGTCTCATCCATCCGCATCTGCATGGGCTGCGTGAATTCGTAAGTAACGCCTGGGATCCTTTGCAGAGCCTTCTCCAGGCCGCTGGAGAATTCCTGCTTCTGCTTCGCGCTGGCATTCTGCATCTTTTTCGTAAATGAGATGTAGGAATCGGATTCGTATTCGCCCATGGCTTCAGTGGCGAGATCAGGGCGGCCGAGTTTGGTGACGACGCTTTGAACTTCAGGAAAACTCTTGATGGTCTTTTCGATTTGATTGCCAATGGCGATTGATTCCGTGAGAGAGATCCCGGGCAGACGTTTCGAGGTAACGATCATCGATCCTTCATCCAGCGTGGGCATAAATTCGGTCCCGATGAACATCAGGGAAACGATGGCAACGAGAACAAGGGCGGCGGCGCTAATGAGAATGAGCCTGGTGTGTTTCTCAGCCGTGCGGAGGGAGCGTTCGTAGCGGTTTCTTAGCTGAGAGAACCACCCGCGCTCGTCCTGCGATGCATGCTTTTTCTTGCTGCCCGGCGAACTGTGCTGGGTTGCGAGAGAGGCCTCCTTGTGCCTGAGCGCAAACGAGCAGAGGGCAGGTACGACGAACAGCGCGAGCAAAAGAGAACCGATAAGAGCGGACACAACGGTCACGGCCATTGGGCGAAACATCCGTCCCTCAAGGCTCTGGAGGGTAAGTATCGGGAGATAGACCGTCACAATGATGAGCACGCCGAAGATTATGGGCCGCGCGACTTCGTGTGAGGCATCACGAATGATTTCCATCAGTGGCTTGCCGCGCTGCGTGGCTTCGAAGCGATGGATGCAGTTCTCAACCATGACGACCGAACCATCGACGATCGTGCCGAAGTCAATCGCCCCGAGGCTCATCAGGTTGGCGGAGATTCCGAAGAGCCCCATACCTAAAAAACCGAACAGCAGAGAAAGGGGAATGGTGAAGGCTACGACAAGAGCGGCACGCCAGTCCCCCAGGAAGATCAAAAGGACGATGATGACAAGGCACGCGGCCTCAAAGAGATTCTTCTTCACCGTAGCGGTGGTGGCATTGATGACGTCTGATTGATCGTAGAAGGGAATGATCTTTGCGCCGTCAGGCAGTTTGAACCCGGCAATCCGCTGTTTGACCTGTCGAATAATCTTCTGGCCGTTCGCGCCCCGCAGGATGATCACCATGCCTGCGACGGTTTCACCTCGTCCATCCTTCATGACCGCGCCGTGACGCAGCATAGGAAGGGGCCCGATTGTGGCGACCTGCTTGAGCAGAACAGGAACGCCTTGGAAAGTGGAGACTACGATATTGCCGAGGTCATCTGCGTTCTCGGCTCTACCGATGCCTCGTATCGTGTACTGCTGTTCTGCATGTTCGATATAGCTTCCGCCAAAGTTTGCGTTGTTATTCGTAACCGCAACTGCAACCTCATGGAGAGACAGATTATAGCGACGCAGAGACTCCGGATCAATCTGGATCGTGAACTCCTTGGTTTGGCCGCCCCAGGAGTTCACCTCGCTGACGCCGGGGACCGCCATGAGGGCGTAGCGGATTACCCAATCCTGAAGTGTCTTGATCTGCATGAGGGACATCTTGGGGGCCGAGATCGTGTACTGATAAACCTCGCCAAAGGCCGTTGACATCGGGCTCATCTGAGGCTGAAGTCCCATCGGCAGGCGGCTCTGCGCTTGATTCAGGCGCTCCGCGACAAGCTGCCGGAGCAGATATCTATCCATGGAATCGTCGAAGATGATGGTCACCATGGAAAGCTCGAGCTTCGAAGTGGAGCGAACCGTCTGCAGCTTCGGCATTCCCATCATTGCGGTCTCAATGGGAAAGGTGACGAGCTGCTCCACTTCGACCGGTGACATTCCAGGGCATTGCACGGAAACGACCACCTGGTTGTTTGTGAGATCCGGGAAGGCTTCGATGGGAAGCTGCACCATGACGGCGAGGCCACCCGCGATCAGGACCCCCAACAGGGCGAAAACCAGCCACCGGTTGTCGAGAAGAAAGTCCATCAGTTTTCGCAAGGTTTATCCCTCACCCATCGTTCCTTTGAGCAGTTCGGACTTGACCACGAAGGCTCCGGTGGACACGATCCGGTCGCCTGGCCGTAGTCCATCGACAATCTCGGCTTTACCAGCAGGGCGACTACCGACGGTGACAGCCTGAGCGCGGAAAGTAGTCCCATCCCGCGTCACGAAGACGACTTGCATCCCGTTGATGTCTTGCAGCGCGTCAGCAGGCACGAAGACCGCGGGCTGTGTTTGCGGCTCCGCGATTTGCGCGGTGGCAAACATGCCGGGCCGAAGACGAGCTCCGGGGTTGGGTACCACGATGCGGACGGGAACAGTTCTTGTTTGTGGATCAAGCGTGTCCCCTACCATCGCTATCTTCCCGGGGAAGGCTTGTCCAGGGTACGCCTGAGTGGTGATGTTGGCCGATGCGCCCTGATGCATCAAGGATAGATTGCGCTCGTTTACGGCAGCAGTTATCCAGACACTGGATAGATTCGACACAACGAAGGTTTCGAATCCAGTGTTGACGACCTGGCCGACGGTGACATTGCGAGCGATGACAACGCCATCCATGACTGAACGAATGGGAACGGTCTCTCTGTCGTAGAGGTTTAACGGTGTCAACGATTCCGGGGGAACCTGCAGAAGCTCTGACAGATGCTCCCTTTCCATCCTGACGTTCGCTTCTGCGTTGATCAGCAGGTTTTTGGCTTGAAGGAGGTCCTGCTCTGAGCGCTGGGACTCCTCGAGAGAGGCTGCCTGAATAGTGAAGAGATGGTTGTACCGATCTCGCGCCTGCTGCGCGAAGACTACGGCGCTACGCCCGCGGTCGACGGCCGCGAAGGACTGTACGAGAGCACCCACGGTTTCGTGAACCAGGTGGCTATGGATACCGCCCAGAACCGTGCCTTTGTGCACGACTGTTCCTGGCAAAACATTGATTGAGGTGATAATCCCATCCGCAATGGCGCCAATGTGCGAGGTGTGCTGCTCGTCCATTTGTACCTGGGCGGCCACGCTAAGCGTCCTGGGCACGGTTCGCACCTCAACTGGATCGACCCTGATGCCGACACGCTGCTGGTCCGCAAGGGGAATCTGCACTGAATCGCTGCCATTTGCCGGGCTCTTGCCGTTTGCGTCAGGGCCAGCATGGCTGTTGGGCGTGTGACTGTTTTGCGCCGAGGCGCCGTTGTCTGCACTGCTCGCGTCCACCTCGCTCGAAGAGCCCACGTTTGAGCACGAGGAGAGTCCCGCACACACAAGGAGAACAAGTATCCAAACAGATCGATTCATCATGGCTGCACCCCATAAGCGAGCTTGAGCCGAAGCGCGCTCAGGTGAAACTCAGCAAGTGTGCGCAGCGCGCTCGACTCTACGTCAATCTCTGTTCTTTCGGCATCTATGTATCGCAACAAGTCCGCTCCTCCCGTTCGGTAGGCATCGCTCATGATGGCGAGGTCTTGTTTGGCGCGATTGCGCATATCCGGAAGTGTGTTCTCGACGATTGCCAGGTCGCGGGTATAGGCCTCCGTGGCTGCGTCGACGTCTGCCTGGACAGTAAGCTTCATCTGATCGAGCTGGGCTTGCGCAGCCTGGACATTTGCCCCGGCGCGTTGCACTTCACCCTGGTTGCGATTCGTAAGCGGAAGCGGGATCTGCATTCCGGCAAAGAGGGTATTAGCCCCGGAGTTGCGCTTATACCCACCGAGAAAATCCACGTCGGGCACGCGAAGCGATTTCTGCAGCTTGAGTTCGGCTTCCGAAGCGGCGACGGCCTCCTCTGCAATCACTACGTCTTGACGCTGTATGAGAACCTCTGCAAGCTCCTGGTGCGGAACGGAGTCGATCGCATCGATGGAGTCACTGAGCTCGACATTCCCGTCGACAGGGTGGCCGATCTGCTTGCCAAGATCGACGTGGGCGAGGGCGGCTTCCCGCCGTGCGGCTTGAAGGGCAATGAAGAGCCGGTCGCGCTCGATCTGCATTCTCAGCAGATCGGCGCCGCGCATCGCTCCGGCGTTGACGCGCTCCTTGTTATACCGAACCATATCGTCAACAGCAGTGAGATCCTGCGCAAGCAATTGACTGATCCGCGCGGTTGAGACCGCGGTCCAGTAACTCGCGGCGACACGCCCAGCAAGCTGCTGAAGCTGAAAGGCGTCCGCCGCCTCCGTTTCGCGCATGAGTGCATCCGCAAACCGCAGCCGTCCGGAGCGTTTGCCAGCGGTCTCGATTGTCTGGCTGAGGTAG
>DASYBJ010000170.1:0-3286 GCA_036500845.1 Acidobacteriaceae bacterium
AGGAAACAGGAGATCTTATGAAAACTCTAACAAGCATCATGGAATTGCCAGCCTCTTCAAAGGGAACTGCGTACAGAAGAAAGCTACTTGTCGTTTTGCTCTTGTCTCTTTCATTGCATTCCATGTCGGCGCACTCACAGCGGTTTCATTGCGAAGTTTGGTCGAGGTGAATCGGAGACGTCATTGAGCTATTGCGGAACGTCGAGGAGAAGTTAGGCAGTGATGGCGAAGAGGCCGAGAATGAATCTTGCTTCGGCGACAACATCGCCCTTTGTGACCCATCGCACTCGCCCCTTGCGGATCATGCTCATCGTTTCGATACCTTCGAGAGTCCGCCAAGCACTTTGAAAGGAGCCGTAACCTTTTGCCAACCAGGTCCGCTTCTTGACGGTTCGATGATCTTGTTCAATGACATTGTTGAGATACTTGCATTGGCGCAGACGAACTCGGCGGGGGAGAGTACCCTCGGCTTTCAACGCTTCCACCGCAGCCGGATAGGCCGGGTTCTTATCCACGTTGATGACCCGCGGAATGGGGTTGCAGGATGAGCTATACGGACGCGCATAAATAAAGGGACATAATGATCAACAAAAAGGCGTCAGGTAGGACCGGATCAGTTCGGGGTGGGACTGCATTTCCCCGAAAACCCGCGTTAGAGTGGCGAGCAGGGCGTCCACGCCGCCAAAGAAGCGATTGTGGGTGCCGTTCTTGCGGGTGTGCTGCCACAGCCGTTCGGTAGGGTTCAATTCCGGCGAGTAGGGTGGCAATTGATGCACTTCCAGCCAATGGCGGTTGGACTTGAACCATGCCCAGACCTCCGCATCCTTGTGGTAGGAGGCGTTGTCCTGAATCAGAATCGCTCCCGGGCGGCGGTAGCGCCGAGCGAGTTGTTCGAGGAACCCGAGGTACGTGGTGGCATTGAAGACGGTGTCCTGGCGGTAATCGAACCGCGTGCGCCAAAGTTCGATGGCGCCGAGAATCTTCACGTTCTTGCGTTCTCCGGTTACGGGGATTTCCGGTGGGCACCCGACGCGGCTCCAGGTGGCGTGGAGCGTCGAGTCTTGCCGGAAACTGGCTTCGTCAGTGAAGAGGAGCGCCCAGTGTCGCGAGCGGGCTTTTTTTTAAGGGCGGGATAGATGTGGCGGTGCCATCGGTCCTGCGCCGCAGCGTCGGCGCGCGCCAGCACGCGGCGGGGCCGTTGCACTGAAAATCCCCAGCCGTGAAGCAATTTGCGCACATGGCCGGGATGATACTGAACGCCGAACTCTGCCTCGATCACCCAGGCAATCATGGGCGACGTCCAGATGCCGCTATCCAGACCGTAAGCTACCGGACCGCTGTCGAGAATATCTCCTAGCTGTTGCTGTTGCTTCTCTGTCATCTCCGCTGGCCGGCCCGACCGATAGCCTTCCAGCAGACCATCGATTCCCTCGGTCTGATATCGCTGCAGCCACTCCGATACTTTAGATCGCGGCGCCTGCAGGATCTCCGCCAATGCGCCGCTGGTATGTCCTTCGGAATTCAGCACCACGGCGCGCAACCGTTTCGCCACGCGGTAGGCCCCATCTCTCTCCGCTTCTTTGCTCAGGCGAACCAACCGCTGATACGTGCTGGGATGCAACCGCAACAGACGTGGCACCATACGGCCCCCCAGAACCAGTATGCCACACATGTCCCTTTATTTAGGCGCGGATGTATAGCGCCGTACTCGGTCAGCGACTGAACGAGATCGTTGCCCGTCTTGAGGCCCAACCTGGAGTGGAGGCCGCGGCCGCAGCCAACACTTTGCCCACGCAACTAACGCCCAATATGCCTTTCGATATCCTAGGGCGCCTCGCTGGGAGTCCTAGCCCCACCGGGAGCGAAGATTATATGCCTGTCACGGCTGATTACTTCAAAGCGTTGGGTATCCCGGTCTTGGCCGGACGATCCTTCAACCTTTCCGATGCCCCCGGCGCTCAACAGGCGATCATCATCAATGAGCAGTTCGCGCGTACTTATTTCAAGGGACAAAATCCGATCGGCCAACACATCCGGATCGGTGCGGTGATGGGCCCTGGCTTTGAAGACACTGTGCGAGAGATAGTAGGCGTCGTTGGAGACACAAGGAACTCGGGACTGAATGTAGAGGCGCCCGCAATTATGTACCTGCCACTAGCGCAAATTCCCGACCAGGAGACGCAAATGCAAATTCGGTTGGTGGGCGTGTCTTGGGTGATACGAGCCAAGGGCGGTCAGGTGGGTGCGGCGAACGCTGCCCGACGAGTCCTCATGGATAATTCGCGTACTCCCTTGCTCAGCGTGGAAACGATGCCAGAAGTAATCAGCGCGTCGGTAGCGCAACAGCGCTTCACGATGATGTCGCTGGCCTGCTTCGGCTTCGTTTCGCTGCTGCTGGGAGCTACCGGACTGTATGGTGTAATGTCCTATACCGTAGCTCGCCGCACCAAGGAAATTGGAGTACGCATGGCTCTCGGCGCACACCGAGGTGACATCCTGCGCATGGTGCTGCGTGAAGCTTGGCTGCTAGTTGCCTTGGGTTTGATGGTTGGCCTGGTTGCGTCACTAGCCAGTGCGCAACTCTTGCGCAGTCTGCTCTTCGGCATGGTTCCACGCGATCCGCTCATGCTCACCGCAATGTGCGTTGTACTGATGCTCACTGGGCTCTTTGCCGCCTGGTGGCCGGCCCGACGCGCTGCTTCTACCGAGCCGATCGAAGCCTTGCGCACGGAGTAGGGCCTGCCGCAACGATAAACAGAACCGCCAAGGACAACCGCATCAAGGTTGCGCGGGCCAGTCCGAAGTCGGCCGCTGTTGGGTTCGGGTTGATGCAAATCCGCAGAGCACTCAATTTGCGCTCCCGGCGTATGGAGGAAATTTCAACCTTTCGGATTGCGCGCGAGTCACCGCCTAACCGTACTTTACCGCTCGGTTAAGGAAGAGTGGGCGACCATCCGTTCAGAGTCGCAAATTACGATCGAGCCATGCCTCTTGGCCGCTTGGCTAGTGCTTAGCGTGGACAACATGAACGCCAGCGTGTCCGGGCGCGAGTCCTTGAACGGCGCGGCCGAACCTGGACGCGATCTCCTGGAAATTGATGTCTACGATGGCACAAAATCCGTGCGAGCGAAGAATGGCTGCAATACCAGCCGGCTCGAAACGGCTGACCGAACGTTCATCAATTTTCTTAAGCTGTTCGGTCCGCTCCTTTTCTAATTGCCTTAGCTCTTCTGAGAATGCCTCGGGAGGTTCCAAGTAGTCGAACACCACCTCCGAGTTCTGGATT
>DASYBJ010000171.1:0-8383 GCA_036500845.1 Acidobacteriaceae bacterium
CAGTCGCTGCTGTTCTCTTCGCGATCCTCTTTCTCGGCGTGATTTCCGGAGCCGCCGCTCAGAACCAGCCAACCCCTCCCATCTATGGCGGGAACCCGACCTCGCAGCAAAGCGGTTCTGCGACAGGAGGCGTTTTTGCGCCCGTCCTCGATTCAGAGAAGCGACCGATTACCGCGGGCGGCTTCGTCAAGTCGGGTCCGGTGATCTTCCAGGACCTCTCGAAAAAAGCCGGCCTGACCGTCTGGCATCACAAGATGGGAACTCCGCAGAAGAATTACATCATCGAGACAACCGGATCCGGTGTAGCTCTGCTCGACTACGACCACGATGGCTGGCTCGACATTTATTTCGTAAATGGCTCAACCTATGAGGCTCTGGACGGCAAAGCCGAATGCCCGCATGCTGCTCTGTTTCATAACAACCATGATGGAACATTCACCGATGTTGCCGCCAAAGCCGGTGTGACAAATGACCGCTGGGGTTACGGCGTTGCCGTAGGAGATTATGACAACGACGGTTGGCCGGATCTGTACGTCACCAACTTTGGAAAAAACCGGCTCTATCACAACAACCATGACGGCACGTTCAGCGACGTTGCAGAGAAGGCCGGAGTAACTCTCGGGAACTGGTCCAACGGGGCAAGTTTTGGCGACTATGACGGAGATGGTTGGCTCGATCTGTTTGTTCCCGGGTATGTACATTACGACATGAAGAATCCTCCGCCTTCCGGTGCTGGAGATGTGGCCCATTCATTCTGCCAGTATCGTGGAGCAACTGTGATGTGCGGACCTCGTGGTCTTCCAGGGGAGCCTGATCACCTGTTTCACAACAATCATGATGGGACCTTCACAGATGTAAGCGAACAAGCCGGCGTGAGCGATAAGCGCCACTACTACGGTTTCTCCTCGACCTTTGTCGATATCAACAACGACGGCAAAGTCGACCTAATCGTCGCGAATGATTCGACTCCCAACTATCTCTACATCAATAAGGGTGATGGAACATTCCAGGACGCGAGCTTTTACTCTGGCTTCGCGCTGAACCAGGAGGCCCGCGAAACCGCGTCAATGGGGCTTGCGGTCGGAGACTATCTGAACAATGGCCTTCTCGATCTGTACACTACGACATTCTCCGACGACTACAAAACGCTCTTTAGAAACGAGGGAAACGGCAACTTCTCTGAGATTACAGAGCAGATGGGGATTGCCGAAGTCACCTATCCATTCCTGAGTTGGGGCACGGAATTCATCGATTACGACAACGACGGATGGAAGGACATCATGTCGGTGAGCGGGCACGTCTATCCGCAGGTCGACAAGCATCCCTACGATTGGGGAATGACGTTTGCGGAGCGGCCTTTGCTCTTTCACAACCTCGACCACGGAAAACGATTCGAGGTGGTTCCTGCGGTTGAGGGCACTGGGCTCGCAGATGTCATCCCTGGGCGAGGAGCCGCATTTGGCGATCTGTTTAACGATGGCAAGATCGACGTTGTGATCAACTGTATCGACCATACGCCTGTCCTTCTTCGCAACGTAAATGCCGATACCAATCACTGGGTTGGAATTGTGCTTATCGGTGGAGCGAAGGGCCCCCACGATGCAGTGGGCACTACTCTCTACTTGTCGGCCGGAGGAAACCGGCAACGGGGAGATGTGATGAGCGGCGGCAGCTATGAATCATCGAATGATCAGCGTCTTCATTTCGGGCTGGGACAAACGTCGAAGGTCGATGCTGTCGAGATTCGTTGGCCGAGTGGTTCTGTCGAGCATGTCAGCCTGCCGAGCGTGGATCGGTTCTTCGTTATTGAAGAAGGCAAAGGTCTGGTGAGCAGCGTCTACGATGCCATCGCGAACAACACCGCCACGGTGCGCAGTACTCATCATGCGGCTAAGTAAGACTGCGCAGGTGAGGGTTGAGTGGGTGTCTCAGTCCTACATTGTTGCGGACACAGGTTCCTGTCTTCGTTTCATGAGGGATAGATGATGAAGACTTCATTCCTACGAGGCGTTCTTATCGCATCTGTGTTTGCCGCCAGCCTGTGCTTGCTTAGGGGTACTATCCAGGCCGGCTCGAGCGGGGATTCAGCACGCAAAGAATATGCGGATAAGATCCGTGCCACATACAACTATCGGTTTGGCACAGACAAGCTCTCTACGCCAGGGAATGCCTCCATTGAAGGAGATGATTTTGTTCAGCCGGGGGCTTTTCCCAACGCCAAGTACTGCGCGCATTGCCATCAGCAGGCGTATCACCAATGGCGGCAGGCTCTCCACTCCAATTCCTTCCGTACTCCTTTCTATCGAACCAGCGTCAACATCCTGATCAGAACGAAAGGAATCGAATTTTCAAGACACTGCGATAGCTGCCACAATCCGATTGCGGTGCTG
Organism: Acidobacteriaceae bacterium; assembly: GCA_036500845.1. GTDB lineage: Bacteria > Acidobacteriota > Terriglobia > Terriglobales > Acidobacteriaceae > PALSA-350. Next base: position 2,391 of record DASYBJ010000171.1, read on the forward strand.
TCCGGCGCTTTGACTCAGGATTCGCAGGTAGATCGAAGTTTCGATCAGGATGGATTGACCTGCGCAACGTGCCACTCCATTCAAGAACTGAAATCGACGAATGGTAACGGCGGATTTGTTATGGGAATCCCATCGGTGATGGTAGATGAACAGGGGAACAGGATTCCCGGCGAAGTTCCCTACGAGGAGATCCTCAAGCACTCGCAGCGTCATTCCATGGCAGTGATGAAGAGCTTCTATCGGACCCCTGAGTTCTGCGCCGCATGCCACAAAGCAAACCTGCCGGACACCTTGAACGATTACAAGTTCATCCGTGCATTCACCACCTATGACGAATGGCAGCTCTCGAAGTTTTCTCAGCGAAATCCGTTGACGTTCTATACCGCGGACTTTACGACCTGCCAGGGATGTCACATGAAGCGCGCACCGAATACGCTGCCCGACTCCGGAGCAAAGAACGGAACGTTTGCTTCGCATAGTTGGCCAGCAGGAAACACAGCGGTTCCGTTCTACTACGGCTTCGATGAGCAGTTGCGTAAGACGATTGACTTCCTCAAAGCTGGGAATTTCCTGAATGTAGATATTCTCGCGCTGCACAAGGCCGGTGAAAATAAGCTCATCGCTCCGCTTGGGTCAGTGCCCTTCAGCCTCAAACCAAACGACCTGGTTGAGACTCTGGTCGTGATCCAGAACAAGAACATCGGCCACTCTCTCATTCCCGAAGTGCGCGATCTCTACGAAGCCTGGGTTGAATTCAACGCTCAGGATGCGGATGGCAAGGACATCTACCACAGCGGCTTCATTAAGCCGGATGGCTCGTTGGATGAGCGAGCGCACAGTTTCACGAATCGGCCTGTCAATGTCGATGGCGGGTTCGTCGATAACCACAAGGTTTGGACGATCCATTCGGTCGCTTACGACAACTCGATCGCAGCGGGAAGGTCCGTGCTTGTGCGCTACCAGTTCCACATTCCGCCGAATGTGAAAGGTCCAATTACGGTCACGGCAAAAGTGAATTACAGGCATTTCCGGCAAAGCTATCTGAACAATGTCTTCGGCAAGAATCATCCGGAATATCCCGTTGTCGAAATTGCCTCGCGTACCCGGAGGTTGAACCTCGGCGACAATCACCCGACCCAGTCCGAGCCCAGTGATAACCCCGAATGGATGCGATGGAACAATCTCGGCATAGCTTATCTGGATCAATCGCAGTATGCAGATGCTGTGCTGGCCTTTGGAGAAGTCGTCAAGCTTAGGCCGGACTATCCAGATGCATATATCAACGTCGCACTGACCCAGATTCAATGGGAGAAGTATGAATCCGCTCGATTGAGCATACAAAAAGCGCTGTCTCTGAGCCCAAACAGCGCACGAGCCCTCTATTACTCAGCGCTTCTCGAAAGGCGGGCGAGCAACTACGACGCCGAGACCGCCGATCTCAAGAAGGTGGTCGAACAGTACCCTCAGTCAAGGGACGCGCGGCGCGATCTCGGGATCGCCCTCTATCGGCAACATGACTACACCGCAGCGAGAGAGCAGTTTGAGGCGCTGCAGAAGATCGACCCTGATGACCTTGCGGCGCACTACAACTTGTCAATCATTTACCGCCGTATCGGAATGGAGCAGGAGGCAGCCGAGCAGCAAGCCCTCTTCGTGACGAAGAAATTCGATCCTGGAGCGCCGACATACTCCTTCGACTTTCTTCGGCAGCATCCTGAGATCTCGATTGAGAGCATTCCCTGGCATGTGCATACCAATTATGAGGGAAAACCGACCTACGGAGCTCAATAGCATCACTCGGAGCAAAGATGAAACACCTGTTTCCGATTCTATGGATGCTTTTTACCCCCTGGGGCGCAACCGGTGAAACGCCCACTTGCCCTTGGCTCAACCTTGCGACAGCTTCAGGAGTTCTAAGAAGTAGCGCGTCCTCACCGATGGCGGTTCTTACGGGCCTCAGCGCCACTGTATGCGATTTCACGTACCAGGACCCGGTCTCGTCCCGCACGCTGAAAATCACAGTGGAACAGGCCAAGGACCCCGATCAGACTTTCATTGCCTACAGAAAGCAATGCGGCGTGACTGCGACTGCTCTGCACGCTGTTGGAAATGAGGCATGGATGTGCGAGGCGGACGCGAGAGGCCAAATGTACGGCGAACAAGTCATCGGCCGGGTTCGAGACAACATCTTCACGGTGCGATTGAGCACCAGCCTGCGAGACGATCCTTCGATACCCAGAGAAACGCTTGAGGAGAAGGCTAGAACGATTGCGGAGCAGGTGGCGGGAAGCCTCTTCTGAGAGCACTCCTGCAGAACGGAGCCCCGCAGAACGGGCCTCCCGCGCTCCCTTCTGCAACTCATCCTGTTGGACATTTGCATACGTGATCAGACGGCGGGACTCCCTGGATGCCATAAACGTGACTTCGTATCTTTTTCATAGCCTTTGCCATGGGGAAAGCTGACCAACTCAAATTGCATGCCCCACGGAGATAGAAAGTAAATCCATGTCTGTCCTGCGTTCGGTCCGGCCGTTCTGACGGTTGGCGTTCCTAGCAGTTGGACTCCTCTCGCCGACAGATAGGCAACTGCAGCGTCGAAATCATCGACGTAGAAGGCGAGATGATGGCCCCCAATATCGCTGTTCTTTGGCATAACCGAATTCTGATCGGGAGCCTGATATTCGAAAACTTCAAAGTTCGATCCGTGCTTGCAGCGGAAGAACCGTAGCCTGCGCATAACAGCACGGGGGTGAACATTGAGGTGAGTTGCCATCCAATCATCGTCGGCTGAAAAGGGGCCAAGCTCGAACATGTATTCGCAGCCGATGACGTCGACAAAAAATGAAGTTGCCTGTTCCAAGTCAGGCACGGTGAAGCCGATATGTTCTGTTCCTCGAAGACCAGGTATGCCAGTGGATTGAGATGCCGGGAATGGAGAGGACAAGCGACCTCCTGATGGAATGCTCACGGGAGCTGGAGTTTCTTTCGGAGCGAATAGTCACAATCGAATAGTCACTACTTGCCGCAATCGTGCGAGAGAACATCTGGGATTCCGATTGATGGCACGAACTTTATACCATAAGGTGTTATGGTCAATAGCTAGCTGACCGCAAAGGGCGGCCCAATCAGGGGCAGTGAACGTGCGAATCTCGAAGATACAAATTGCTGAGTGCTGTCTCTCTCTACCCTACGTACTCCGGTTGGGACCCATCGAAATTCGTACGCGCGATTATGTTGTAGTCCGGATCGAAACGCAAAGCGGGGTCTTCGGAGAAGCCATCGGATATCCAAGAGGGACTCCATTGTTTGAGACGCTTAGCAACATGGCCCGCCGCATTCTTGGAGCCGACGCCGCCATGCGCCGGCGAGTAATGGTGAATCTTGAAGAAGCAAATATTCCGGCGCGTGCCGCTTTGACGCGAGGCCTGAGCCTGATCGACATTGCACTCTGGGATATCGCGTGCAAGACTGCGGGCCAACCGCTCGTTCAGTTCCTAGGAGGGCTTCGAACGGCGGCTGAGGTAACGGTAGTAGCAGGCTATTACGTGGATCAACGAGCGATCGCGGATGTCGTTGAAGAGGTAAGCGCGCTGGAGGATGCGGGCTGTCGCCGCGTAAAAATTATGTTGAAAGGCGACGACCCGATTTTCGATCGGAAATACGCTGCGGCTGTTGCGGGCAGGATGCCAGGCCGCGTCGCAGCAGATGCCCATTGGAGCTGGAATACATTGACCGAGGCAAGGAGAATCTGCCGTGACCTTGACGAGCTCGGGTTGAACTTCCTGGAAGACCCCTTCGCAGCATCGGATTGGCGCCTCACTCATGAATTACGACGCGATCTGGCGACGCCAATTGCTGCAGGGGAAGATATTTTTGGAGCACGAGTCGTTGGCGATCTGGTAAGCGGTATCGACATCTTGCGCGTGGACGCGACGACCGTTGGAGGAGTTACTGGTGCGATAGAGGCGATCCATATTGCAGCAGCGGCAGGCAAGACAGTGTTCCCGCACGTCTTCTCGCCGCTCCATATCCATCTGGCATGCGCGTTTCCAAACGTCGAAGGAGTCGAGGTGATCCCTGAGCAATCAGGAGCCGACCCCTTGCATCGCCTTCTCCGTAACACTCCGGTTGTTGACGCCGGACAGATGCGTCCGAGCGCAGAACCGGGTGTCGGCATCTCGATCGATTGGCAAGCGGTGGAACAACTCTCGCGACGCCACGTTGCGATTACGGCAGAGAGTTAGCTTTGAATCAGAAGTGTGATGACTGTGCTTCTGGAAGGGTCTTCTTCTTCGCAAGATCCCCGGAGGCAAGCTCCTTCGCAACCGCGAGGATCTGCAGTGTCTCGGCATCATCGGAGTCGAGCGAGAGAATGTCTCGCAAACGCCGAATAGCCTCCTGTGCTCTTCCCATCTTGCAAAGAAGAAGGGCAGCATTGCGCTGGAAGACCAGATTGGCGACATCCGTCTTCGCGGCCTGATCGTAATGGTCGAGTGCACCAGCTAAATCGCCCTTTTTCTCCAGCTCAACACCAGTGTTGTTCAACACGGTAGCCTTTGCCTCACTATCTGACTCTGCTCTATTGCTTGCAAGGAGGTCCTCGAGCTCCTTCTGAAGGCGTGCGCCGTTCGTTTTGTCGCCTTTGCTGTTATAAATTCTGTATAAGCGGTAGATTGCCTCTCGATCACCGGGTCTTAATCGATGCGCCGCCTCGAACTCGACAATCGCTTCATCCTGCTTCCCGGCGTCCTGATAAAGCTTTCCCAGGAGTTCGTGAGCATATCCATTCTCCGGGTCCAGAGCCACAGCCCTTTGCAGAGCCGCCATACTCTCTTGCGAGCGATTGAGAGAGAAAAGCCCCTCTCCAATGGCGCCATAAGCCTCGGCCCAATCGGCTTGGAACTCAAGAACTTTGCCGTAGGCGTTGATTGTGTCTTGCCATTTCTTTTGGTAATAGGCGTCCCGAGCCTTTAACCGCCAAAGCTCAACAGAAGATTCCGCTCGTGGACCTTTACTTGCCAACTCTACATCCGCCTCTTTCTCTGATTGGGCATACTTGCCGGCTCGCGCAAGCACGAGCGCGTAGTTATAGCGGAGTCCAAGCAGGTTCGGCTCGAGCCGCAGTGCCGTAGAGAGCCGCTCTAGCGCTCGATCCAAATTGTCGAAACTTGCAAACGCCAGCCCAGAAGACATGTAGGTCGGAGCGTAATTGGGACGCAGTGCAATCGCCTGATCGAACTCGGATGCCGATTCAACCGGCTTTGCCAGCATCGCGAGACAAATTCCTTTCATCGCGTGTATATCGCTGGCATTGGTGCCGTGAAGATCCGATTCCTGCAAGAGGGTTAAAGCTCCTTGTGGATCGCCCCCCTGGATGAGTCTCTTTGCCTCATCGAGCGGAACCGATGCGTTACGGCTTTCCCGCTGTGCTGGTATTTGCTGAGCAATGCCGCTCGAAGTGCATGGAAGTTGGCTCGCGATACCAAAGAGGAGCAGCCATGTGGTCAATATGCGGCGATTTGACGATCTGATCCAGCCGAAATGAGAATCGAACGAAAGCATTTGGGTTCAGTCCCAAAGAGTACCCGATGACGGCGTTGGTTGGGAGAGACCGCCAACCTGTTCTCAACAGTTGGTTGTGATCCCAGCGGGCGGCCCGGGCCAAGATTCCATCAGCTTCTAAAAACACAACGTCATAAGTAATTACGCATAATTTATGCCTACGGGGCCTGGAATCTGTTCACAACGCCTGATTGTCATCCCGGCCGCAGCGAATCCTTACTTTGTCGTCCCGAACTTTGTCGTCCCGAACTTTGTCGTCCCGAACTTTGTCTGTCCCGAACTTTGTCATCCCGAGCGCAGTCGAGGGATCTGCTTTTGTCCGCGTAAAGAATTTTCACTTCGCGTGGAATTCCTCAGCATCGGGAATATCGCTCAATGACAACCTACGCAATTATCAATGGCGGCGTGTTTTTCAACGTGGTCAGTTTGCA
>DASYBJ010000172.1:0-12045 GCA_036500845.1 Acidobacteriaceae bacterium
CCGCTCATCCTGCTCCTGCGCCCAAACCAGCGCAGCCGATGACGAAGGTTGCACCGCCGACGCCGATCCAAGAAAAGAGACAGGAAATCGGAGGAGACACCTGGAACCCGGCGTGGGATGCCGTTGTCGAGCGTGCCTTGCCGCCTGCTTTGCTCTCGACTCGCGTTCCTCGCGACGTACGCTCATTCTGTCCACGCTTTTATCAGTTGAGCGAAGTGGATAAACGCGCGTTCTGGGCGTATTTCTTTCAGGCCCTGGCAGGCGCTGAAGCCGGCCTGAATCCGGTGACCAATGTCCGTCACACGGAGCCCGAGGTTGCGGTAGTCGACGGAGTCACGGGTCACATGGTGCGAAGTCAGGGCCTGTTGCAGCTGACATATGAGGATGAGGTCCGCTATGGTTGCAACTTCAACTGGCAAGCGGACCGGAAGCGGAGCCTAAAGGACCCGGACAAGACAATCCTGCGGCCCGAGAACAATCTTCTGTGCGGTGTAAAAATCCTTACCAACCAGATCATCGATCAACGCAAGCCGCTTCTGTCCTCGACCTCGTACTGGTCTACGTTGCGGCCCGGAACGCCGAGCTACGCAGTTTTCGTGAAGCAGATGGTAAATCCTCCGGCTGGGTGTGGTAGGAATATCCGTCGCGCGAGGTCCGTGCCGCGAGACCGTGAAATCGCCCGAGCCGATTCGGCGGCGAAGACCTCGACGATCGCGAATCGTTAGTGAATCCGGATGTCGCCTGATCCGGTCTCGACCTTGAGCGTAGGCCCACCCCCATTGACCATGCCCGTTACATGATGCTTGTCCATCGAACCCTGCATTTGGAGCGGCAGATCGGATTTGATCGAGCCCGATCCTGTCTCCGCGTCCAGAGTGAAACGGGCATTCCCGAGACCCAGCGTAATATTCCCGGAGCCGGTTTCAAGCTTCCAGGCTGAGGTCGGCTGTCCTGTAATGTCGAGGCTTCCGGAACCGGTTTCGACTTTTAACCCGCCTTGCACATTTCTAAGTTGCACCGAACCAGATCCAGTCCCCGCGGTAACGTCTCCGGGCGCCGAGAATTGTCCGCGAATCTCGCCGGACCCTGTTTGAAGAATCGAAGCACCTGCGAGACCGTTCGCTTCGATGCTTCCTGATCCTGTCTCCAATTTCGACCCGGAGCCAAGACGGTCGGCCCGGATGTTGCCCGAGCCGGTCTCAACCTTGACGGTGCTTTTGATATCGGCGAGCTGCACGTCGCCCGATCCTGTCTGTGCTGTCAGGATCGTGTCGGCCGGAGTCTTGATGTCATAGTCGATGTTCACGCGGCGCAGAAAACCCTCGCTCTGACGAGATCCGATGCGGATGATATTCCCCGCCTGTTCGATGGGAGGATTAGAAACAATCTGCGATACGGAATCCGAGGAGTCCCCTCCAAACCAGTTATTGCCGGCTTTCACATGGCCGGTGATACGAACCTGTTTGTCAGAGCTCGGGAACACATGGATGTAGCCACTGCCCGTGTTGACGCGCAGAGTCACAGGCCCGTTCACCGAAAGCGTCCGCTCGAACGTATTGTCCGCGGCGAATGACGTCGCCGCAAGGCCGAGCGCGACAGAAAACAACAGACTGGTTCGAATCTTAGCGATCTTTAATCCTTGGCGTTGCATGGTCTTCCTGCCTCTCCTCGGGGTTCTTGAGTGCTTAGGGTTGAAGGTAAACGGCCTCTCCCTCTTGAAGTCCGGAGAGAATTTCCGTGCGGCTTCCATTCGAAATACCTGCGTGAACGCTGACTCTACGCAACCCGTCCTTCGCCTTGCTATCGGGCACCTGCACGGATGCGTTCTTCTGGTTGTCGTAGACCAACGCCTGCACGGGAACGGTCAACGCGTTCTTATGCTCCTGGATCAGAACCTCTGCATTGGCTGTCATATTGGCCTTGATCTCCCCGTTCGGGTTGTCGATGGAGACGCGCACTTCAAATGTGGTGACATTGTCTTTTTCAACGCCGAGAGGGGCAATGCGAGTGACCTTGCCGCTGAAAGTCCTGTTCTTGAATGATTCAATGTGAATCCGTGCCGGTTGTCCTAAGTAGACCGCAGCAATATCTGCCTCATCGACCTTGCCGTCCACATAGACCTGCCGGGTGTCGCCGATTGTCATCACGAGAGTCGCGGTGGAACCGAGGACGAGAATGGAGCTGATTGCGTCTCCTACCTCAACATCACGCGAGAGGATTTCGCCGTCGATGGGCGAGGTAAGGGTCGTATAGCTGAGCTGTTCCTGCAGTTGCTGCAGGCTTGCTTCGCTCTGTGCGACTTGTGCCTGCGCTTGGCGTAGCTTTGCCCGGTCGACTTCGATCGTCGCGACTGCGACATTCTTCTTGTTCAGCTCCGAAAGATAGTCTCGGTTCGCATTGTCGAAGGCTTGTTGTGAAACTATGCCCTCCTTTACCATCTCCTGGTTGCGCTTAAGCGTGGCCAAGTACATCGGCAGATCGGGGGCGGAGGCGTCCACTTGATCATGCTCGATGCCGGCGGCGGCGCTCTTCACATTCGCTTCGGAGGCTTGGAGTTGCGCCCGCTGCGCAGCGACTTGAGCAAGAATCTCCTGCTGGTCAAGCTGGGCGAGCACCTGTCCTCTGTGAACGTGCTGATTGATATCCACAAACAGCTTCTGGACGATGCCGCTCGCCTTGGACTTGAGCTCCACCTTCGTGATCGGCTGGACTTTCCCGGTCGCCACCACACTCTGCGCAATGTCGTCCCGTGTTACTTTGCCTAACCGGCCGGAGTCGAAATGCACCCCGCCCCTCCTCGCCGCGACCGCTCCAATGATGACCAGCGTCACCAGAATAGCGAGACTGCTCCAAAGCCAAATTCGCCGTTGCTTTCTCTGTACTCCCACTCAAACCCTCGCGATCAAGAAACACCATCAAAAAACAAAGGTCCAGCGCATTTTCTCGCCTACCCAGGGATACGTATTGCTTGGACGAACAGTTCCACCCCTCTGAAAGCGCATGACTTGGGAGATCGGATTCCGGTTCTCTGCCGGCATGCTTTTCAGGAGTTTTGCCGAGGCTTCGGGGGGTAACAGGCGCCGCCCACGCTGATAGACTTGAGCCCAATGGGAAGGCGGCCCACGGGACGCCCCTTCTGTTTTCATGTGGATAGACAAGGGAAGACCTGCTGATCCATGGTTGAGTTGATGCTCTTTCGGACGGTCTCCGTCGCGTTGCTGATCCTGGCGAACGGCTTCTTTGTGGCCGCGGAGTTCGCTTTGGTAAGCGTGCGTGAAACGCGTATCGAGCAGCTGATCGCACAGGGGCGCCCAGGTGCTAGAGCCGTACGCCGGCTGCAGGAGAATATTGAGGACTTCCTCCCCGCTGTTCAACTGGGCGTAACCCTGTGCAGCCTGGCTCTCGGCTGGATCGGGGAGCCGGTCGTAGCAGCAGTTTTCGAGCAATGGCTGAACTCCTGGCCGTATAACTTAGCCCATCCCAAACTCTATTCTCATTTGATCGCGGTCCCGCTGGCCTTCGCTCTCATCACCTACCTGCATGTGCTCCTCGGTGAGCTGGTGCCGAAGTCGCTGGCCCTGCGCAAGGCCGAAGAGCTGGCCGTCGCAGTCGCCGGGCCGATGGATGTTTTCATCCGGATTACTCGTCCTGCGATCCGGTTGATGAAGAGGTCCGCCCGTCTGGTTCTGCACCTTTTTCGCATCGAAATGACGCAGGAAGGCGAGGTTCACTCTCCGGAGGAGCTCAAGCTGATTGCCAGCGCGGCGCGCCGCATGGGCATGCTGCCTCCTTTCCAGGAAGCGCTCATCCATCGGGCAGTCGAATTGAATAAGGTTCCTACCCGCGAGGTAATGACCCCGCGACAAAGAATCTTCTCACTGCCTGTCGATATGTTAGTTGAAAACGCAAATGCCAGGATTGTGGAGGAGCAGCATTCCCGCGTCCCGGTCTACGATCCCGCGCATGGACCGGAGCATATTGTGGGAGTCGTCTATTCGAAGGATCTCTCACGATTGATGCACTTCCGGATGACTGCCCAGACCCGCTTCTCCGGCGCTCCGTTCTCTGAATTGCGTTTAGGGCAGGTGATGCATGATGTGCTGGTGGTCCCGGAAACGAAGCCGGTCCTCGATCTGCTGATTGAGTTTCAGCAGCGGAGAAGACACATCGCGATCGTGGTGGATGAGTACGGATCGACCGTGGGTCTCGTCACCGTCGAAGATGCGATTGAGCAGATCATCGGCGAGGTGGAAGACGAGTTCGACATCGGACCTCGGATGGCCCTGCACACTACTTCCGGTGCCGTGGTTCTCGACGGCAGCGTAAATTTGCGAGACCTGGAGACCCAGATGCATTGGTACCTCCCGCGGGACGGTGGCGTGGAAACCCTTGCCGGTTTCCTGTTAACGCGGCTGGGGAAGATACCGACTGGTGGAGAGACCGTCGATTTTCTTGGCCGCAGGTTTACTGTGCTCGAGATGAATGGCCATCGCATCAGTAAGGTGCAGGTCGAACCCGAAGGCGCTCCGCAGCATCGAAACCGAAGCTTGAACGGTTATCAAGAGCAGCTTCTGTCAGACGGTAAAAGCAGTCGAACCGAAACGTAGGCCCTGGATTCGGCCACCCGAATTTGGAACGATTCTGAATGTATGGATTGCGTGCTCTGCTGAAGCGATTGCTCTATACGCTCCCGGTCATCTGGCTGGTTGTATCGATGGTCTTCTTGCTGATCCACTTGGTGCCCGGCGACCCGGTACAACAAATGTTGGGCGAAGGTGCTACGGCCTCCGATGTTTCCGCGTTACGCCACGAATACGGACTCGATCAGCCGCTGGGAGTGCAGTACCTTCACTACTGGCGAGGAGTGCTCCAGGGCAATCTGGGTCGATCGCTTCGTCTGGGCGATTCAGTCAGTCACCTTTTGCTCACCCGATATCCCCACACAGTGGAGCTGACCATTGCCGCAGTCGTCCTGGGGCTGGCGCTAGCCTTGCCTGCAGGCGTATGGGCTGCGCTGCGCCGCTCGCAGTGGCAAGACAGCACTGTCGGTGTCGTGAGTTTACTCGGACTATCCTTCCCCGGTTTCGCCCTCGGGCCGATCCTCATCTTGCTCGTCTCGATCAAGCTGGGATGGCTGCCCGTTTCAGGCGCGGGTTCGCTCTCTCACCTCGTATTGCCGGCAATCACAATGGGCGGAAGTCTCGCTGCGATCCTCACCCGCATGGTCCGGACCGCGATGCTTGAGGAACTGGGCCAGGACTATGTGCGAACAGCGCGCGCCAAAGGTTTGCCAGAACACGTTGTGGTCTATCGGCACGCGTTGCGCAACGCAATCATCCCTGTGATGACGTTGGTAGGGCTGCAATTTGGCGCTCTTTTGGCGGGCGCGATCGTGACGGAGACGATCTTTTCCTGGCCAGGCATCGGGCGGCTTACCGTGTCGGCCATTTCAAATCGTGATTACCCACTTGTGCAAGGATGCATTCTCGCTGTCGGGCTGACCTACGTCCTGGTCAATCTGCTAACAGATGTGCTCTATACGGTGGCGAATCCGCGAATGCGGTCATGACCCAACTCAAACGATCGTCCGCAGACTGGGCTCGAGGCCTGCCTTGCTTACGCGAACGAAACCGATCGAGACCGGCAACGAGAAGCGGCGCGGTCCCGCGCTGCCCGGATTGAAGTAGAGAATGCCACGGCTCCATTCGATGAGCGGCTTGTGCGAGTGTCCGCTGATGATCGCTGCAAAGCCTGCCGCCACAGGATCGAGATCGAGAGTGTGATGATCGTGCAGCATGTACATGCTATGGCCGAGAAAGTCGACGACTTCGTACGCGGGCAACCGGGAACAGTGTCCGTGCTCGTCGACATTGCCCCGGATGGCGGTGAGCGGAGCGATTTCGCGCAATCGGGTCAGGATCGCCGCATCACCGACATCGCCTGCGTGCAAAATGTGATCCACTCCGTCCAAAGCACCAACAGCCTCAGGACGCAGCATCCCATGCGTGTCGGAGATTACGCCGATCAGCAGAGACGGCTGTGTATCGTGCGGCTTCGAAGGCATGATCCGCGCTCACAATCCAATCGCGAGCCGCGTGCGCGGATCGAGATAGTCCCGCAAGGCGTCTCCGATGAAATTGAACGAAAGCACGCAGAGCATGACTGCGATTGCCGGGAAGACAACCAGGTGCGGCGAGTCGAAAAGATGCGAACGCGCGTCGTTCAGCATTCCGCCCCAACTTGGGGCTGGGGGTGGAATGCCTAATCCAAGAAAGCTCAGCGTGGCCTCAGCCAAAACTGCGCCCGCCATTCCAATGGCAGCCTGAACGATAATGGGTTGAAGGATATTGGGCAGAATGTGGCCAACGAAAATTCGCAGATCGGATGCGCCGAGAGCGCGGGCGGCCTCCACATATTCTTTGCCTTTCACCGCGAGCACCTGTGCGCGGACCAAGCGCGCATAACCTACCCAGCCACCGATCGACAACGCAAGGATCAGATTGAAGAGCCCGGGACCAAGAAAGGCGACGAACGCAATGGCCAGCAGGATTCCGGGAAGCGCCAGGAAGGCATTCATCACGTAGATATTGATCACCGTGTCTGTCCACCGCCCATAGAAACCGGCTAAGCCTCCGAGGATCAAGCCCACCGTAAGTGAGATGCTGACCACGCTGATTGCTACGGCCAGCGAGATGCGCGCTCCGTAGAGGATGCGCGAGAAGATGTCGCGGCCGAGCTCATCGGTCCCAAACCAGTGGGCATGAGAAGGAGGAGCGAGACGGTGGTACAGATCGATAGCGGCGGGATCGTAAGGCGCGAGGACAGGCGCCAACAAAGCCACCGTTACGAACAGCATCAGCAACAGTACGCCAGCCACAGCCAACGGCTGGTGTCGAAGAGTGCGGTTCAAGAACATTTGGATGTCATCATCGCATAGGATTACCCCGGCCATCGCGGCTTCGCTTTGCAGGGCGCATCTCAACGAGTAAACCGGGGTTTGGATCCTCAGGAGGGAGAAATGGCGAAACGAAGCGGCCAGACAGTCTTGATGTTAATCTGCGCGCTTATGGCGATGCCGCTGCTGAGACCTCGGCTTCAAGCGCAGCAAGGGGACCAGCAGCTCCTGCTGGACGCGGTCAATCGCGATCGAGCCGATCACGGCCTGGGACTTCTCAAGTGGGACCCGGCACTCGCACAGGCGGCACAGTCTCACGCCGAGTGGATGTCCGGGCAATCCTCGCTTTCTCATCAGTATCAGGGAGAGCCCAGCCTGGTAACACGCGCAAGCCAGCAAGGCGCGCACTTCCGGGTTGTCGCGGAGAACATCGCCGTGGGAATCGATGCGCAGGACCTCGAAAAGCAGTGGATGAGCTCGGCTCCACATCGTGCAAATATTCTCGATCCTCGATTGAATACAGTTGGCATCGGTCTCGTACGGCGAGGCGCGCACTACTTCGGTGTTCAGGATTTCTCCGATGCTGTCACTGCCCTCGGTCCCCGCCAAATCGAAGACAAGGTCGCTGCGCTGCTCGACCAGAAAGGCATCCATCCGACGGGCCCGCGGCAGGATGCCGAGCAGACCTGTGAGATGCCGCACGGAGTTGCTGGAGGATCGGCGCCGAGGTTTGTGATGCGATGGGAAGGCGCGGATCTGAGTGCGCTTCCGCCAGGCCTCGTGCAGCAGATCGAGACAGGCCATTATCGTTCGGCCGCAGTGGGCGCTTGTGATTCAGCCCACCCCGAACAAGGCTTCACGACCTATCGTGTAGCCGTTTTGCTGTACTAGCTGTGTTCATGTATCCCGATCTCTTGCTCTCAACGAATGATGATGAATCGTTGAGCCGACTGGATATATCGGCCCGTGCTCAGATGACGCAGTGGTTTGGGCCAAGGGTCAACCAATGGAGACGTCTGGCAGCATATCCGATCGCGCATTCGTTGCCGCTCCAGTGCCACGCCGAGTGGGAGCGAAGCCCGGTTCGGCTCGCTGGGGCAGAGGGAATCTAGAGGTGTGGGGATTACCGGGAAACAGCATCGACACAAGGCGGCCGCCGAGGCTGTCGTACGCGACCTCACGAAAACAAGTCCACCGGGAGCGGGCGCCTGAGCATCCTTTTGACGCCGGGAGTGCAGTTTGCTATAAAACGAGATGGGAGCTTTGAGCTTTCCACCCGCCTAGATACTCCTCAGTAGCTCAATGGCAGAGCATTCGGCTGTTAACCGAAGGGTTGTAGGTTCGAGTCCTACCTGAGGAGCCAAATATTTCAAGCACTTACAACCACCTCTTCTTTCCCGCTTGGTCCAACTTGGTCCAGTTCTGACGGGACCTCTAGCGTTTCCTTATTCAGCTTCCGCTGCCGTGCCTTGGGAACGGTAGGCTTGACATTCAATGCTGCCGGCGCGTCCCACCAGCGAGAGATGAACGATAATTTTGGCAAGGAGTTTGATCGGACACTGATCTGGGTAAAGCGCGCAGTGAAGAGTACACAGAGAGGCTGTTGACATTCGTGGAGGACCTCGAGGCTTCGTGTCCGGAGCCATCCCTTTGCTAAGGGACATAGGATTTGGGCGGGCGCTGCAGCGTCACGGCTGGTCACCTCTCTGGTGATCTTGCACTGAAGATGGACTCTGTGCTGGGCGTAGCGGTCAAGAAAGGGCCCTCAAGCAAAATAGCTAGTTCCGGATCATGACAACGCAATCGTGTGCTCAAATGTCCGTTTTCTGAAGGGAACCCATATTGCACGAATGGAGCGTGCCAAGGGCGATCTAGATCGTTTCGGCAGACGGTCTGCAGAAGACCATGAAATATGTTTCGAGCCAGAACAGCAGGGTCGCTAACAAACCCGGCGAGTACTGGTTGAAATGGATGGTCCACCAGAGGTGCCAGATTGCATTGCAGAACCTTTCTACAGCCCAGGCAATGGGGAGAAAGAGAAAGGTGCGGCCAAGGAAAGAGAGGGTGCAGTTGCATTTCGAAGTCAGAGACGTCGATGCCGAATACGAGCGCCTCAAGAGTGCCGGCGTGGATTTCAAGGAGCCCCCGCAAGACATGCCGTGGCGTTGGCGCCATGCGTACACCAACGACCCTGCGGGTCATACAGTCGAGATTTGCTCGCCTCTGCCTGACGCCAAGGACAAAGACGCCGAGTTTATTCGCGGAACGAGTCAATCGGCTCGAGTGTGACGCTTCAATTGGAGATCCATATCAGTTCGCGCCAGATTGAGCCGGAAGCTCCTAGGGCTAGAACGCTTACGAGAGCACCCTTTAGTCGTTCGGATAGAAGATTGCCGATGGGAAGCACGGTAGGCAGCCAGGAGCTGGGATCTTCAAACGAGATATTGCTGCCGGACTACCTCGGGGCCTTCACGATACCGCTCAGAAAAGGAGCACCAATGAAGGTTCTTGTCGTATTTCACTCGCCACTTATCTCGATCAGGATGCGAAAGAGCTTCGCGCAGCGGCAGATGCGTCACCGCGTAAAGAGTCATTTTCAAAATGAGTAAAATGAGTATCCATCCCTATAAGTCACTCGGCTGCTTAGTCGTCACATTTGCTTTGATTATCGCTTTCGCACAGCCCTCACTTGCCGATTCGGTTGATTGGGTCAATCCTTACATCGGCACTGGCAGCGGCCCTATCGGGTATGGTCGCACCACGCCCTTTGTCGTGCCGCCCTTCGGCATGACGAGTTGGACTGCGCAGACCAGGCAGAATCACCAGCCCGGCCTCTCCTATAAGTACCAGGACAATAGCATCTCCGGTTTTATGGGAACGCATCAGCCTGCGCTCTGGATGGGCGACTACGGTTATCTCACTCTCATGCCTGAGGTCGATGCGCTCAAAGTCTCGCCTGACGACCGCAAATTGCCTTTCACCCATAGCGATGAGATTGTTCGCCCTGATTATTACTCCGTCTCTATGGATGCGGGGCGCTCCCGCACTATCCGGACAGAGATGACGGCTACCTCTCGCTGCGCTTACCTGCGTTTCACTTTTCCCGCAAATGCTTCATCGCTCATAGTTGTTGAGGCGTCACGACCTGGTGTCGCCGGTTATGCGCATGTCGACGCAGCAGCACGTGAGATCACTGGGTACAATCCTGACCGGATGGACTCCGGCCTTGGCCCCATGCGGTTGCCGAACTTCAAGGGCTACTTTGTGGTTCAGTTTCGCAAGCCCTTTGCGGATGCGAGCACTTACCCCGCGCAGCCGCAATCGAATTTTGCGACCGGCGCCTTCGCCAGCTTCCACACCACGGCGGGAGAGATCATTGAAGCTCGCGTTGGCACCTCGTTCATCAGCGTTGACCAAGCTCGAAAAAATCTTGAGGCTGAAATTCCAAGATGGAGCTTCGCTGCCGTGCAGCAATCGTTGCGCAAAGAGTGGAATGCGAAGCTCAGCGAATTCTCGATTGAAGGTGCGACCGAGGATCAGCGTCACATCTTCTACACTGCGCTTTACCACGCTATGCTCTATCCTCGTAGCTTCTCTGAGCATGGTCGCTACTACAGTGCGTTCGATGACACAGTCCACACAGGCGACTCGTACACTGATTACTCCATGTGGGATATCTTCCGCGCGGAGTTCAGCCTGCTTACGCTAGCCGCGCCTGAGCGTGTCGGCGGCATGGTGCAGGCTCTGCTACAGGACTATAAAGAAGGTGGATGGATGCCAAAGTGGCCCAATCCTTCCTACACCAACATCATGATTGCCACTCACGCGGACTCGCTTGTCGCTGAGGCCGTCAGCAAGCATTTCACCGGCTTCGATCCACATCTTGCCTGGGACGCGGTTTACAAGGATGCGATGACGCCACCTGACGGAGACACTACTCGCTCTTGGCGGGACCGCGAGCCGAACACACCCTATGAGGCTCGGGCGGGACTCACGTATCTCAAGGCCCTGGGCTACATTCCGGCCGATAAGACATCCGAGGCCGCGTCGAGCACACTTGAAGACGCCTATGACGATTGGTGCGTTGCTCAGGTTGCGAAGTCACTTGGCCGTGATGCTGACTATCATTACTTCTTGCAGCGCTCACTGAACTACAAGCACCTTTTCAATTCGCGAACAGGCTTTATGCAAGCACGGAACACAGATGGATCGTGGGCAAGTCCGGGCACCGGTTGGACGGAGGGCGGTCCGTGGGTCTACACCTGGGATGTGTTGCACGACATCCCGGGGCTCATTCAGCTTATGGGCGGCAAGCAGATGTACGATGCCCGCCTCGACGCGTATTTCAATGGCGATTTCAACCAGCACAGCAACGAGCCCAGCCACCATGTCGGCTACCTGTACGACTTCGGCGGGCAGCCTTGGAAAACTCAGCAAAAGGTGCGTGAGATCGCTGGGAACGAATACGCGAACCATCCTTCTGGTTTAGATGGCGACGATGATTGCGGGCAAATGTCTGCCTGGTATGTCTTCACGGCGCTCGGCTTCTATCCGGTTAACCCGGCATCGGGCGACTATATGATCGGCAGCCCGCTTTTCACGCGCGCTACGCTTCGCCTCGCCAACGGACGCCACTTTACTGTCATCGCGCAGAACAACTCCGATGACAACTTATATATTCAGTCTGCGACTCTTAATGGCAAGCCGATCACCTCTCCTGTCATTCGTTACAGTGACATTCTCGAGGGAGCGACGCTCCGCTTTGTCATGGGTCCCAAGCCGTCCGCATGGGCTGCCTCCTGGTCACCGTCGCCATTGCCTTGAATCCAGATATGCCGGTCCTTGCGGGTGGGAGAGGAAAATTTATGTACAGAAGAATCCTGTTTGCCGCTGCGCTCATGTTCATTGTTGCGCCTAACCTGCGTGCACAGGAGCGGCCCGACTTTAGCGGGACATGGAGGCTGAACCTCGCAAAGAGTGATTATGGAGATTTGCAGGGCCCCGAGAGTCGCACGGATGTTATCGAGCAGCACGACGGTCGTATCAGCGAGAGCGTCACGGCCGAAGGCCGTCACCGCAGGCAGCAATATACTCTCAGTTTTGCGATCGATGGCAGCGAAACTGCTCTACCTCCCGATACCCGCATGGGC
>DASYBJ010000173.1:0-23311 GCA_036500845.1 Acidobacteriaceae bacterium
TTAGTGGCTGGGGCGCCCACGTCTCGCTTCTGAGACCTGGGTAACAGCCTGAGGCGCGGCGCACAACTATCTCCGCATGTGGACGATCTCCGGTTTGTGGACTTGCCTGGAACGATAAAGCTATGAAGAAACTCCCAGAAAAGCTGGTCCGTCTGCTTGTCCCTCGGCGAAAACGATGCTGCTCGTAGGATGCGCGACGATGGTTGGAAGCTTCAAATCATCAAGAGGCGGCAGGCCGCTTTCAACATCGGGCCTGACCTGGATCGTGTCACGGATCGGCAAGTGGAACGAGCCATGCTGCATTCCCGCGCCGGATATGCCGCTTGCGGGCAATATGGCCACGCCTCCTCCGGCTCGGCGAGCGCGCCATGCCGAAGCTGATCCTACTCCGTAGGCCGCGATCCGCGGAGCGAAACCCGCTTGAGCTCGAAAAGAAATCACCACCGCTAATTCTCTTTTCTCGGGTGCAACATGCGCGATTTGAGAGAGGGATGCATCCCGGAATAGAATGATTCTCGACCCCTGTTTTGGGCGGTATTTCGGTGGGCCCGATTGTTGGTGATGGTAGCGGAGGTAACGAGAACGCTATGCCGTTGGATTCCAGCGGTGACGCGTTGGGCCAAATAGTTAGAGTTGCTCTTTGGTGACGGACGCCATGTCGGGAACTATCCCGCGCCAGCCTTCTCTGATAGCCCGCGTCCACAGATATCCTACGAGGAACTGGAATGGACGTGGGCCTTCGATCGATTTGGCCTTCCAAGCCTAGCGAATATGGCGTGTTTGACGCGCCATATCGACGCTCTGAGCTCGTCATATCCCGGGCTTTGTCATTCGCGATCCTCTCCAATGCCTTGGCTAGGGCACAGGCTATCCTCGGCTCGCTCCAAGTTCAGGATTCTCCGAAAGAAGAGCGAAAAGCGTGACCAGCAAGCCTAATCCGATTAAAGTTCTTGTAGTCGATGACCATCCGCTGCTTCGCGAAGGGATCGCTGCGCTCATCATGAATCAAACAGATATCAACCTCGTGGCTGAAGCTTCCAACGGGCGTGAGGCTATCGAAAAGTTCCGGTCCCATCGTCCGGATGTCACGCTGATGGACTTGCAGATGCCAGATATGAGTGGCATCGATACCATCATCGCCATTCGACATGAATTTCCACAAGCGCGAATCATCGTGCTGACGACCTACGCGGGCGACGTGCTGGCTCAACGCGCTCTCAAGGCTGGGGCTCAGTCGTACATGCTGAAAGGCCATGTGCGAAAGGATCTGCTGGACACGATCCGGTCGGTTCACGCTGGACGAAAGAGCATCCAGTCCGAAGTCGCCGCCCAACTCGCTGACCATGTCACCGACGATGCTCTGACTTCACGAGAAGTTGAGGTACTGGCGTTGGTTGCAGCAGGAAATTCTAACAAGCTGATTGCCGACAAGCTCTCAATCGCGGATGAAACAGTCAAAGGCCATGTAAGCAGCATTCTTTCCAAACTTGGCGCCAACGACCGTACCCATGCCGTAACGCTCGCACTCAAGCGCGGAATAATCCAGTTGTAAGCTCCCAAAATGAGGATAACTGGACCCCTCTTTTGGGGGTTTTGGCCTTCTCGAGGTGCCTTCAGGCTATAGAGGGAGGCACGTTGCAACGTTTATTCTCCACGTTTCCTGATAGTTGGCCTGGTGCCGGACTCCTGCTCCTCCGTCTTGCTGCGGGAGTTCCATTGATTGCTCGAGGAATCTCAGAGATTCAAGGAGCATCTCAGGTGGCGCCTCTTATGCTGGCAGGATCCGCCATAGTTGGCGGAGGCTTCTTGCTGTTCGGTCTATGGACCCCCATCGCAGCAGCGGCGGCAGTGTTCCTTGAACTGTGGATTGTGTTTTCGCGAACTGGTTATTACGAGAGTCCTATCTTGTTGGCAGCATTGGCCGCGAGCCTTGTCATGCTCGGACCAGGTGCATGGTCCATCGATGCTCGCCTATTCGGACGCAGACGTATCGATATTTAAAGTTCGATACGAATCGTCTACGAAACTATCAGTTCATTTACCTCAGGGGCCCCGCGCACTACCCCGAAAGCGTTACGTAGCCGTAAGCCTTCACAGGTACTCAAGGGAGACCGCATTGCGTGATGTGCACTCTGCCGCAATTTGCAAGAGTAAGAGTCACACGGGATTTGGGTCAGGCACACGGCATTCGCGATTTGACCTTGCGAGAACAGAACGTACAGAAGGGTTGAGGAGGATGGAATATGGGAACCCAACGTGCAGTTTTTCGGGACGCGCAAGGCTTCGCAACAGTCGGCTTTGCCGACGGAGGCCTCTCGATCCAAAAATTTGAAATCGGGGATACGATGTCGGGGAAACGCGCCCTCGACAATAACGAACTGTCCGACAGGGGATTACATCGCATCATTGGAAACAGTGCTGCTCTACGGGACGTATTCGACATGGTGCGAGTCGTCGCCCCGACCAAAGCCACGGTGTTGATCAACGGGGAAACCGGAACTGGCAAGGAATTGATAGCGGAAGCCATTCACAAGGGCAGCGACCGATCAAAAGGCCCGTTTGTGAAGGTCAACTGCGCCGCAATTCCAGCAGGTTTGCTTGAAAGCGAGCTGTTCGGTCACGAGCGTGGCGCCTACACCGGCGCGGTCGCGCGCTGTATTGGACGGTTCGAGCGGGCTAACCGCGGTACCTTGTTCCTGGACGAGATCGGTGACCTCCCCCTAGAGTTGCAGCCAAAGCTTCTTCGCGTCTTGCAGGAAAGACAGTTCGAGCGTCTAGGCGGCTCTGCCACGATCCCCACCGATGTGCGCGTGCTCTGCGCCACTCATCGGAATCTCGTTGAGATGGTCAATGAAGGTCAATTCCGCGCCGACCTCTTCTACCGGCTCAGCGTGTTCCCCATCGACCTACCGCCGCTGCGTAATCGCCCTGAAGATATCCGTTTGTTAGTCCACCATTTTGCAATGGAGTACGCAGCCCGGATGCGCAAGCGAATTACCGGCATTTCAGAGCAATTCATAGCCGCTCTGGCGCGGCATTCGTGGCCGGGTAACGTCCGCGAACTCCAAAATCTCATTGAACGTTCGGTAATTCTGTCGAGGGGCGCAGTGCTGAGTGGTTCGTTGCCCGACCCTACCTACACGACACCGGATGCATCGATGTCGTCGCAGCAGTCCTCGCCTGTCACCCTCGTAGAGGCAGAGCGTTCACACATCCTTGACACCCTCCAACAAGCGGACGGTGTCATCGGTGGCCGGAATGGCGCAGCCGCTCGGCTGGGCGTGCCCCGCACAACGCTAATCTACAAAATGAGGCGGCTGGGTATCTCAATAAAGTCGGTTTCGATCTCCGGAGACCCAGCTGCACGTTCCGACAACTTCGGGCCGCACTCTGACGTGGCAAGACTGCGCACAATGGCCGAAGCTTAAAAAGAGCACACTGCGGATGTTGTGGAGATGACGAACGGATTGATCGCGGGTAAGGGCGGTCCAGCAAAAGTTTTAGGCTTGCCAGCATCAACTCTTCGCAACGCATGAAGAAACCCGGTACTAAAGCACAAAGCCCCTCGCAACTTCCCGGTCTCTGCGTTTTCACTTCAATTTAGCTAGGCGGCACGCGCAGGCAGAGCATATTACACCCGCTCGCGCCTTACGAGGTCGCTTCAAAAGCCATCTCTTCGTACGTTTGTGCTCCCTCGACTGACCTTTTGACATTGATTAGAAAACAGAAGAACACAACGAACCTTGAAAACGAGAATATTGACTGGTTCGTTGTCCACATGATTGGCTCCCATTTTGGCGCTCCTCGTTTATGCCCATCGAGACCGGATCGAGCATTCACTGCCTATTTGAGAGACTCTCCTGTCCGACAATCCGGCGTGACCATTTTTGCTTAAACAGATACCTTGGTTGAAGCGATATAGAGCATCGCTCGGAGAAACGATGGACCGGAGAGACTTCCTCAAACTGGGTAGCGCCGCTGCTGCTGGAGCCACAATTGCCGTATCACCTCTCACCTCGCACGCCGCTCCTGCAAGTATGCAGTCGCAAACCTCCTCTCCCCCTGTCGGCGCCACCTCTCGTTCTTTCCCCGACGGATTCCTTTGGGGTTCCGCAACGGCCTCGTATCAGGTTGAGGGAGCGGTCAATGAAGATGGACGCGGCCCCTCCATCTGGGACACCTTTTCACACACGCCAGGAAAGACCTACAACGGCGACACAGGCGACGTTGCTGATGATTACTACCACCGTTACAAAGAAGACATCGCGATCATGAAGGCCATCGGATTGAAGACCTGTCGCTTCTCCATCGCATGGCCGCGCATATTCCCGCAGGGAACTGGCTCACCCAATCCCAAAGGCATCGACTTTTACAAGCGCATGGTAGATGCGCTTCGCAACGCTGGCATCGAGCCTTATTGCACTCTCTATCATTGGGACCTTCCTCAAGCGCTCGAAGACAAGGGCGGATGGCAGAACAAGGACACTGCCAAGGCCTTCGCAGATTACTGCGGTTATACTGTCGGTCAGCTCTCCGACCGCATTTCGTACTTCATGACTATGAACGAAATGCGATCCTTCGTTGACATTGGTTACCGTGAAGGCCGGCATGCCCCTGGTCTCCAACTCGACAAGGCAAAACATGCGCAGCTTAATCATTATGTGGTCCTCGGGCATGGCCTCGCTGTACAGGCAATCCGCGCAGCCGGTAGGCCCGGCACGCGCGTCGGTATCCCCGATAATCCGGAGCCTGTCGTTCCCATCATTGAAACTCCAGAGAATATTACTGCCGCTGAGACCGCTTTCCGCGAAGAGAACGCCCGCTTCCTTACCGTGCTCATGGAGGGCAAATACACAGACGCTTATCTTGAAGGGCTCGGCGCTGCTGCCCCAAAATTCACATCCGAGGAACTAAAGATTATCTCTAGCCCAATGGACTTCATCGGTGTCAACATCTATACGGCCTCCTATGCCAGGGCTGCGGACAATAAGCTCGGCTTCACCATCGTACGGAACCCCTCCTCTTACCCACACATGTTTTCCCCCTGGCTCACCATTGGACCAGAAGCAATGTACTGGGTGCCGAGGACGGTCACAAAACTCTGGGGAGTGAAAGAGCTCTATATCACGGAAAATGGCTGCTCTTCGGATGATCAGGTCGCTCCCGACGGCCACGTCTACGATTCCGATCGCGTGATGTATCTCCGCAATTACCTCACACAGCTTCAGCGCGCTACGGCAGATGGCGTACCGGTGAAGGGCTACTTCCTCTGGAGCCTCCTTGATAACTACGAGTGGGCCGATGGCTACGACAAGCGCTTCGGCATCACTTACGTCGACTTCAAAACGCAGAAGCGCATCCCCAAACTCAGCGCGGAGTTCTACCACAACGTCATTGCCCGAAACGCAGTCGTATAGCCGCGTCATTTGCGATTGAGAAATGAGGCCCACCCTCTATCTAAAGCTTCGAATTCAGTATTTTGCGGGCGGTCTCGACGCCAAAGACGGGAAGGGAAGCATCCTCAAGAAGTCCAATCTGCTTCAGCACTGAAGCTTGATCCCAATAAATATGCTCGTGTGCGATTTTTCCGTCGCGAAAGTTCACGATGGCCACGAGCGGGATTTCTACTCGCCGGTGCGTCGGAGCAATGCCCGGTAGCATCCAAGGCATCTCGCACGTGTGCGTGAATGCGAAGACCATCTCGTCCACCAACCGGTCCTGGCCAATGGTGCGCGAGACAGGGGTGAGCGTCGTATCTCGGGGCATGCAAGGGATAAACCGGTCAGCGTAGAACTCGCGGAGCGCCGCTTTTCCGTACCCGCCAGTCATCACCGGAATGTGATTTACATACGCGTCTTCAACCATTGTCTCCAGGGTCGCTTCGACGTCATGGGTGACGAACTCATCCCGCGTATGCTCTTCCCAAAGTTTGCACAGGTCCTCGTTATCCATGCGGGGAATTCTAGGCGATTACCCCTTGGACGTGACAGGCAAAAGATGGCTGGCGCGAGGCATCCTTGCAGGTCTACCTTTGGCCGAGAGCTCCTTGGATCGACCAATCAGGCAGGGAACTCACCTTGGCTGCCCCTCCCATAGAATCAAACTTGATTCGGTCCAAGGCATTCAGGAAAAATTAATTGGAACGGCGTAGACAAGAGCTATGCGAGTGTTGGTGGTCGAGGACGAATTCAGGCTGGCGGAAAACATCGCGACTGCGCTCCGCGAGGGTCCTGGCTATGCGGTCGACATCGCGAACGACGGCAGAGATGGCTCTCAGCTTGGGGAGTCGGGGAACTACGATTTGCTTGTGCTGGACTTGATGCTTCCCGGCATAAACGGACTGCAGCTCCTGCGACGTCTTCGCTCTAAAGGGCAGAATGTTCCAGTGCTCGTATTGACTGCTGTCTCCGGCAAAGAATCCATCATCGAACTTCTCAATGCGGGTGCCGACGATTATTTGGGCAAACCATTCGATCTCGGAGAGCTACTGGCGCGCGCCAAGGCCCTGATTCGCCGAGGTAAGGGTGTAGGCAATCCGGTTATCCAGATTGGCCGCCTAACGATCGACACTCTGGAGCGGACGGTGATGCGGGACGGCGATGAAATTGAACTCTCCCCGACGGAATATCGCATCCTTGAATATCTCAGTTATCGCCCCCGTTCCATCGTCTCTAAAGAAAAGCTGCTCGAGCACCTTTACGATTACAACTGGGAACGCCACTCCAACGTAATTGAGGCGCATATCTCTAATCTCCGACGCAAGCTCAATCGCGGTGAAGACACCCAATGGATCGAAACGCTGCGTGGCCGGGGCTATCGGTTGCTCGCCTCGCCACGGGAGGGTGCAGAATGAGACCTTATTCCCTGACGCGGCGCCTGATCCTTACCGTTCTTTTGCTCGAGTTGGCGCTTGCCCTCTGTACCACCGCTGCTACCTTGCTCTATGAACAGCGGCAGCGTCTTCGTTCTTTCGACATCATGCTGCGTGGGCGGGCGGATTCTTTACTTGGCGCCGTGCGGGATGCCGAAGATGAAGGCGACAACGTGATGCTCTATCCCAATGCGATCGATCTGCAGCGGGAGGATCTGTGGGAGGTTCGCGAACCTTCTGGGCGGATGGTTGCCCAATCAGCCACCTGGAATCCCTCGGTCGAGGCAGCCTTTGACGCCAATGGTCATAGCAGGGACTTTCAGTTGGCAGGCAAATCGTACCGAGGCTTGGCAATTCACGGAATCCGGCAGATCGACCTGGCGGAGGATAGACCCGGGATTGCTCGGCCGGTCACCATCTTCTACGCCGCCCCCCTCAGGCCCGTGAGACATGCGATGGGGGAGGTGGCGAGATTCCTCATCCTCGCTAATTCGATGCTCCTTCTTTTGACAGGAGCAGTTCTTTTTGTTCTTTTTCGCCGCGGCCTTCGACCTCTTGAGGAACTCAGTTTGGCCGCCGCCGCTATCACGCCCCGGCATTGGCAGTTCCACGCACCTGCGTCTGCCTCGTCTGTGCAGGAACTCAACGTACTAGCCAGCGCGCTCGACTCTGCTATGGTTCGTCTGGAGCAATCGCTCCGTCAGCAGCAGGCCTTCGTTCATGACGCGGCGCATGAGTTGAAGACCGCGGTCACCATCATCAAATCATCTCTTCAGTTGCTTGCTTCAAAGCCCCGCACCGCCGAACAGTATGCCTTAGGGCTTGAGACCTGCCTTGCCGATTGCGGCCGGATGGAGGAACTGGTCCAAAGGATGCTGACGCTTGCTCGGTTCGAACAGCCCGACTCGAAATCCGCTTCCTCCGAGAGCACTGATCTCTCAGCTCGCGTGAGCGAAGTGGGCATGCAGATGGAAACCTTCGCGGAGCTCGAACGAGTACGGCTTGTACTCGAGATCACGTCCGCCGCAGCCGTTCGCTTGTCGGTCGAAGCATGTGATACTTTGCTGACAAATCTGATCCTGAATGCTCTTCAACACACGCCTGAAGGCGGTGCCGTATGGGTCAGGGTAACCGCGCATGAAAACACCGTTACGTTAGAAATCCAAGACACAGGCAGCGGCATCGGCCCGGAGGAACTTCCTCATCTATTCGAACGCTTCTATCGCGGCGATCCCTCGCGTTCACGTCGAACAGGCGGTACAGGGCTCGGATTGGCAATTTGCAAAGCAATCACGGAGTCTTGCGGAGGATCGATTGAGGTTCAAAGCGAACCCGGATCGGGCACCAGAGTCACCGTCAACCTGCCCTCCCTTTCACCTTCAGGCTTTCTTCAGGAAGGCCATTTAGACTCCGTCCGGAATCCAGAATCGAAAAGTCTCATCTCCGGCTCAAGAGCATGAGCTGAGACCCAGGAGATCGTATGAAATTTCAGGCTCTGCTGCGACGGGCGGCATTCGCTGCTCTGGCGGTCACGGTCACCTCTTGGGCTGGCTCGTCAGCTCAAGCCGAGGGACCGTTCCATATTGAAACAAAGTGGAAAGTAGGCGGGGATGGGGGCTGGGACTACCTCTCTGTTGATCCTGTGTCGAAGCTCTTGTACGTCACCCGCGGCGACCACGTAATCGTAATCGATACTCAAACTGGAAAGCAGGTGCACGAGATCGGCGGTTTGCACCGGACGCATGGTGTCGTTTTTGGCAACAATGGCCTCGGATACATCAGCGATGGAGGAGGCAACCAGGTCGCCGTTTTTGACCGGAAGACATTTCAGATTCTCAAAGAGATTCCCGCAGGCAAAAATCCAGATGGTATGGCCTTCGACCCTCTCACCAATACAGTATGGGCGTTCAATGGGCAGAGTAAGGATGCGAGCGTAATCGATGCGAAGACGGGCGCCGTGGTTGCGACCATTCCGCTTCCTGGCAAGCCGGAATTTCCTGTCGCTGACGGCAAGGGTTCGATGTTCGTGAACATCGAGGATAAAAACGAGATTGTTCACTTGGACTCGAAGTCTCGCACTGCGTTGGCGAATTGGCCTCTAGCCCCCTGCGAGAGTCCTTCTGGCTTATCCATAGATCAAATCAGCCGCCGGCTATTTTCCGTTTGTGACAACAAGACGATGGTTGTTGTAAACGCGAACACAGGCAAAGTTGTGGCAACTCCTGCAATCGGAGACGGTCCTGATGCTTGCGCATTTTCAGCGAAGGACAAATACATTCTCAGCTCGAATAGCGACGGCACCCTGACGGTTGTCCACGAGGACTCACCTGACAAATACACCGTGGTTCAGAACCTTGCCACCCAAAAGGGAGCGCGCACGCTGGCGCTCGATCCGGACGGGAAGCGCGTCTATCTGGTGGCAGCCGACTTTGGTCCCCGTCCAGAAGCTACAGCAGCCAACCCGCATCCTCGCCCCAGCATGCTACCCGGAACCTTCGTCGTCCTCGTCGCCTCGCATTAAAGCTGACCCTCTCTTCCTATAGGAAGACTATTAGAGAGTGCGTTTGAACAACGGAGTGGCGATCAGAAGGGTTGTCATTCCGAAGCCAAAGAGAAAGATCAAGTCTGTTGCAATCGCCGCGAAGCCCGCATTCTTGAGCAGGACGGATTGCAAACCGTGCACTGCGTATGTGAAAGGATCGACGACGGCAATCGCCCGCAGCCAGACGGGGAACGAGGAAATCGGATAAACCGCGCCACTAGGGAAATAGAGCAGGGTATTGAGAACCCCAAACATGGCGCGAGGCACCAAAGGATCGTCGACACGAACCATCATAAGGAACATCATTCCGTTAAAAGCAATCGAGGTTGAGACAATCAGAAGCAGCAGTTCTAGAGCTGTAACGGGATGGAATATGGAGCTGAGCCCAGCCAACAACGAGCCGAGTACAGTCAGCACAACTCCGGAAAGGACGGCTTTGATGGCCCCTGCCAGGTTGAGCCCCATGACCAATTCGAGCTTGTTGATTGGAGTCACGAGGTAACCTTCGTGTACCCCTCGCGCCTTGTCGTCGATGTACAACATTCCTCCTCCGATCATCACCGAAACGAACATCGCGAGGCTGATGGCGCCGGAGAGAAGGAACTTCATGTACTCGATATATGGATAGAGTTCCACTGTTTCGAGCGATATCTTGGCGGTCACCTTGGGTGCGACAAGCGGTGCGTTCAGTCCGTCGACAACGGACTGCATCTCCGCTTCAAGGCTGCTGCTTACGAACTGATCCGAATTATCGACGACTAGGCCAACCTGGGGCGAATCTCCTGCAAGAACCCGTCGGGAGTATTGCGGCGGAATGACGACCACCCCGCCCAGTTTTCCGTTGCGTACATCGTCGACTGCCTTCCGCTGATTGTCATACGGAACAGTGATAAAGGTTCGGATGTTCGCGGCGATGGAATCAAATGCCTCATGAACCTTCACGGCTTGGGAATGGTGGTCCTGGTCGACGACTCCCATACGGACTCCGCGGATCTTCCCTCCGAAAGCGTTGCCCAGAATGATGAGCTGCACCAATGGAAGAATCATCGCGGTCAGCATCAGGGCAGGAGAGCGGAAGAACTTCCTCATCTCCCGCTCAACGATTGCCATCATCCGGTTCATGGACGCATCCCCGGACGATCCGGCATGACATAGCCATGCGCCTTGACTTGTTCATCTCTTAGTTGGTTCCCGGTGTAATGTACGAAAACATCATCAAGCGTCGTGTTTTGGACGCTCAGGGATTTGATCGGATCTCCGCGTCTGGAGGCCAGCTCAACGAGTTTAGCTGTCGTGAGTGAACCATCTGAAGTAAGCACTCGGTACATCCCGCCACTCTTCGGCTGCACCGCCGTTACTCCAGGCAAGCGATGAAGCAGTTCGAGCAACTCGTCGGAGTCTCTGGTAAACCCAACTTCCACCACATTGGTTCCTGGAACACTGGCCTTGAGCGCCATGGGTGTGTCCAATGCCACGAGCTTTCCGTGATCGACGATGGCAATGCGGTCGCATAGCCGATCCGCCTCGTCCATGTAGTGCGTGGTGATCAACATGGTCAGGTGATGGCGGTTCTTTAGATCATTCAACATCTCCCATACCGCTACACGCGAGACAGGATCGAGACCAGTCGTCGGTTCGTCCAGAAAGAATATCCGGGGATTGTGAATCAGCCCGCGCGCAATCTCGAGCCGTCGCCGCATACCTCCTGACAGAGTCTTGGTTTGGGCGTTACGCCACTTCAATAGATCGACAGCTTCGAGGAGTTCCGTAATGTTCTGTTCGCGCCTCGCCTTCGGAACGTCGTACAGCTTGGCATAGATCGATAGATTTTCTTCAACTGTCAGGTCGATGTCGCTGGTCAATGCTTGGGGAATCACTCCAATGGCCCGCCGAACCGCGTCCGGTTCATGCGAGACGTCGTGCCCGGCGATGACGGCGCGCCCACTGGTGACCGGAATAAGCGTAGTCATCATGCGGATCAGAGTGCTTT
Organism: Acidobacteriaceae bacterium; assembly: GCA_036500845.1. Taxonomy (GTDB): domain Bacteria; phylum Acidobacteriota; class Terriglobia; order Terriglobales; family Acidobacteriaceae; genus PALSA-350. The sequence goes on from DASYBJ010000173.1 coordinate 11,404, forward strand.
TGCCGGCGCCGTTTGGCCCCAGAAGACCGAAGATCTCACCATCGGCGACACTAAAGCTAATCCCCCCGACAGCTTCGAAATCTCCATACCGCTTCACAATATTCTCCACAGCGATCGCAGCGCCGGGAACGGCTTCAGATCGGTGAGCTGCCGAGCTCGTCATCGCTCAACCAGCTTGCTTTTCGGGATGTACACCTCGGCGGTCATTCCCGGCACGTAGCGCATTCCCGGATTGTCGATCAGCAGTTTGAGCTGAACGGTCTTGATGTCCCTCTTGTTGCGGCTCACATCGCGTTGCGTGGCGAAGTCACCCTCAACCAGCTTGGCGATAACCTTGCCTTCGGTTGTCGCTCCACTGGGCATAACCACGCGCAGCATATCTCCAAGCTGAACTGAGTCGCTCTGCGTTTCCGGCAACGGTGCATAGACCCAAGTCTGCGTTAGATCCACAACCGTCACGATCGGCGTGCTGGCAGCGACAACTTCGCCCGGGCGTGCCGCTCGCACGTTGACGATTCCGGTCACCGGGGAGACGATTTGCGCATAGCCCAACTCAACCTGCGCCTGATCGAAGAGGGCCTGCGCGTTCCTCATCTCCTGCCTGGTTGCGGCAGTTGTCTGCACGGCGGCTTTCGCTTGATTTGTATTTGCCAGGGCTACCTTGAGCGAAGCCTCAGCGGCCGCTACACTATGCCGCGCTCCATCCACGGCGGCCTGCGCTGCATTCAGCGAGGTCACTGCCTCATCCCGAGCCTGCTCGCTCATCACGCCCTGCTGAGCAAGAGCGGCTGTGCGCCGCGTATCAGCGTCCTGGCGCTCATACTGCGCTTGAGCCTGCAATAGCGCTGCTTGCGCAACTCGCAATTGCGCCTCGGCATTCAAAACTTGGCTCGATGTCTGGCCGGCTGCTTGGCGTTGGGTTTCGCTGGATTCCAAAACTTTGAACTTCGCGCTTTGTGCAGTCGCGGCTGCAGCTACACGCGACGCTTCGAGGTCTCGGCACTCAATTGTCGCAACCAGTTGCCCCGCCTGAACCTTCTGGCCTTCATCTACACTTAGCGTCTGCAGCCGTCCGGGAATACGCGAGCTAACGACTACTTCATTCGCGTCCACAGTGCCGATCAGCTGCAGATCGCCTGAGCGGCGGGAAGTAACCAGGTAGAAGACGAGGGTGCTGACTAGCAAAAATCCAATGAGAATGAAGACCCGGCGTCGCGCCTTCATCGGGATCTCCTGACCGCAAGCTCTTTAGATTTCGGTGTGGTCTCCTTGACAGTTGGAGATGGGGAGGACGCAAGCACATGTTGCGCCAGCTTCAGACCGTGGTTTCGGTCGCTAAAGAGACATTGGCCTAAGACTTCGAGTGCGGCCTTTCGCCTGACGTCCGGAGCAAGCCTGTCAGTTGTCTCGACCGGCAGGGCGACCCGCATCATAGGAGCGCTGAGACGATACATGATATTCGCTCCGAACGACGAATAGAGCACCTGGAGCCAGTCGATTTCGCATAACTCGCCGGTACCAATCCCTTCCTCTATCACCGCTTGCATTCTTTTGAGAAGCGGACGGTAAAGAGAGCGCGCCAGCATGGGCATGATGTCGCTCTGTCCGCGATGGAAGCGAACCATTTCCTGTTGCATCAAGTTTTGAAACTCATGTTGGCTGCAGACACGGTCGAAATGATTGAGCGCCAGCCGTAACAAACTCTCGCCGGCGGTCACGCCGGACTCCAGTGCAGCGATTGAGCTCTCGGCAATTTTGTTGGCTACATCCTCCAGAGCGGCGGAGTAAAGGCCATTCTTGTTCCCGAAATAGTAGTAGAGGAGAGCCTTGTTGACCTTAGCTGCCTGGGCAATCGCGTCAGTGCGGGCCCCCGCTAATCCATGCCGGCTGAACTGATGGATCGCTGCGCCCAGGATCTTCTTGCGCGTCCGGTCGGCGCGGTCAGTCTCTTCGTTTTGCGATTTCTCCGTCATTGATTAACCAGTTAGTTAAAATTGTAGCTGCAGACCGCCTGCTTGGCGATCTTTTTCTCCTCGAACCCTGCTGGTCGCCCGCTGGGCAGGCTTGATCGCACGGCCTCTATCGCTCAGCCGAGGTCCGCGAATCGTTTTGGCGGCGCAGAGCGTCTCATAAATGAGGGTTTGGGAGTGGGCGTGAGACTGTTGGTGCTAGCACGCAGCAACGCTCAAAACAGCCGGAGCCCTTCGGACATAACGAGACCTCATGAGATGTTCCGCCAATTCGACTCGGCACTCTCAAGCAGCACGCGGACGGATGTGTTCTGATGTTCTTATGACGGGAGCTGCGGATTCTGCAATCATAAGGTTTAGTAACTCAGACGCAAATTCTCCGGAACATCTCCGATTCATCATTGATAAGCACCAATCGTTCGCTACGGGACAGTCGCGAAGTTCATCGTCCATCGCCAGAATCATCCGGAATACTAGGTTTATCAGCTGAAATCATGCCGCATACAAGATGCGGCTTGCTCGTAAACAATCCGCAAGCCTGATCCACTGTTTCCAGGCTGCGTTGGCCAAAAAATATGGAGGAGCGACTTTGCAGGTTCAGAACATATTCGAGTCTTGGGGAAAGATTCTCCGTGGCCACTCTCCTATCCTCTCGATCGAGATTACGCGGGAGTGCCCGTTACGCTGTCCGGGGTGCTACGCGTATGGAGACGATCATCTAGGCGGGGGGATCACACTACGCGAACTGAGCGATAAACGTGGGGACGACCTGGTCGAAGGAGTGCTCTCCTTGGTCGATCGGCACAAGCCTCTTCAGGTGACGTTGGTAGGCGGTGAACCTATGATCCGCCATCGTGAGCTAAGCCGTATCCTGCCTGAGTTGAGCCGCCGGCGCATCTGGGCCATGGTGGTTACCAGTGCCGTGATCCCAATTCCCGCCGATTGGATGAAATTACCCGGAATAACCGTGGCGGTTTCAATCGACGGTTTGCCGGAACATCACGACGTCCGCCGCAAGCCTGCGACCTACGACCGGATCCTCGAAAATATCGCCGGCACACGGGTGAATATCCACTGGACGATCACTGCGCCGATGCTTAAACGGCACGGATATTTGGAGGAATATGTCCGCTTCTGGAGTGAGCGGCCGGAGGTGCAATCCATTTGGGTAAGTCTGTATACGCCGCAAAGGGGAGAGGAGAGCGCAGAGCGCCTGACTGCGGATCAGCGCGCCTACGTATCCCGGGAACTTCCGCGGTTGAGCCGCCTCTACCGCAAGCTTCTTACTCCCGAAGGATATGCTCTAGCCCTGCTCCATCCTCCCGAGTCGCCCAACGAATGTAACTTCTCCAGGATGTCCCGGAACTATTCGGCCGACTTCAAAACTCAGGTCGAGCCGTGCGTCTTTGGAGGCAATCCGGATTGCAGCCAGTGTGGCTGTTCGGTAAGTGCGGCCTTTCACTGGATCAGCGAACATAAGTTAATCGGACCGCTGCGCGCCAAGCATTTGTTAAGGCTGTCCACGCTCATAGGCTCCGCAGCCGCCCGGCTGCAGGGTGTCAACCTGACCTCCTGGAAGGAGCGCGAGCAAGCGCGGCAAAAAAGTGCTGTGAATGGCACTCGGAACCTTGTGCAAATTTCACCTAAGTCCTGAGAATAGCGTTCCGTGTGAACAGCGTTCCGTGGCTCTCGCGGCCGGCCTGTGCTACCCTCATGCCACGCCATAAGTGGATTTGGAGACAGGGTCAGGTTGTTCCGGGACGGGTTCCATGGAGATAGAGTTACGGCCGCTCAACCTCGGTGAGATTCTAGATCGCACATTTCAACTCTATCGTGTCCGATTTCTCACGTTCGTCGGCATTGCGGCTTTCGGTGCGGCCATTCTTCTACTTTGGCAGCTGGCTCAGGTTCTTGGGTTACGTTTTTTGTTCGGTAAGCAGTGGCCACCCTCCGCCGCAGCAGCCATGGGGGGCGTTGGCTCCATCCTTTCCTGGGGCGTGTTTGTTCTTGCGCTCGCCGTGGTTTTAGCGGCGATGAACCGTGCCGTTACCGCGCTCTATTTGGGCAAGAAGATCGGCATCGCCCAGTCCTATTCGGAGGTTCGGGCACGGTGGTTCCGCTATGTTCTTCTCAGTGCGACCGTACTTTTGGTTGCTGGCACTCCGATTTTGATCGCTGGCGTGGCGATCTTCGTACCGGTGTCGCTCGCTGCGGGCATCCGCAGCTTGTGGGGAGCGAATATACTCGCGTTTATTTACGCATTGGCGGGCTTAGTGCTCCTCGTCACATTCCCACTCTCTGTGTGGTTGATGCTTCGCTACTCCCTGGCAAACGCCGCCAGTACGTTTGAAAGCATCGGCATTCGGCCGGCCTTGCGGAGAAGCGTACTGCTTTCTAAGGGACTCCGCTCAAAGATCTTCGTTTTGCTGCTCATAGCCGTGGCAGCTCAATCGCTCGTGGCGGGTTTCTTCATTCTTCCCGCAATTCCCTTGATACTCAGAGCCGGAAACGCCGTTCCGATTGGCATGAACATCTACACTTTCGGGATGGGCTTCATCAGCCATGTGCTTACGTTACCCATCTACGGCATCGGGCTAACGCTGTTCTATTTCGATGCCCGTATCCGTAAAGAGGGATTTGACGTGGAGTGGATGCTGGATCGCGCAATCGAAGCCGAGAAAGTTGCGGAACAAACATCTGCTCCGGATGGTGCCGGAGCAGGATTCGATCCGGCATGAGCCGGGGAAAGCTTATCCTCGCCTGGACTGTTGCCGCGTCTTCGCTGATCGCCTCGGCTGCAGGGCCGCTCCCGCCTGTTCAAACAGTCACTGCGCAAGAGTACCAAGTGCACCTGCAGAAGCTGGAAACACTTGTTTCGAATTGCGCCAAGGACGCGACGAGGCAAGCCTGTCTGCCGTCGGGTGTCGGACCGGATAACGACGTCCGAACCGCGATTGGAGCACGGCACGTGAGCTATGCGTGGGTCCGCAATGTACTCGACACCGCCGCGTCGTCGAAAGGCACAAAAAGCACGCAGAAGGCCCAGACGGAAGTGATACGCCTACTGGAGGAAGCGGAGAACAGGTTGCAGCAAGACCAGCAGCTCGGGGCCGGACAACTCGACGATCAGGCAGTTCCATTGCAAGGCGCCCGGAATGGGAGCGAGGCCAAGCGCACACTCTCCAACATTCTCGCAACCAGCGAGTTCAAACACATAACGCAGCCGAGCTTATTCGCAAGGGCAATCAATCGAGTGTTGCAATGGCTGGACCGGCACCTGGCGCGCTTCGCAGTTAATCGTGGTCGTGGTCGCTGGCTAACGCGCTTATTTATGGGAACCGTGGTGCTCGGTTCCTGCACCGCTCTTATCTGGTGGTTTGTGGCACAGTCCCGGCGTCAAGGGCTCGGCTTTCTCCCGGCCGCCAACGAATCGCAGGACAACTCTCTTTCCACTCGCGATTGGCGGCGCTGGCGAGACGAAGCCCAGGAACTTTCGCAGGCCGGACGCTGGCGTGAGGCCATCCATGGGCTCTACTGGGCGGCCATTGCCCGTTTGGAGTCGAGAGGGCTATATTCGGCGGATCGCACTCGCACTCCGCGCGAATACCTGGCAATTCTTCGACCCGGCAACGAACATCGCTCTGAACTGGACGCGCTTACTCGTACCTTTGAATGTATCTGGTACGGCCATTATCCGGCCGGTAAGCAGGAGTATGAGCAGGCCCGAGTGCTCTTCGAAAGGCTGGCTGCGCGATGAAGTGGCCGGTTGGGCTCGAGAAGAGAGATCGGCTCTTGCTTTTATCCTGTCTCGCAATGGCGCTGCTGATCGTCATCTTGATCGCGATCGTCGCACCGGCGGAAGATGAAGTTGACGTGGTTCCTTCCAGCTACTCAACCGGTTCGTTCGGCGCCAAGGCTGCATATCTGCTGCTGGAGCGTTCTGGGTACCAGGTTGAACGATGGACTCAACCCTTGGATTCCGTCAAAGCCGATGCGCATACCACGCTTATCCTTGCGGAGCCCTACCCTTATGGCCTCACCAGCAGCCGGAACGCCGTGCTGAAAGTGCTGCAGCAGGGGGGGCGCGTCCTCACTACAGGAATGCGAGGAGCACTCCTGATCCCCGAAGATGAAGCTCATCTCGACTCGACAGTGCTCGAAAGGGAGTGCCGGGCGACACCGAATGGATTCGATAACCTGGCAGACTCCGGCGCTGTGCGCATTCAACCGGCAGCAGTTTGGACCGAGGTCAATCCACGGCATCACACAGCCTTTCTTTGCAACAACAAGCCCGTGGTCGTGACCTATCGCTACGACAAGGGTCAAGTTATCTGGTGGGCAGGCCCACTGCCGCTCGAGAACTCAGGGATCGTGCGCGGCGACAATCTGAGCCTGCTCTTGAATAGCGTGGGTCCGGCGGGAACGCACGTCTTATGGGACGAATCTCTCCACAACGACAGCCGATCCCTCTGGTCGTTCGTTGAAGGAACCCCCGTCCACCTCATTTGGTGGCAGTTTGGCCTGGTAGGCGCCTTGTTGCTAGCCAGCTATGGACGCAGAAGCGGGCCTCTGCGTCCCGATCCGGCTGCACCGCGCGCTTCGTCCCTTGAGTTCGTGAAATCTTTGGGTGCGCTCTACCATCGAGCCGGAGCGACGAACACTGCGGTCACGATCGCTTATCAACGGTTTCGCCAGGATCTCGAGAAATACGCCGGAATCGAGATTGCACTCGGGGCAGAGCAGGCCGCGCGAACGATCGTTCACCGTTTTGGTTACGACGCCGACGGCCTGAGTGAAACTATGATTGCAGGGGAAACCGCCGCTTTTGGCGGACAACTTTCAGAAAAGAAGGCGCTGGCATTCGTCCAGGCTCTTAGCGATCACAGCAAACACTTGCGCAAAGTCGCGGGAAAGGAACGAAGCCTTGGACCAAAACTCCCTGCCGATTGATATGAAACCGATGCCGGCTCTGGAGGCGACCGCGCGGGTGCTCGAGCATGGCAGGAAGCAACTGAGCAAGATAATTGCCGGGCAAAGCGCCTTTGTAGAGCAGACTCTGCTTACCGTCCTCTGCCGCGGCCATGCACTTGTTGAAGGTGTTCCCGGCATCGCAAAGACATTGATCGTCAAGTCTCTCGCGCAGGTGTTGGACCTCGAATTCCAACGCGTTCAATCCACGCCGGACCTGATGCCCGCAGACATTCTCGGCACGAATATCTTCAGAGTCGCGACCCAAGAGTTTGTTCTCCATAAGGGACCGGTTTTCACGAGCTTTTTGCTGGTCGATGAAGTCAATCGGATGCCTCCCCGCACGCAGGCCGCCCTGCTCGAGTGTATGGAGGAGCGGCAGGTCACAATCGATGGCATGCGGCATGGGCTTCCTGAGCTCTTTACGGTCTTCGCAACTCAGAATCCAATCGACTTCGAGGGTACCTATCCATTGCCCGAAGCGCAGCTCGACAGGTTTCTCATGAAGCTGCGTGTCTCCTATCCAACGGTGGAAGACGAGCGCAGGGTGCTGGAGCTCCATGCCGCCGCCGGGCCCGGAGGTCTGGAATCGATGGTGCTCGAACCTTTGAGCCCGGGCTTACTCGAATCTGCCCAGCAAGAGGTGCGCCAGGTAAGGATTGAACCGGAGCTTTACGACTACCTGCTCGCGATCGTTCGCCGTACCCGGGAATGGCCGTTGCTAGCGTTAGGCGCGAGCCCCCGGGCTGCGATCGGCCTCATGGTCGTGGCTCAGGCGTACGCCGCTCTCGACCAGCGGGATTATCTTCTTCCCGACGATCTCAAGCGGGCAGCTCCACCTGTCCTCCGTCACCGCATCCTCCTGAAGCCGGAGGCGGAACTGGAGGGTTACGATCCCGATAGGATCGTCGGCGACGTCCTCGCCGCAGTGCCGGTGCCAAAAGAATGATTGCCACTGCTCTCGCTGCGCCGCGCCGGGAGGCCTCGGCGGTGGTTCGCGGCAGGCTGGCTTTTGGATTTACGCGGCGCACGCTGCTGCTCTTACTCAGCGGAACACTATTGCTCGCCCCAGCCTTCTTTGTGCCCGGCTTAGTTTGGGCGATTCTGCTCTGGAATACCTTAGTCCTGGTGCTGTCGATCCTTGACGGCATGCGTCTTCCTGCACCAGCACGGATAAAAGCAAGCCGGACCTGGATTTCAGCGGCTTCGATCGGCAATTTGGTGGAGGTCGAACTCTCGATTTTGCAGCAAGGAACAGTGCCGCTGTTGATAACGGCGATCGATGACTTGGATTCGGCGTTCGTAGAGACTCCTCAGTCCCTTGCCTGCAAAGCCTATCCCAACCTGAACGTCCAGATGCGCTATAGCTTCGTTCCACGCGCTCGGGGCGACCATGAGGCTGGCCGGCTCTTTCTCCGCTACCGCAGTTCGCTCGGCCTGGTGGAACGCTGGGCGATGGCCGACTTAATGCAAACCGTCCGAATTTACCCAGCCATTCGCCCCTCGGACCAGGATGAACTTTTTCTCATGCAGAACCGGCAATTCAGTCTTGAACTGCGGAGACGTAAGCAGCGCGGGCTGGGCCGCGATTTTCAAAGCCTCCGTGAGTACCGCGACGGTGACGATCTCCGCGACATCTGTTGGACCGCGGCCGCACGGCGTGGCATGCTGGTCTCCAAACAATACGAGATCGAGCGAAGCCAACCTGTTTGGGTGGTTATGGACGCTGGGCGGCTCCTCCAAGCGCGAGTCGGGGAAAGGACCAAGCTGGACTATTCGGCGACGGCGGCGCTTGCCTTAGCTCGTTTAGCGATGGTCTCCGGAGATCGCGTTGGCCTTCTCGCCTATGGCCGCGATATTCAGCAGCGCGTTGGACTCGGCAAAGGCGCAAGTCATCTTCGCCAGTTGATGGAATCTCTCGCTCTGGTCCAAGGAGAATCCGGCGAAGCGGATCATCTGAAGGCCAGCGTCACCCTAAACCGCATGCAACCACGGCGCTGCCTGACTCTGTGGCTGACCGATCTTGCGGAGACCGCAATGCGTCCGGAAGTGATCGACGGAGCGATGCTTTTGCTGCGCCGTCACTTAGTTCTATTCGTCGCCATCGAGCAAACGGACCTGACACAGGTTGCCGCTTCGCGCCCCTCGACCGCCGAGGAAATGTTCGAGAGGGCAGCGGCGCAGGAATTGGTTGAACGGCGCGAATTGCTCTTGGCCAAGTTGCGTGAACAGGGTGCGTTGACGCTCGAAACTACCCCGCAGCAGATGACCACTGCTCTGCTCAATCGCTATCTCGAGGTCAAAGAAAGAGCACTGATCTAGGGAGAAACCCCTTTTGCGGGAAGTTCGGCAGCGCCACTTGTTCGAAGAAATAGGTGGCATTTAGGCGATGGTTGCGGGAGGAAGACTTCCAGTTGCAAAATGGTGGGTTGAGAAGCGGACAGCTCTTTCATCTGCTGGTGCTTCCGGAAACGACTGCATGGTTAAGCTTGCATTGTGGCTCAGCGGTTTAGCGCTCATCACAGGATTGGCTGCGGGTCAAGTGACTGCGAGCCGTTTGCACAATCACTTTGGTCAGCCGTTTCGAGAGGAGATGCAGGCTCGCCAACGCATCTCAATTGCAGTTCAATATGGCCTCAATCTTCAGGCTTGCCAACTACGTATCCATCCAACGGATGCGACCCTCCTTGTGAACGAACCTGAAGCCCTGATGCTGCCTGAAATAGTCACGGAAATCGTCGATGAGATCTTGCCCATAGATGAGCGCGGAAAGCTCGCAATGAGCATGCGGACATACGCGGGATGTAACGTTATATCGACGAATGAATACGAACGCGTCACAATCATCCGCGCTACTCATGAATGCGGACCATTGCAACCGGCGCGAGAGTATCCTGCAGTTCTGAAATTCAGAAACTCAAACTGCGGCACAGGGCAGGAAACCTGGCTGCCGGAGTGACGCGAATGTGGGAATCCCGAAGGGATCTCCGAGAGGAGTGGGAATGGTCCTCAATCTCAGGTCTTAGATCCATAGGATCACCTCACCAGAAACCCAGTCCTCAGCAACTGACAGCACGTTACACTCCGAGCAAGATGACTGCGTTTACATTGGAAGAAGAAACTGAGAATCGGCTGGACTGGAGAATACTTCGAGACGGAAGTATTTGCTTGTATCGCAACCATCAATTTCTCGAAGATGACTTGTCTTGGCTGGGATCGAACGGTTATCGGATTGTCTCAATCGATTGCGCCAACTGGTCTTCCAGCGACCTAATGCATGATTCTCTAAAGCTTTCCTTATCATTCCCGTCCTATTACGGTCGAAATCTTGACGCTTTGGAGGAGTGTATGTCAGAGGATCTCGAAGTACCGGAAATTGGCGGTCTGGTACTTGTCCTGGAACACTTCGATCGCTATTCGAATGGGGCCGGCGCGGAAATCATGCGTTCCGGCAGGAGCGAAGCGGAAGTAGTGCTCGACATATTCGCTTGCGCCTCCAGACGATTTCTGCTGACCGGAAGACGCCTGATGACGCTCGCTCAGTCGGACGATCCGCGAATTCACTTCGAGCGTCTCGGTGGTGCATCGACCCAATGGAACACGCGCGAGTGGCTAAATAAAAATCGCGGCCTCTAAACGTCCCCTGAAAGCGGCGGTCGAATGTTGGTGTTTGTCGCTTAGGCGAACCACAGGTTTGGGCACAGCGGGCTGACGGCCCCTTCATTCAAAATTAAAGATTGGCTTCCGAGCAGATGGACTAGCATGCGTACCCGGTCTACTTCCGCAAGTCTGGAGAAATGCAAAAGCATGGCTTTTCATCACTGCTGATGTTGACGGCTTTATAGAACCAGCGGAGACGTGAGGCGGAAGGTCACGACTGACTCGGAGGGAATAACTACGTCGCGGTTGCCCGTGTAAGCTCCAGCGACTGTGCCGGCACCGGCCCCGGAAAGGCCGCCGATCAACGCCCCCTTGCCGCCGCCCGCCAGTCCGCCAATTAATGCCCCCAATCCAGCGCCTCCTCCGATGAAGGCAGCGGTACGCTTGCCGCGTCCCTTCCCCACGGCCTCGTACTCCGTCGTGCTCACGGGTGTTCCACCGATAGATGTGAGCTCAATCCCGAGATCTCCCGCGCCTTTGAAACGTCCTTTACGTTTCGATGCCACCACCTGGCCTGAGATCTCAGTACCGCTGGGGGCGACCGTCTCACCACTCGCGCTTACCAGCGCTCGATTCAAAACGCCGCTGAAACGGTCGCCAACGTTGTTGCGGCTCGCGCTCAACGCCTCGGCGGTTCGGATCACTACAGGCGAGCCACTCGGAATCGTCGCGCGGCGAGGAGCCTGGACGGCCGGCGGTCGTGTACCCTTCACAGAAGCTGAAGGCGGAACATAGGAAGGTGGCGGGCTTGAGCGAGCAGCTTCGCGATTCGCCTGGTTTGAACCCGCCGGATAGGTTACGGATCCGTCAGGATTCGTGACGGAACCGTCCGGGTTCGTTACCCCAACTTGCGGTGGCGGGCTCTTCATACACCCGGCGATCGTCAAGGTCATGGCACCGGTTATCAGGAGCGTTGCAAGCAACTTGGCGGAAAAAAAGCGCATTCGTCATTCCCCACTTTGTTTTGTCGTCGTTTGTAATGCTCTGCTCGATGATTCCGAACGAAAGGACGCGGGTCCATCCCCAGAAGGTAGTAAGGGAGGTCCGCCAACAAACACATCTTCTGTTTGAGCGCCACATACGATGAATTTTCGGTGAAGCCGTCAGATGGCGAAGCAGGAAAAGATCCGGCGCGCCTCGATGCGTGGTGCTCGCCGCTGCCGACCAAGTCTCCGAAGCGCGCAACGCATCCTGCAGCGGTTTCATATTCTGAAATAAGTGACACTCGCAAAAAAAGAGGCTTCTGCGAGGCCTCTCCAGAGTGCTCGAAACCCCTTTAGATTCGCCCTGCTAAACGTTACAACCCCGTT
>DASYBJ010000174.1:0-5883 GCA_036500845.1 Acidobacteriaceae bacterium
TTGCACCCAACGCCAAACACAACTGGCATCCACTTCCAGGCCCCGCTCTGCCAATAGCTCAGAGACATGCTCGTAGGCCAACGGATATCGCAGATACCACCGTACGGCTTGCAGAATTACGTCGCCGGGATACTGACGTCCCTTGAACGGATTTGTCCCTGTGATCGGCATGGACTCTTTACCTTATCAGTCCTGTTCCCGAACTTCGCAATGAAACCGCGGGCATTGACTATGCCGGCGAAATGATTTCCTCAGCGTGTCGACGGGAATTGGTAACAGCCACGGTTGTAGGCTTGTCGGAGTTTATGACCGGAACGGAGAAGCCGCCTGCCCGGACACGTTACTTATGGGCGCCCTACCGAGATGTTCAACCCGGTCGCTTAACTGAAGGCTCTTGACAACGCGGCTTCATGAGCGGCAGGAATCCTCCTGCCGCTCACGTTCAATGAAAGTTTTTTAGCTCAGATGTTGGGCGCTACTGACACTGAGTGAACGCTAACGGCTGAACGGGAACGGTGAAACTTCCGCCGGAAGCCAGCACATAAGGTTGCGTTTTTTGTTCGGAAGGAGTGCAATCCGCTATTCCACCGGACGAAGGAACAAACGCCAAGTCATCCACGACGTATGTTGCCAACGCTGAGTTTTGCGTCAGCGTAGCTCCGCTGGTTGAGTACGCCCAGATATACGGGCCCCCAGCAGGCAGCAGTATCGAATAGCTTGCGCAATCCGTACCCGTTGCACAACCGGAGGACGCGGCTGTTTCGACTGCAAGGCTCGCTGATGGCTGTTGGGCGTTGGGAAGAAGCGGAATGGTGAACGTGGGACCACCCACGCCAACGGTTTCAAGTGCGCTCACCTGGACGTCGGTGATCGTACCCTGATTTGCGCTGTTCTGCGACGTGACAGCGCCGGAGAACTGCGCCGCACCGGAAAGGCCTACGGCCGATGCATACAGGCCGACTGTTCCAGTGGTCTGTCCGTTGGCAACGCCGGTCACGATGGAAGGCTGATAGGCCTGGCCATCAGCGCGTTCCCCTACGATTACGATGTCATAGGCGCCTGTAGGAATCGGGCAGAAGACAAATGAGCCGTCCGCTCCGGCGAGTGTCGCCATCACGATTCGGTCGACGCCCGTCGCGTCTTTCTGTTCGAGCGCCACCAACGTCTGGCCGTTCACTGGATTGCCTGTTGCATGGTCCAACACCTTGCCATTGATCGAAGAGGACGTGGTACTGACTTCCCCAGCATGGAGAACCGGCTTCAAGCGGTATTGGCCGTTGCCTTCGGTAACAATCGATGCGCACGTATTGAAGTCGATATCCAGATCCTTGGTCTGGCCGGCCGCAATGGTAAATCCGCCTGAAGCGATTTGCCCGGAGGGAATCTTCAATCCTGTCTTTGACTCGCTTGAAAGCAGCAACTGGTGAACGCTGTTGTCTGACGACCGCACGACGCAGTTGGCCGAGTTGCCACACGCATTGTTGGCAACGGTCGCGCCGTTGTCTGCCAGGATCAGACGGATTTGCTGATAGGTCCCTGCCTGCAGCTGTTGCGTGTCACCCAAGGTTGCGAGGAAGCACTGATTGTTCGCTTGCCCGAACAGATCGATCTGCTTGGGCTGGGATGACATGCCCGGCGTCAGATCCACCCAGCCGCCGTCATTGTCGCCAGCTGTCGAGCTGATGTTGGCCTGGACATCCGTGATCGTGACATAGACGTGGGCAAATGGACCGGTAGGCCCATTGCAGGTTGCTGGGTCACTCAACATAACGTTGGCAGTCGCAACTGTGGTCGTGGGGCTTGGGGTCGAGGTAGAGCCAGTTCCGCCACACGCTGCAGCCATTAGGCCCGCAAGCAGCAGGCAGGTTATCGAAAGTATTGTCCAAAAGACCCCAGAGGACTTACGTGGATCCCGCGCTTGTATCACGATCTTTCTCCCGATAGAACTTTTTCTCTCACGCAGGCGGAACGAGGCAGATAAATATTGAGATTGGGCCCGGTTGGGTTTTTGTTCTTTCTACGGCTCCCGGGAAGAGCTCGACAATGTTTTCTTAGTCGCGATCATGGCCATGTCCGTGGCCGTGGTGGTCGTCGTCGTCCTCGTCCTTGTAGTGCCCATAAGCATGGCCGTGGCCATGATCTTCGTCGTCCCAGTAGCCTTCGTGGAACTGCCAGCCTTCCGGGTAGCGGTCGTAGTGTGGATGGCACCAATACGCTCCAGGGAATGGCGGCTGCTCGTAATGGCCAGCAACCCAACGATAGTGGTGTCCCTGGGGTGGTAACCAGAAGCCTTGTACCCATACCATCTCGGGCACGGGAGGAGGGGGTGGGGGTAGCTCATACCGAATCGGTGGTGGCGCGATTCCGATGTACACGGAAACCTGCCCCGATGCCGGCGCTGCAAATGTCGCCAGAACACAGAGTCCACATGCCCAGCTGTGTTTCATGTGTGGCTCCTTTTTGGGCGATACGGTGCCATACCTGGAAGTAGAGGACACACCGGATCAAGGACGTCAAAAGTCCGTCTCGAACCTTTCTACGCGAGGCGGCTCCGTGCGGACCATGACTCCCCCGGGGGATATCAAGAGACAATCCGAAAGGCACGGGCGGATCACTGGTTTCTTAAGATTGGAGCATTCAATGCGGGCGTCCGCCGCAACACAGACAGGCGTCCCTGAGGGAACGCCGGTCGACGCTTCCATACCCGTTTCGGTATTGTGTAGCCTACTCCTGGGAACCGACGGCTGCCGTCTGCGCCCTTGGCCCGAAGGGGTATATCGCGTTGAAGAAGGCACGATCTGGGTACTCTCAACTTACAACATCAGCAGTTACGATTCTCGTTACTTTGGTCCTATCGAGCTCTCATCCGTGTTGAGGTACGGGCATCCTGTATGGCAATTTTCTCGATGACGCAGACGGACACCCAGGTTCGAGCGCAGCTAGAGGCAATGCACTCCGATACCTTTTGATCTGTTTTTGTTGCAATTTGGCGATGGCACCAAAGTAACATCATCACCGCCACTGCCGATGAGATCATTGCCCGTCTCCCATGGCTGAAGGCGCAAAACGTCAAAGGCAGCAACATTAACATCCGACCGACAGGAAACCACCTTACCCTTTTGGACGACTTGCAGATTGCTAATTGAGGAGATGGAAGCAACCGGATACTGCCCCTCCATCGTGGTCGGGACTTCCCGGCAAATTTCCAGGCGTGACTCGATCATGGGCGCGAGTTGAGCGACGACGAGGCCACCGGCTTCGCCAACCGCAAAGTTAACCGTCAGCTAGCCAACGGCCTCTTCCCTTTCGTCCGGTTCCACAAAGCGGAAATCTGTACGTTTGAGGCCGCTCGAACTCTCACGCTTCCGCCGACCCCCAAACCCGCACCAACCCTGCCCCGAGCGCCCGTCAATCTCGCCAGGCCACTCAAGACGATCCAACAATTCCACGAAGACCCCCGTTATGAGGGCGACTACAGCAGAGCCGACTTCGCATATGCAATCTATGCACACTCCAACGGGATAGATGAGTCCACCATCATCGAGAGTATTTTGAGCCGCGACATGAGCAAGAAAGGCAACGCCGCCGCATAACGCCGGTACGCCCAATAAACGAGCCGACGCGTGAGGAAACAGGTCCTGTCTTAGTGGGGCATGGCAACGATTCCTTCGTCTCTGGCTCTCGCAAAGGAACTCACTAATGTATTCGTCACCCACCACCAAGTCATTTTCATTTGTCATAGCCTGGGCGGCCTGATCGTCAAGCAGATGTTGCTCGACAAGCCTCAACGGGTTCTCTGATGACCCGTTGCTCCGCTCCAGCCGCCGTGGTCGTGCGCTGATGCAGCAGCATACACGTCGATGCGTACGCGTGCCACGCCGGAGCGCCAAACACCGATGGCCTTGGCAGAGGCCATCGAAAGATCCAGTATGCGATCCGGAACGAATGGCCCTCGGTCGGTCACCCGTATGATCACCGATTGGCCAGTAGCAAGGTTGGTCACCTTAATGAGCGAGTTCAGCGGCAACGTCCGATGCGCAGCTGTGAGGGCATTCTGATCGTAGATTTTGCCATTGGCTCCGCGCCTCTTGTGATACGGAGGTCCATACCAACTGGCCAGACCCTCCTCACTGTAGATCGGCGTGTGCGTCCGGATGAAATCCCCGTCCGCCGGACTGTCCGCAACGACGCCCGAGCCTTTAGGCGCAATGGGTACGCTGGGTATGAGGCGTTCATTCGAGTTCCCGTGAGAGTTTGCGATAACGCCCGTGTTCGATGGCGAGGATTGTGAAGGAGGAGGAGGAGGAACCGCGATTGTCTGCGTCCTGTGCCGGCATCCGGTATTCAGGGCGATAACGATGCTCAGCCCGAGCCAACGGAGCCAATCGGTTCTACCGTTCACTCTAGCTTTCTGCCGGCGCGGTTGGCATCTAAACGATCGGCCAACTTGCCCAATTGGGCAGCTGCGGATCGCAAAGCCTGAGCCGAATCCTGACGAACGTGTGACACCACTTCGTCATTCAAATAAGAGCTAGCCTTTTTGATCTCTTCTTCTGTACGGGGAATCGCCGAACCGACACGCTCATCGACCCGCCTTCCCATATTCTCGAACCGGGTTCCCGGGGTGTGCACCATAGAGAAAGCCGCCTACTCATCTTAGCTTTCTCAGGGATCGTCCAGTCAACAGTCCGTCGGTAATCCCCTTCACCGATGGGATCTTGCTGCGGTCCCGTGGAATAGCGCGAATACACCCGCCCATGCCCTCAGGCGTGTCTACTTTGGCTTAGTGGTCGGCGTGGGATTCGTGGGCTTGAACTTGGCTGCAAGCTCAGGCGTGGAGAAGACTTCAGAAGCTGCTTGGTCGACTGCTCTATTTACCTCGACGCCAAAGATGTAGCTCGGTCCGAACATGTTGCTGGTGAAGATGACTAGGCGCCCTCCTGCTCAGAGGCATAAAGACGATGGCGGTGTGGACGTGGGAAAAACAGAATGCTCGGTGTCGCAATGACCATCTGACGTGCATTTGCCTGAGTGATCTTCAGTCGTCCTTTTCTGAGCACATGAAGATGGCCAGCCTGTTCGCTTTCATTATTACCAGTGCTTCCGCACAGTAGCCCCGAATAAAACACCTGAGCCGTCAGAGGAAATCCCTCGAAAAATGGGGCGAGTCGATCCATAGCGAGACTATAAGAGATCAAAACAATACTATTTGTGACAATGCGTATCATCTTATCTTCAGAACGATCCCCTGTAAGGCACAAAAGCGCCGTCATGGGTAGGAGAAGATCATGTCCCGCATTTCGTCGATACGTCCAGCGGAAGCATTCTTTGCCACGGCCATATGTACGCGCATTAGTTATCCATTCAATCCAATTTTACAACTATAGGAGTCATTGTCATGATGAAAGCCGTAATGTATTTGAGCATCGCCAGCAGTGCGCTGGCACTTACTGTTTCCGCGCTGGCGACGGACGTACGGCAGGTTGCTGACACTGGACAACCGGTCGCGGCGAGCGCTGAACTGCAGACCAGCATCAATGCCAAGACGGCAAAGGTCGGCGATTTGGTTACTGCCAAGCTTACCGCTTCCGTTCACATCCCGGGCGGTGGGGAACTTCACCGCGGTACTCTGCTGCTCGGCCACATCGATCAAGTGCAGGCTGTAGAAAACAGCGGCACCTCCACCATGGTACTGACCTTCGACAAGGCGCAGCTGAAGGACGGACAACTTATCCCTATAAAATCCACGATCGTCGGGGTCTCTACCGACGCTACCGACCTAAATCCTCTGCTTCTAAACCCACAGTTGCAGCAGTTCGAAACGGAGCCGACTACCAAACATGGTTACAGTCTGACTAGCGATGTGCTGAGTTCGAATTCGGG
>DASYBJ010000175.1:0-12683 GCA_036500845.1 Acidobacteriaceae bacterium
GGCTATCCTTGCCCGACCTGCGGTACTCATCACTCGGCGCTTTCTGGGCTTGGCATCGAAGTCCGCCGGATTGAAGCTGGTTGCTTTGCCGCTCCCGGCTGTAGCGCCCGGCCGCCTCGGTTTGCGCTTACCACGGGTATCGCTGGATGTATCAGTCAAGAGTGCCTTTGCCTGTTGCAACCGTGAGATCTCATCGTCAATCGTGAGAACAATGTCGTTCGTATTCATGAATCCTCCCTCCAGAGCATAGCCCAGAAGAGCGGCTTCGTGTCGATCCAATCCAGGCCGCGGACCATCAGGTCAAGCGAGGATTCGCACTTCTACAAGAAATGCCTACGTTACCGCGGGTGCGGACGCAAGGCTTAGTCAGCTCCAAACTCTCCTTTTGCACTTATAAGGCTAGTTATCCACATTCAGGGCTGGGCGTAGAGCGTCTGCATGATTACTCGGAGACTCATATGCCACCTGGGTCTGGATTATGCCGCGCGCTTGTCCACTCTATGCGCAGGCAGCAGTAAATATGGAGCGCAGTGCGGCATAAGACTCAGGATCTCTCAAGAAAAAGAAAGATTCAGGGAAGGCTGATGTTGATCAGCCAACGATTTTTGATGCCAGACTTTCAACCTGCCATATTGCGGCTAACCGTCAGGAACTCGAATAGGAACAGCATCGTGCCTCGATGAATGGCCGAGTTCGAGCGCAATCTCATCCGGGAACGCACAACTGCTGGCCTTAAGGCAACACGCGCCCGTGGACGTTTCGGCGGCAGACCTGTCAAGCTCTCGCCCAAAGAGATAAAAACCATTCGCTCCATGCATGCGCAGCCAGCGGGCCAAGACATTTCGATCAACGCTTATCGTCTAAAAGGGAAATCGAACCGAAAGAATCCACCTGTGGTTGTATTGATGGTATGAGGTCACTGCAGTCTGAAAGCCGCCTCCGACAGCAATTCGCAAGCGACGATCAAGCGGTACGCTCCCAAGAACCAGGCCTGGCGTAAGGAAGACCTGCTTTTTCCCACCCATCGCACCTCCTGACCAAAAGGTTGAATTCTGTTCCAGCATAGGCCACACTTCCCCCCGAATGCGATAGTTGATCGCCGTGTTGAACACCACGGTCCGACCTAGCGTACTCGTCCCGCTCAAAGGAAGAATGCCGCCGATGGTGCTTTGAATATCCCATGGGCCAATGCCTTTGGCGGCCGCAAATGTGGGGCTCATCGTGGCATGTCCGGTACCATTCGGGCGCGTGCCCGCGGGGAAAGTACCGCCCAGGAAGAATCCTACAAAGTAATCACCCTTGTGTTCCGTGGCCGAAAATGCGCGAAATTTCACTTGCCATGCGAGATCTCCGATTCCGTCCTTTACGTTCGATTGATGTACCAGATAGTTGGGCGGAGAGATACCCGCTTCGAGACGCGTCGATGGAATGACTTCCAGTCCTCGAGAAGCACCATAGTTCGACGTGACCGTGGATGCCCCGGCATCCTGTTGCCATGACATATCGTAACGGTATTGCTGGACCAGCATCACGTGAGTTGTCACGATCGGCGCAGTGAAGTGCGGTTGACTTGCGCGAGCACGGTCTACAGTGCGAAACCAATTGTTAATCCAACCTACTTCGTTGCCATTTTTGATGGACGGGCTCAGTTTGAATGTATCACGCGGTTCAGTATAGGCGTTCGAATCGATTCTGTATGATGCTTTTCCTGCAGTGTCACTATATGTTCCGGCAGAAGTCTCAAAGGTGTTTACATTTGTGACTTGTGCATAACTTGGAAGACAAAGTATCGAACTCGCACTGGTTAACAGAATATTTAGAACAATTCTGGACGTTCGCGATACGCGAACGCAACCAATTTCCAAAATCACCTTAGCTAACCTCCCGAATATGAGTCTGTCAGTTCCCCACTAGCGGCTCACGGTGGTGGATAGAATCGCTCCTAGCATTGTTCTCTAAGGTGCCATGAATCATGGATTAAGTTTTACGCAGTCAGGCTTAAGGGCTGCTGAACGGAGCAGTGTGAAATCTGGACCTCAGAGTCATCTGCTTGCGGGTGAAAACCAATGTCGCGGACATGCTCGCTTGACTCTCGCGATTGAGAATTGGCAAGAGTCATCAATCGGCAGAGGAAGTGAACCTGCTGCGCTTGATCGAGTAAAAGCAGCGAAAGGAAAAACGAGCGCGTAGTTTTGCAAGGAAATGGAGATCGACGAGCAGATGTATCTCCGGTGGCGCGAAAAGAGTGAGGCCGTTAGGGATATAGGTATCCTCCAATCAAAAACAATGAATGGTACAAACGGCATAGAAGGTTGTCCGAGGCCGCTAAGGTCAGGCGACAGCGACACTCGGGTAGGCTCGAACTCCATCTGGATTTAC
The DNA here is from genome assembly GCA_036500845.1 of Acidobacteriaceae bacterium. GTDB lineage: Bacteria > Acidobacteriota > Terriglobia > Terriglobales > Acidobacteriaceae > PALSA-350. Next base: position 2,380 of record DASYBJ010000175.1, read on the forward strand.
TCAGGGTTAGAAGGGTTAAGAGATGGCTTCTACTAGTCAGTTCGGCCGATTTCGAGAGAATTACCAGGATTGCTCACGTCTCAGACTCCATTGTTCTTCCGTCTAGGCTGACTGGAGAGAAGAACTTGATGCTCTTATCCGGGAACTCTGCTAGGATATTGGGCTGCTTCAGAGGCTTCCGTCGATGAGGACAGAAAAACGAGATGCAGTCCATTTACAGTACCTTGAAGATCTGCAACCCGGCCTCTGGTGCTAGCGGCCCTTTCGTATGCGCCACATAAATTCTGTTGAGAGATGGCACGTAGATAGAAACTTTGCCGCCAAGTGTATCCGCGTGTTGCAGCAGCCTATAAGTATTGTGGGAATCCTGAGCAACTACATCCAAACCGTCATCACTGGAAATGTATATGCGATTGCGCGCACTGTCGTAAGCCATGTCGTCGGAAGTATCGCCGATAGGTAAAGTGTTCACTACCTGACCATTGTCTGCGTCGAGAACCACGAGCTTCCCAGGCTTGCGGTCCCCAACAAAGAGGCGACGATGCTCGGGATCGTAAGCCATTGCTGAGTCGATGTGAAACGCTGGATTCGACCAGGTCTCCACCACTTCCTTCTTTTGGAGGTCAATTACTCCTACCTGATTCTTATCCCGCATCGTAACGTACAGCTTTCGGCGCTTGTTATCGAGTAGAAGCGTCTTCAATGTTGACGCTTCTACCCTGATCCGATTGGTGACTTGGAACATGTCGACGTTTATAGCGCTAATGTACGAAAAGGCTTCGTGTGCTGCCCGGCCACCATTGCCAACGTAGAAAGTCCGGGCCTTCGAGTCGTAAGCTCCGGCATCGGGACCCGCTTCAAGGGGGACTCTTGCAATCTCATGAAAATCTCTTATGTCGAGAAACACGCAAGCGGAACTACCTGCGTCTGCGACCATGAGCAGGCCCTTATCTTCCAGCAGAGCAATTTTGCGGGGCGACTTGACAACTCCTCGTACGCTTCGGAGGTGCCCACCAGATTGCAGGTCAAAGACCTCAATAGAAGCATAATCCTCTGTTACCACGTAGAGTTTATTGTTTTTTATATCAGCAACGAAGTGGTCGAAATCGCCGCCCGTGATTTCAGGCAGGGGCGTACTTGCAGTGAGAAGAACTGCGGTTTTGTCTGTAGCGTGAACGGCTGACGGGCATAGCGTCAGCAGGAGTATCAGAGATGTTGTGATCGGGTGCATCTTGAGAAAGTCCTTTCCTTGTGTTGACCGCGGAACGAGATAGCTGTGTCAGAGCCGGCTGATTTTGCAATAAGGTCTCAAAAAACCTGATAGTTCGCTGTCCAAAAACTATCACCGCTTTCTAAGGCGCAAATAAGGGGAGCGATGAATTGTCGATGAAGAACAACTTATGAATTACTGAAATTCGCGCCGGCTGTGGTGTGATGAAAAAGCGCAGTCTCCCCTAACGGCTGCCGGGATCAAGAGAAAGCTGAGGGTTCGGGAGACAATTACATTTTCAGGAAAACCTCAGCCAATGTTGATCGGACAATAACGCCTCGATGAGCCTCAAGCCCATACCTTCTAGGTAAAGGGATATGTGGTATGCCGCGTGAAATTCGTTGGTGGCCGTCTCATGGTTTGTTTTGGCCCATCGAGACGCGGTTATCGCCGCGTGTCCGAACTTGAGCGGCATGCAATTTATCAAAATGGAGGTTAAGCGTGAAAAATCTTATCAGATCAGTGTTGTTCATTGTTTGTTTAATGACGCCGTTGTTCGGAGATGCACAAGCATACGAGACCAATCTCACCGGAACGGTGACAGACCCGAGCGGGGCTCCAATTGCAAACGCCCAGGTTAAAGTCGTCAATCTCGGAACAAATGCTGAACGAACGACGAAGACGGGCGATTCCGGCTCGTATTACGTTGGCAATCTGCCGATTGGTCGGTATAGCCTGACCGTCTCCGCTACGGGTTTTTCGACGCAGCAGATCGCAGACATTCAGCTAGTTGTTGGGCAGGTTCGGCAGTTGAACGTGAAGATGACGTTGGGGAATGTAAGCCAGGAAGTTCGCGTGGTGGATACCGCCCCTCCCCTCGCAACAGACACAGCGGAGATCGGTGGCGTCATCGGAAGTCAGCAGATTAAGGACCTTCCCTTGAATGGCCGCAATCTCGGCAGTCTGATGGCTCTTGTCCCTGGTGCGATTGACAGTGGTGGAGGCTCGTTAAGCAGCGTCCGGTTTGCCGGGCGCGGAAACGACGACACTAACTTTCGACTGGATGGAATCGATGCAACTGGGATCCGGACTTCCAACCAGGACACGACACTGCGACTCACGACGTCGACGGAATCGATTGCGGAATTCAAAGTAGCAACTCTTCTCTATGGGGCCGATGTGGGGGGGACCGCGGGCGGACAGGTTGACCTTGTCTCGAAGTCGGGGACCAATGATTTTCACGGTGGCCTATTTGATTTCTTTCGCAACAACTACTTCGACTCCAAAGGGCCATACGATAAGAGGACCCCAAACCTCAAGCTGAATGATTTCGGCGGAAGCCTTGGAGGTCCGATCGTGAAAGATCGCACGTTCTTCTTTGGATCGTATGAGGGACTGCGCCAGACTGTTTCCACATCCCTGGTGGCGCATGTCCCTTCGGAGGCCTTCCGTGCACAAGTTCTAGCCCAGGCACCGGCCTTGAAGCCGTTCATTGACGCCTATCCGCATGCCAACGGGCCTCAGTTGGATAGCAACAGCGCAGTCTATAACTCGCCGGCTGGCGCGCGACAGTCAGAAGACTCTTACATGGGCCGTGTCCAACATATCTTCGGTGAGCGGGACAATCTCTTTGTCCGGTACAACCTTGATCATGCCAACATCACTGCACCGAGTGGAGTGCTGCGCGATACGGCCGTGACGACCGAAAATCCGATGAATGCGACGGTGCAATACATCCACGTGTTCAGTCCTACGTTGGTCAATCAGTTTGCGCTCGGGTTCAACCGCGCCGGATCCGTTGCAACCATCAATAGCTATCTCAACCAGACACAGGGAATCCCGTATGGGCTGAGCATCGGAGGCATCACTCCGTTAGCGCAACCTCGCACCGCGATCTCGGTTCCGACAACCTATGCACTGATCGACAACCTGACCAAGACATTCGGACGTCACACCATCAAGACGGGCGTCGAACTTCGCGAGGTGCAGTTCAACTACGCCCAGCCTGGCATAGCGTCTCTCCAGTACAATGGTTACTCTCAATTCCTCAACAACAGACTTGACCAAGTAAATGTCGTCACTGCTATCCCGATGCACGGGTTGCACAAATTGGAGACGTTTGCTTATGCCATGGACACGTTCAAACTGCGCCCCAATCTCACATTGCTGTACGGTCTTCGCTGGGAGTTTTTCAACACGCTCCATGAGGTACATGGAAAAAGCCGAGCATGGGACGATGTGACCTGCGGAGGAAACTGTCCGGTCGGTGGACAGTTTACGATTCCGGTCTACACAAACTTTGAACCGCGCTTCAGCTTTGGGTATCAGCCTGCCGCTTTTCACGGTAGGGCTGTGTTCCGCGGTGGGGTCGGGGTCTACCATGGCGAGGGACAGTTGGGAGACTTGAACGCTCCAAGCGACAACTTCACGACACTGTTCGGATTAACGCCGAATACCTCTCCTGGTCTCTCCTGGCCAGTGGCTCCATACGTCGCACAAGCCGCACTTAACCCTCAGGCGATTCAGCCGAGAGGCCTGGCTCGTAAGCGTCAGGATCCCCGCGTAACGCAGTACGGACTCCAGTTCCAAACCGCTCTGCCCTTTCATTTGATTCTTGATACCGGTTATATCGGAAGCTGGGGGGATCACCAGTTCACTCGGACGTACCACAATAATTATTTCATTGGGACTCTGACGCGCCCGCACCCGGGCTTCGGTCAGGTGGACTACAAAGACGCGATTGGCACCACTAATTTTAACGGTTGGCAGACTTCGTTACAGCGGCAGTTCCAAAACGGCCTGGAACTCCAGGTCAACTATCTCTGGTCTCACGCGTTCAACGACGGCATGACCGGAGGAGGGGAAGCTACATATGCAAACAACGTCCACTGTCTAGGCTGTGAGTATGCGAGTAGCGATCAAGATGTTCGTCACACGATTTCTTCCAACGCGATCTGGGAACTTCCCGTTGGAAGAGGAAAGCGGTTCGTCAATCATGGCCTCGCCTCAGCCGTGTTGGGCGGGGTATCCCTCAGTCCTATTGTCACTTACCGGTCGGGGCTGCCGATCAATGTCGTCCTGAGCCGCCCGGCCAACCGCGTCGACCCATCGACTGGGCAAATAATTATTGTCGTTCCTGACGGGAACAACACCGAGCACAGCGCCGGCAACCCAAATCTTCGTCCGGATCTTGTCCCCGGTGTCAGTTTGAGGCCGCGGGAGGGCAGTTCGAATGGAAGCGCGACCAGTCGTTGGATTAACCCGGATGCATTCGCGGTACCGAAAGATGGTACGTGGGGAAATCTCCCGCGCAATTATGTTCGTGGCCCGGCACTCTGGCAGTCCGACCTCGGTATGGGAAAGCGCTTCCGGATCCGTGAGGGCCTATCCGGGCAGTTCCGTGCGGAGATATTCAACGTCTTCAACCGTTTTCAATACGCGAATGCCAGCGGAGACTTCACGACGGTCGGCAATGCGGAGTATGCGCTCCGCAACAATACCGATCCTAATAGGATAGCATCCTTGACTGCCGCTGTAAGCAATGCGAAGCTGGGGTTCTCCAACACAACCTCGACGGTGAACGGCAACGCAACCGGAAGCGGAACGCCGAGGAGGATTCAGTTCGCTCTACGCTTTGACTTCTAGGGATCGATCAATGTGGTCTCTGGTTGAGAGCGAAGGCTGATACACGCGTCACCACTGGAGGCAATTAAACTGGAATGGGTTGAAGCACAGGCTACTGCCAACGCTCCGACCCATTCGGGTTTTACCTTTCGCGAGTTTCGAATAGGCAGGACACGGCCTCGAAATGATACGGTCGTTACTTGGCGAAGAGCGGGCTAGAATGATCGCGAACTCAACTATTTCACTTCTGGGGGTTCAGTGAGAGAAGGCGACCTTGGTAAGACGAAGATTCTAGTCGTCGAAGACGAAGTCTCTATGGCGGCGCTGCTCCAGAAAGGATTAGAAGATCAGAACTATTCTGTGACGGTTGCACACAGCGGACCTGAAGGGCTAGAGCGAGCAAGGAGCGGAGACTTCGCTGCCATGATCCTGGATGTGATTCTTCCGGGCATGGATGGAAAAACGCTCACGGCGGTGTTGCGGGCTGAGAACAATCAAACGCCTATCATCATGCTCACGGCCCGGGACTCAATGGATAACATCGTTGAAGGTCTGGATGCGGGCGCAGAGGATTATCTCACCAAGCCATTCTCTTTTATCGAGCTTCTGGCTAGGCTTCGTTCATTAGTGCGGCGTGGGGCCAAGCCCCTTCCGGAGATTCTTGAGGTTGCAGATCTGGTTCTCGATACAAAGCGATATATCGCCTCAAGGAGTGGCATTGCCACCCCTCTTACGAAGAAAGAGTATCTACTGCTGGAGGTTTTGATGCAGAATCCAGGGCATGTGGTGCTGCGTTCCGAAATCATCAAGAGAGTATGGGGTTCCGTTGACGCAATCGAGCAAAGTAGTTTAGATGTGTATGTCAAAACACTTCGAGCCAAAATCGATGCCGATCCAACGGCAAAGTTGATTTATACCGTCCGTGGCTTTGGCTATAAGCTGATGCAGGCGAAATGAAGCTACGACTATCCGTTCAGGTTCGTTTAACGCTGTTGTTCTATCTTGCGTCCTGTTGTGGCTTCTTGCTTCTCGGCGCTGTATCGTATACCGGTCTCGAGACGATCTCAATGCGAGTCGTCGACGACGATTTGAAGTCCCGCCGCGATGGCGTGCAGGACTTTCTTTCCGAGCACATTGGTAGTGTGCCACCGCCAAAATTTCAAGAACTTCTGACGCAGCGGGCTGCGTTGAAACCAGCTTATCTACTCGTGCAACTGTCATCTGGGCAGTTGATGTACTGCGGAAGCGCCGTGAAGCAGATGTGTTCTGAGAATATTTCTCTTCATGGACAGTTTTTCACGGCAAAAGAAGGCCTCCGTGTGCTGTCCTCAACGGGTATAGTCGATCGAACTGCATATCGGTTCGCAGTCGTGAACGATCTAAGCTTCGAAAAGAAAGTGCTCCGAGACTTGTTCCTTCTGCTTCTATTCATCATTCCTGCTGCCATCACGTTATCGACGCTGGGTGGCTATTGGTTGATTGGACGTACGCTGAAGCCGGTAAGGAATCTGATCGAAGAGGTGCAGGCGATCGGCGAGCAGAATCTCTCGCACCGGCTCCAGGTGCCCAAGACTGGGGATGAGATACAGATTCTCTCAGAGACGGTAAACGGAATGCTGGGCCGGATCGACAGTGCCTTTCAGCAAGTAAGAGAGATCACAGCGAACGCCTCTCACGAACTGAGAACTCCTGTTTCAATCATCCGTACAGCGGCCGAGGTGGCTCTGCTCAATGCCCGCCCCACAGTGGCTTCGCACGCCGACGCTCTAAGGCAGATATGTTCGGAGGCAGAACGAAATACTCGTTTCCTCGATAGTATGCTATTTCTGGCACGGATCGATTCGGGAAGGCAGGAACCCCACTTCGTATGGTTGCGTCTGGAAGACAACGTACGGCAAGCAACCGAGTCATGCCGGAGCTTGGCAATTTCCAAAAACATCCAAGTTGTCTTCGAAAAGGATCCGGGTTCAGTCCAAGTTTGGGGAGATCCCAGTCATTTGAACAGACTATGGCTTCTGTTGCTCGACAATGCGATTAAGTACACTCCCAACTCCGGCAAGGTCAAAGTCGTGTTGAAATGGAGTTCGACCTCCGAACCAGTATGCGAAATCTCCGATAACGGGATAGGCATTCCGTCCGGTGATCTGCCTAGTATCTTCCAACGGTTCTATCGATCTGAAAGTGCTCGCCTGACAGGTGCTCCAGGCTCTGGACTTGGGTTGGCGATTGCCCGTTGGATCGTCGATTCTCACCGGGCGAAGATAGATGTTCAAAGCATTCCCGAACTTGGGACGACGTTTCGGACCTCCTTCAGCGTATTTACCTTTTTTGAAAATCAGGCCCCTGGTCGGTCGCCCTCGTATACGCATATGGGGGAGAAACTGAAATGAAGATCGCGTATACTCCAGCCAATCAAATAACTCTTTTCAAACACCCTCTCAGTCGTACTCTCCCTCGATGGCGGCAGCGTACCGTTCCGCCGAGCTGCGGATAATATCCTTTCCTCCATCGGGGATCACGGCATCCCACCACTGGCCATAAACGCGCCCAAAATCGAAAGACTCCACCGCGCGCGCCACTCGCCGTACGGTTGCGGCTGACACGGGAATGTAATTGGGAAAGCTGTACATCACTCCCACCGTACGATGATCCGGATTCACGTGGAAGGTATCGCCTGTGAAGATCTCCCCGCCATCGCGGTCGTGGTGCAGCACCGCCGATCCCGGGAAATGGCCACCGCACCGGATGAGCGTTATTCCTCGGGCGAGCTCCATCCCTTCTCCATCCCAGAAGCGGACGGAAGGATCTGGCCGCATCACCCACTCGCGATTGCCGGCATGGATGTAGATTGGACAGCCAAAGCTGTGTGCCCAATCCACCATGGAGGTGTGAAAGTGCGGGTGAGAAACGGCGATGGCGCGCAGCCCACCGAGTGCCTTGATCAACTCTGCCAGTCCATCATCTAGGAGGGGAACACAGTCCCAGAGCACGTTTCCATCGTTCCCGCGGATCAGCAGCGCACGTTGTCCAATACCAACCTGCGGGTCTACGCCGATGCCGATGACTCCCGCGCCTTGCGCACGGACTGTGTTGCGATGCCACCGCTTGAGCCCGGCGTGAGTCGTCCACTGCTGCCCTTGAGGATTTACAAATTGTCGTTCATCGGTGCAGATCTTGCATCTGTCCGGAGGACGCTCACTTTCAGCGTACTGCGTGCCGCATTGTGTGCAGATGTAACATTCCATCGTTCTCTCCTGATTCAAAGGTTCACACCGTAGATAGCATGTGGACAACTCCTGTTGTCCGTTCAGAAGATATTAGGCGACAAATGCTAGCGTACTCGCCAGAAACGTCTGCCAGAGCCAGGTCGCGATAAATCGCCAGGCATTCTTCCTCGGCATGACCGCTGAGCTGGGACAACGGTCAGCAGCGCACGCGCATGCTGGAAATCCTTCTATAGGCCTTGATGATTGGGCCGCCCGGCCCGCAGCAATCGTTTCAGCTTGCCGTCCATCTGCTTTGGCGGAGTCTGACCGCGCGTCATGCGGCCTCAAGGAATGAAGGGCGCGCGGTCTAGTGCGAATTGCCCATAGGGATTGATGTGGCCATGGAACGACGGCGTCAGAGCCCGGAGATCCTCAGCGTCGCGCCGGCGATCGAGCGGATAGAATTGGCGATGGAAATGCTGGGCATGAGTTTGAGCGAGGGCAAAGCTCTGCTGGAAGGAGTGTTTGGAATTCAGCAAAATCGCTCGCGCAACCCGCATCGTGTCATCCTCTACAGTAGAGGACGCACCTCGCGTATAAACGTTACTATTTATGACGCACTACACTAGCGCATACCACCAGATGCCACAAGAATCTCGCCTGTTAGCCAAGCGGAATCGTCAGAAGCAAGAAACACGGCGATTGGTGCAATGTCAGTTGGATTTGCAAATCGCCCTAGCGGTGTTTGAGAAAGCATTTGTTGGGCGAAATCGGGGTTTCGCGGACCGAGCGCCTTTCCACCTTCGGTCTCAGTGACTCCTGGACTAATCGAATTCACTCGGATATTCGCAGGCCCGAGTTCTTTGGCTAATACATGGGTGATGGAGTCGAGAGCGCCCTTCGTAGCCGTATAAATTACTGTCATCGGACTGGCTACGATACTGGCGATTGAACCGATATTGATAATGCTCCCACCATGTGGCGGGAAGTGTCTCACTGCTTCCTGGGTTACCAGAAGAGCACCAAGAACATTTGTGTTGAAGTGCCGACGGAATTCATCCTCCGTAACGCTAGCCAGTGGGCCAAATCTGTAAACACCAGCGTTATTGACAAGTACGTCCAACGATCCGAACGTCTCCTGCGTCTCGGAAAACAGCCGCCGCACATCCACCGCGTTTGATATGTCACCTTGAATTGCGACCGCCTTACTACCACTCCCCACGATGTCGGCAACAACGAGGTCAGCGCCTTCTTTGCTCGAGAAGTAGTTCACGACGACTGCGGCACCCGCAGCGCCCATGCCCTTTGCGATGCCGGCACCGATCCCCTTTGACGCTCCTGTAACGATTGCTACCTTACCTGTCAGCTTCCCCATATTTACCTCTACAAGTACTTTGTTGTTGCAGTTCAAATGGAATGTGGAATCACGATCAAAGCTTCGAAGAACACCTCTAGCGAAGTGCGTCCTAAAAACTTCGTGACCCTAGTCTCGTACTCCGGCTTTGCAATTGTCTCCGCTTGCGCGTGTCCAGAACCCGGCACCAGCCAAAGTTCTTCTGGCTGGCAAGCTGCGGCGAAGTTCCTCAGGCTATTGTCCACGTACGATGGCATCCCCTGACTCATGAATAATCAGCAGTGGCCGGGGGCTGGCTTCTGTAATAACGTCCATAGGCCGCACGCGATTCACGTCGACATTCGCTCTGAAATCGGCGATGCCGATTGTTAGAGGCGCAAATGGGTGCGTCTACATCTCTTCGCCCGACTGCATAGTTGACCAGCGAGAACACATCCTGCTGTTCCATAGCCCCCAAAGTCACATATTTGCCGCCGCTTGTGGCGCGCGCGCCCTCGAGTTGTTAATTTGATCCGAGGATGCTGCGCCCGTATTTCTTCTGCTTCAACTGTGAATGTAAACGTCGCTGAAGAATCGTGTCCGTGCAAAAGTGTCATTCTGGTAAAGAGGTGCTACATCCTGCGCCGATATTGACGGGGCGTTAGACAAGTCCGTGACGCACACGTCGACAGATGTGCAGAGAGCATGCAAAGTTGTGGGGTGGGTTAAGCTGGCGGGATGAGATGGAAGGTACAGTTGATTACCGAAACCGCTTCCGGGGAACGAATTGAAGGAGAAATAGCCACCATTGAACGCGAGGACTTGCTGTCTCCCGCCACCGTAGGGTTGACCATCGCGGAAGGCAAGGTCATCTTGGAAGGCCTGCAGAGACGAGTGGTAGCGGCCCAGGTTCAGCATCATGGCGCAAGCA
>DASYBJ010000176.1:0-28017 GCA_036500845.1 Acidobacteriaceae bacterium
CGCGGCACGGTCGCGTCGATCCAAACGCCGGGCGGGTCAAGATCTCGATTTTTGTTCGATCCAACGGATCCATTCTGAAACCCAGGGAGAAAACTTGTGCGAACTCGTAGATGGATGAACTTGTCCTTCGGATTGGTCCTGATCAGTTTGGGAATTCAACCACTCTCCAAGACCTCCGCTCAGAGCACACAGCCGGCCGCGAGCGCCCCGCCTCCGCCGTCGCAGGCAGCCTCAGAGCAAGACCGGCAAAAGATGATGGATCAGTTGCACATTTCTTCGATTCGGCCCGGCGCTGATCCCAGAAATCCCAATTCACCCAACGCAGTCAATTATGACGAGTCAAAGGCGAACCCTTATCCGAATCTGCCGGACCCGCTGGTCTTCGATAACGGCAAGCGTGTCAAGACAGCGAAGGAGTGGTGGACCAAGAGGCGCCCCGAAATCGTGGAGTACTTCGATCGCGAGATCTATGGCCGGATGCCGAAGAACACGCCCCAGGTCAATTGGGAGGTCACGAGCACGACGAATACGAAGGTTGGTGACTGTCCCGTGATCGTGAAAAACATCGTCGGGCACGTGGATAACTCGGGGGATCCCGCGATCGTCGTGAATATACAACTGACGTTGACAACGCCCGCGAACGCTGCCGGGCCCGTTCCGGTGATGTTGCAGTTCACCTACGATCCGCTAGTGATGGCTGCGCTCCGGCGTCGCCTTGGCACCAATGGACCTCCTCCATTTCCTGGTCCTACATGGCAAGAACAGGTTCTCGCGAAAGGCTGGGGATATGCGAACCTGATCGCCACGAGCGTACAGGCCGACAACGGAGCCGGTCTCACCGAAGGCATCATCGGTCTGGTGAATAAGGGACAGCCACGCAAGCCTGACGACTGGGGCGCGCTGCGTGCCTGGGCCTGGGGAGCCAGCCGGGCGCTCGATTACTTCGAAACAGACAAGGCGGTCGATGCGAAGCACGTTGGGCTCGAGGGGCATTCCCGCTATGGCAAAGCGACGCTGGTCACCATGGCGTATGACCAGCGTTTCGCAATTGCATACGTCAGTTCCTCTGGGGAAGGCGGCGCGAAACTCAACCGGCGCAATTATGGTGAGCTGGTTGAAAACGTAGCCGCACCGAACGAGTATCACTGGATGGCGGGAAATTTCTTGAAGTATGCAGGTCCACTGCACTGGACCGATCTGCCAGTCGATGCACATGAATTAATCGCGCTCTGTGCTCCTCGCCCGGTCTTTATCGGCGGAGGTGTTCCGCCGGGAGATGCATGGGCGGATACGAGAGGAATGTTCATGGCCGCCGCCGCTGCGGGTCCGGTCTATGACCTGCTGGGCAAGAAGGATCTCGGTACGAACGTATTTCCCCCGACAGAGACCGCCTTGATTGACGGGGACTTGGCGTTTCGCCAGCACAACTACGGTCACACCGACGCGCCCAACTGGCCTACCTTCCTAACCTTCGCAAGCCGGTATATCAAGGGGCCGCCTCCTACACAGGCCGCTGCTAGCCCAAAGTAGTCGTATCCGGGAATGCAGCTGTCGAGCGGAGAAAGAAATCGCTTTGGAGGGTGGCCATCGCGATCAGATATGCAGTACCCGCGGCACCAAAGATCAGCAGTGAATGATTGGTCCAAAGGACGCCGGTTAGCGACGTGAAGAGTGTTCCGCCGACTGAGCCAACAGCACCTCCGACTCCGACCACACGTCCCACGGAACTCGAGGCGAACGCGTCCGAAGGAGTGGACAGCAGATTCGAAGACCAACCCTGATGCGCGGACGTTGCAAGGCATAACAGCCCGATGGCCGTCCACATCTCGTGAACGAAAGGGACAAGGAGCACGGGCACTGCGCCAAGCGCGCAGATCAACATAGCGAGCCTTCTGCCCGATCGGATGTCATGGCGAAGCCGTATGCAGTAACCTCCCAGCCATCCGCCAGCGATGCTGCCAATCGTCGAACCCGCGTAGACCACGATGAGTGGCAAGCCCATTTGTCTCATGTCCACATCGAAGCGCTCATTCAGGAACTTCGGCAGCCAAAACAGATAGAACCACCAGATAGGATCAGTAAGGCATTTCGAGAAAGCAAATCTCCAAGTATTCGCGTTGCTGAGAATAGATTTGAATGGCACACGTTCGGCTGCCGTGCGAAAAGGTGCCAGACCGGCAGAATCCGTTTGCTCCTCGAGCAGGCGTTGATAGGGAAATGCGAGCCAGAGAATGAGCCAGCAGAGGCTCATGCCTCCCGTCGTAAAGAAAGCCGCATGCCATCCGAACCGGTACGTGACCCAAGGAATGAGAAGCGGAGCGACCAGAGACGCGGCGCTTGTTCCGGAGTTGAAGATTCCGGTCGCGAGCGCTCGCTCTTCAGCGGGGAACCAATCCGCAGTTGCTTTGAGGGCAGCAGGGAAGTTGCCGGATTCACCGAGTCCCAGCCCGAAACGGGCGAGGGCGAAGCCGAGCGTAGTGGACGCAAAAGCGTGGCTGATTGAGGCGCACGCCCACACTGCTGCGGAGACCGCATAGCCTCGCTTTGCGCCAAAACGATCGACAATCGGTCCGGCGATCAAAAAACCGAAACCATAAGCGGCAATAAAGCAGGCCACGATATCGCTGTAGTGCCGGTTGTAAAGAGCTAAGTCCTGGTCTCCGCCGAGCAAGTGTTTCAGAATCGGCTCTATCAGACTCAGCACCGAACGATCCATGTAGTTGATTGTGGTAGCGAGGAACAACAGTCCACACAGTGCCCACTTCATGTTTGCCTTGCTGACCAGGTTCGGCATGGCTCCTTTGCTGTGCGGTGTCGAACTGCGGTTGCGCCCATCTCAACCGTCGGAGGACTTATGAGAAAACGGTCTTGTGAAGTTCGGTTATGTGCACTCCCAATGCAACCGGAAATCTTGATACGTTGCCAGAAGATTATGTCATCCTGCACGTGGTGCCTGGCTGGTATAAGGCAAGAGGGCGAGTTTCTCGAATGGAAATCTTTGTCCTGGGCATAGAGCATCACGGCCCGCGCGTTTTCTCATTTAGATGGAGAAATCGAAGGACGTGGGGATGCGCACGCGGAGTCAGGGGCAGATCGAATGCCCGACAGCAAAGTTATTTGCGCAGGTTGGCGGCGGCGCAGTCCGTCCAACAATGTACAAGGAAGCAATAGCCTTCCCTGTCGTGACGCAGCAAGTAGAACTGAGGCTGCTCGCTAGCCATCAAGTGCAACAGCTGACATTGAGAGCGAATGAACGGATCTCATTGAGGAAGGCACAGGCCCTGGCCGTAAATAGGCCATTCGCCTCGATTGCCTTATGGGTGAAGGTGAATGCTGACCAACTTTGTTCCGAGTGGAACGCCGTCGTGAATCGCAGTCTCGAGCACCGCCTCAAAAGATCTAACCTCGCCGTTTGGTAACGACGAGGCTTGCAGCAGTTCGCCGGCCGACTGCGGATTGCAAACAAACTCGACTGCGGCCTCGGTTCCCAACGTCGTCAATCCACTTAAAATCAGCATTCTTGTATTTGGCCCGACGCCCGGCAAGAGAGCGACAGTGGCGTAATCTTTGGTGAGAGGATATTCCGGCCGCGAATATATCGTCGGCTCTCCCGGCTTAGGATTGTGGTTCACGATGCCAGCCGAGTCTTTATCGGAGATCATGCTAAATTCTGTAGTCGTCGGCAAAACCTTGAGAGAAGGATTCTCCGCTTGGGAACCGATAAAAATCAGATTTTTGATCTTGGCTTCATCCCAGGGCACAAGCAAGCTTCGCTTCAAAATAAAGTCGGCATGATGAGCGTCGAAAAGCCGAGTCAGATGATGAACAGCCACCACCTCGCCTACTCCAGTATAGGTATCAACGTAGTGCTCTGCTGCCGGGCGCCCGGGCTGCGGCGGCGTTGCATACCGAAGTCCATTCTTCGCATCTCCTTCGAAGAGACCATTGCTATAGATGACGAGTGGCGGATCTGAAGAGAGGAATGGCTGCCAGAGCCGGTCCATCGCTGTAACCGGCGATGCTCTCCTATGATGAGCCTGCAAGAAGGCTAGAGCAGTGAGAGCAAGAAGCAGTGCCGCCATGACGAGGACTGGCGGGTTCCATCCTAAGGCCTTCGCGGGCCTTCCACGCTGGGGAATCGTTTGAGGTTGGCTCAGTTGATTCTCCACCTGGACCTCGTCGGATCTCTTGACCGGGCGTACCCCGGACGAAATATCCTTCGCCCGAAATACCGGTAGATAGTGGCCCTTAGGAATTTCAACAATAAGCTCTTCGCCGGCGCCCTCTTTGGCGAAGTAACCATCCAGCTTTAACCGCAGCAGCCGAGCGTGGGTCCGGACGATGCTGTCTTCGCTGGAGTTGTATCCTGGCTGCCTTCCAAAAACATGAATTCCGATGTGCTGCTCTGTTGCTGCTTCTGGAGCATCTCTGAGCGCACAATCCGCGATATAAAGCAAAAAGTTCCGCAACCTCGCGGTCGTGCGGAACGCTTCACTCGCTATCACACGTTGTACAAGAGCCCAGCGCGGATCGTCAGCAGCGGGACCGATTGCATTGCGAACAGAGACGGAAGACATGCAATCTTCAACCTTCTGCACGGGTGAAATCACCGTGAATCACGTTGTTACATTGACTAGATGAAGCCCAAGCTTGTCAGGTTGCAAAGAGTTCGGCACATAAGAAACTCGCAATGCGGCCCCGGGGAATGACGGCGGATGACAGCCCTTCCGAAATTCTTGGAAAAATTACACTTGGACGAACCTGGAATACCGCGCCAAGGGACCCGTGGCTCTTAATCTTTTGGGAGGAATAGAATGAAATGCAGATGCAGTTGGCGCTGGATCGTGTATATCTTATGCGCGGTTGGTTTCTTCCTTAGCGGAAACCGATTCAGCGATGCGCAAGCGGTCTATGGATCGCTCTACGGTACCGTCGCCGATCCGTCAGGGGCGGTCGTCCCGAACGGTAAGGTCACAGTTATTGATGAGCAGAAGGGCACGACCCAAGTCACGCAGACCAATGCGAGCGGAGATTGGCGCGTAGATCATCTGATTCCGGATACATATGATGTCCGGATCGAAATATCCGGATTTGCACCGGCAGAGGCAAAGGGAGTCGCGGTCCACGCCGACACAGCACAGCAAGTCAACCTCGCATTGCAGCCAAGCGGTGCTCAGCAGTCGGTCACAGTAACCGATGCAGCGCCTGCTCTTAAAACTGATCGAGCTGACGTAGCAACAATTCTCGATGAGAGGGCTGTTCAGAATCTTCCAAATCTTACGCGCAACTTCACTCAATTTGAATTGCTTACTCCGGGCGTGCAGCGTTCGAGCTTCAACATTCTGGGTCCGGAAGACCCTCAGGGCTCTGTGGCTGTCAATTCGAACGGTTCGAATTATGGTGTCCAGGGATGGCTGCTCGATGGAACGGACAATCGCGATCCTGTCTTAGGAATTATTGTAATTAACCCTACACTCGATTCGATTGGTGAGATGAAAGTCACCACCCAGAACTACGACGCGGAGTTCGGTGGTGCAGCAGGCGGGATCATCAGTGCGCAGACGAAGTCAGGAGGCAATGATTTTCATGGAGACGCGTTTGAGTTTCGTCACAGCGACGCTCAGCTCGCTCGCGATCCTTTCGCTCAGACCGCGGTGAATCCGGTCACGCACCGCTTTATACCCAGCCAGCTTTATAACCAATTTGGCGGTTCGGTCGGCGGTCCGATTATCAAGGATAAGGCGTTCTTCTTTCTCGACTACCAGGGAACGCGGCAAAGGCTTGGGTCAAGCTTTCTCGAGTCAGTGCCCACGGCTGCGGTGCGTTCAAGCTGCCTGGGTTCCGGTTCAGTCACTTGCGACTTGAGCCAGTACATCAGCCGCTTTTCGGCGAACAATGGCCAGACTCCAACACTCTACAATCCGGCCACTCGCGCGCAGTATCCCAACGGACAGATCCCGGTGTCAACACTGTCACCTCAGGCGATCAGGTTGCTCAGCGCTCTTCCCCCACCATCCCCTGGACTAACAGGGATAACCAATAACTTCGCCGCATCCGGCAATGGCGTCAGTAACGCTGACCAGGCAGACATCCGTCTGGACCACCAAGTGACCGGTAGCATCCATGCGTTCGGTCGCTATGATTACGCGATCTTTCGCCTCAGTGGGGCGCCATCCTTCGGGGCGGCGGGCGGCGCAGGCTTTGGAGTAACAAACACGACGGGCAATGATGAAGTCCAGAACCAGAGCGCTGCCGTTGGTTTTGATTGGGCTCTTCATCCTAACTTGCTTACGGACTTTCGGTTCGGTTTCCTCTCCTACCATGTCTCGGAAAACAAATTCACCGCAGGCACAGAGCCCGCACTTGCGGCCGGCATTCCAAACTTAAACACTGGGCAATTCGATACGTCTGGCTCGCCGACCTTCAACTTTACCGATAACAGCATCGGCGCGAATGGCCAGGGCTTTGGAAACCAGGGCTGCAACTGCCCGTTGCTCGAAAGCGAACAGGTCTTCCAGATCGCCAACAACTGGACGAAGGTCATCGGCAATCATTCGATCAAGTTCGGAGGCGACATTCGCTATGCACTCAACCTGCGCAATGCCAGCGACAACAATCGTACCGGGGTCCTGCTCTTTGGCAACGGCTCTACGGCGGGACCGAACGGAGCGGGTTTAGGACTGGCCTCTTTTCTGTTGGGCTACGTGGACGAGTTCCAACGCTTCGACGTTTATGTGCAAAACGCTGCGAATCGCCAGAAGCGCGGCGCCTTCTATGCACAGGATTCGTGGCGTGCAACGAATAAACTGACGGTCAACTATGGTGTGCGCTGGGATGTGATCTACCCGGAAACCGTCAACAGTCCTGGCAATGGCGGTTTCGCCGACATCGCTACCGGTGTCATTCGAGTGGCGGGTGTTGGCGGCATCGGTACCAACGGCAATCAGAAGATGAATTATCTGAATCTCGCAGGCCGTTTGGGAGTCGCGTATCAGGTCACCCCTCATACCGTTGTCCGTGGCGCCGTCGGTCAGGTCTATGACGATGTGGGCTACTTCGGGACGATCTTTGGCAGTGTGATCACGCACAATCTTCCGGTGTTGGCGAATGAAGACATCAATTCAGGAAACGGTACCGGAGCTTTCTCAACTACGTTAGGAAACCCGCCGGTTCGTCCACCGCAACCCTTCATTCCCTCGAACGGACTCATTCCTCTTCAAAACGGTATCAGCCCACAATTTCGGCCACCGCGTATCCAGCTTCCCAAAGTCGATCAATGGAATCTCACGCTGCAACGGCAACTGGGTCCGAATACGACGTTTGAGATTGCGTATGTAGGCAATCATGCCGAGCACATCTACCCGGGCGAAACCTACGGCTACGACCTGAATGCGCCAGTATTGCCGAGGTCGCCGGCGGACCTGACGGCGAGTGATACCAACACGACACCGGGCGTGCGCAGCCGTAATCAGCGGCGTCCTTACTATCAGAGGTTCAATTCCGTATACAACGGAGCGCCAACTCAGTGTTGTAATCAAGCACTGACTTCAGCCTACCCGAGTGCAAACGCGAACTACCACGCATTGCAGACGGACATTCAGAAGCGATTCGCAAATGGCCTGCAGTTCAATGCCAATTACACCTGGTCGAAAGCGTTGAACTACGCGAACGACGAAGCCTTCGCCAACTATCCGAGAATCAGCTACGGACCGAATGATACGAATCGCGCACAAGTATTTGTATTGAGCGGGCTTTATCAGTTGCCTTTTGGCAGAAACCGTTTGTTTCTGTCGCACAGTGGGCGGCTGATCGATTACCTGGTCGGAGGATACACTCTGAGCGGCGACACAACCTGGGAGAGCGGTTTACCTTTCACCCCGACCTACGCAGAGTGCGGCAGCGATGAGGATATCGACAACAACTTCTCCGGTCCTGGAACGACAACCGATTGCCGGCCAAACGGCACGAATGCTCACCTGCCGCTCAGCGCAGGCGGCTATAACCCGGTAACACATACTGTGCAGTACTTCACTCCTGTCGCACCTCTGACAGCGAACGGCGCTGTCTCAGGACCCTTCCAACGCCCAGCTTTCGGCACCTTTGGCAATATCGGTCGCAACTCGTTCCGCGGACCTTCTGAATACCTCGCGGACGTGACCCTCATGAAGGACATTCCCATCAGAGAGCGAGTGAGAGGCCAGTTCCAATTCCAGGCGTTTAACATTTTCAATCATCCGGCGCTTGGCCTGCCAACTTCTTCGGGAGCCCGCAGCATTGACTCCTCAACGGGAGGTGTTATTACCAGCCTCGATCCGAACATCGCGATGCGGCAACTCCAGTTCGCAGCCCGCATCACCTTCTAGACCCGTAACCAACCCCAACCAGGGCTGTCTTCGGACAGCCCTGGCTCCCTTCACAAACAGAAAGTATACTTTTGCACCTTATGCGCTGCCCTTTCTGTGCTCCGTTGAGTTTTGCCCGCCTGGTTTCGATGACGGTTCTCTTGATTGCATTCAACGCCGGCGCGAACGCGAGGAATCCGAGTTTTCTGCCGATTCCGCGTTTTCCTCTTTCGACTGGGACTCTTTCCATCGAGCAGGCAGTGCAGCCTGGCCAGCCATTCACGGTCGCTGGGGAACGTGGAGCGATCCTCGGTCGGCAGGATGGCTCCTTTGAGCTGTGGTCCTTTCCCATCAAGGTGCTGCGTGACTTCCATATATCCGCACAACTCGCAGACTATCCCGTTCCCATCGATCTCAACAGGCAGGCCGCGGCGATCGATGTCTATCCCGATCACACGACCATCGTCTACTCGCACGCAGCGATGACCGTGAAGCAGCACATGTTTGTGGTCCAAGCCAGCCAGAACGGCCAGCCAGCGGCCGTCGTGCTGTTTGAGATCGAATCCATCCGGCCGGTAACCCTGACATTTTCTTTCATCCCAGAACTTCTCCAACAGTGGCCGGCGCCGAACTACGGCGTGCCATCTGCATCTTGGGTTGATCTTGGCAACGGCGGCGGCTACGTCTTGGCGACCGACAATCCTCATCTGTTTGGAATGGTCGCGATGCCGCGCTGCTCTTCGGGAATTCTGCCCCCATATCAGGAACAGCCTCGGGCCTATCCGCTACAGTTTGTTTTGCATTTTGATCCGAAGAAGGACGATGGTTTGTTCTTTCCACTCCTAGCACAGGTTTCCGATGGAGAGACCGCACTCAGCGGGGATGCTGTCCGGCAGATGAGTCAGCGAATCGATCTCGCCGATCAACAAGTCGCCGCCGGGTATCGCGGCACACAAGAGTATTACGCCAAGTTCTTCGACAAGCGACTGACAATCGATACTCCCGATCGCAAATTGAACGAGGCCGTGCGTTGGGCCGAAGTTGCCATCGAGCAAGCTCGGGTTACGAACGACCATGCCACTAGCTTGGTCGCCGGATGGTATGGTTCCGGCGATTCAGCGCGGCCTGGCTTCGGCTGGTATTTTGGCCGTGACGCGTTGTGGTCGCTCTATGCGGTGAATAGTTACGGTGATTTCGAGCTGTCGCGCCAGGTATTGGAGTTTCTGTCGCAACGCCAGAGAGCCGATGGCAAGATCATGCATGAATTCGCCATGACCGCGGACAGAGTCGATTGGAAGAGCTTGCCGTACGAATATGCCGCTGCAGATGCCACACCGCTCTACATTATGGCCATGAAGGATTACGTCGAAACCAGCGGGGACGTTGCGTTCTTGAAGAGCCACTGGCAAACCGTGAAGAACGCTTACGAGTACATGCGGTCTCACTCCGATAGCACAGACGGCGTCTACGACAACAGCAATGGGACCGGCTGGGTGGAAGCGTGGCCCCCCAAGATGCCTCACCAGGAGATGTATTTGGCCGCGCTTGACCAGCAATCGACGGAGGATCTTTCGCGGCTGGCTCATCTTGCAGGAGAAGACGATCTCGCTGCCAGCGCTGAACAGAAGGCCAAAGAGATTCGTGGCTTCCTTGAGCAGTACAGATCAAGCGATGGAACGCTGGCCTTCAGCAGGAATGCGGATGGCACATTCGATCTCACGCCGACAGTGTATCCATCCGTAGCTTGGTGGACGGGAGACTTGAGGCTAGAGCGCACAAGCCCGATGTTCGAGCAATGGGCGGGGCATCACTTCTCGACTGACTGGGGGGTGCGAGCGGTTGCTGATACGTCCCCGGTTTACGATCCGATCGCCTACCATCAAGGTACGGTTTGGCCGCTCTTCACCGGTTGGATCTCTCTGGCGGAATACCGGGAACGGCGCCCGCTGACGGGTTATGCCCATTTGATGGAAAACGCCGGCTTAACCTGGTCCCAAGATTTAGGATCGGTCACTGAGGTTCTTTCCGGGGCATTTTTTCAGGCCCTTGGTCGAAGCAGCTCGCATCAACTTTGGTCATCTGCGATGGTGATATCTCCCGCCATTCGCGGACTCCTCGGGATCCAGGTGGATGTACTGCACCGGAATCTGATCATCCACCCGCAGCTGCCCGCCACCTGGGATTCGGTATCGGTCCACAATCTCTCTTTTGGCACAGCGAACCTTGAAGTTGACCTTCGGAGACGAGGTGGGGAGATGAATATCGAAGTCACCTCACCCGACACGACCGTGCTTTGCCTGAACCCTGGCGCGAGTACAGAGTGCAAAGAGCCGGCCAAAACGCAGCACTCAGCAGTTGTGGCTTTACCTCAAGTCGAACTCGGCATTGCTCCAGCATTGCCTCAGGCGGGCGCCGAGACTGCGATGATGAAGGTGGTCGATGAGCAGTCCAGTGATCATGAGCTTAAAGTCAAATTGGAAGCGCCAGGCGGGAGCACCCAAAATCTCTCGCTTCGCGTGAATGGTCCTGGTCCCCGCCAATTCTCAGTTGCTGGCGGAGTGCGCCGGGGCGAAAATCTGCAGGTGGCCTTCCCGACAGGTATGGGCTATCAGACCCAAACAGTCGACATTACCTGGGCAAACAGAAGATAACGGCGCGGCATCCTCTTGAATGGTTTGGGAATCTCTACACGGATGGATCGAAATCCGAAAATGTGGAGACCAAGTGGCCCTGCACAAGATCACTAAGGGCTCAAAACGTGGGCCCGAGGCCCCTACGCAGGAGACCCAACGCAATCTGGATCGGCCTACTGCGGACCAGATCTACGAGCAGGTTTCCCGCAACGCGCGGCACGAACTCGATCGTGCGGCTCTCGGGCTTGCCGTCTCAGGGCTCTCTGGCGGCATCACGATGGGCCTCACCGCGCTTAGCACTTCGATCGTTCTGGCCGAACTCGGCCCGAGTCCTATCGCCAAATTCGTAGCCCACGTGCTCTATCCCATCGGGTTCATTGCGGTAATTCTAGGACGAGCACAACTCTTCACCGAGAACACCCTTTATCCGGTTGCGCTGATGTTGGCCGAGCGTCGCCACGTCTGGCGGACCCTGCGCCTCTGGTCTATCGTCTTGCCGAGCAACGTGTTTGGTGCCTTCATCTTCGCTGTGCTGGCGGTCCGAACAGGAGCGCTGCAGCCCGAGTTCGTTCACTCAATGTCGCGAATGGGTCTCGAAGCCACCCAGTCTTCTTCTCACCACATCTTTTGGAGTGGCGTGATCGGCGGATGGATCATAGCCTTGGTCGCATGGCTGGTAAGCGGAAGCCACTCCATCACGGGCTCGGTACTGTTGATCTGGTTGCTGACTTTTGTGGTCGGGCTCGGGGGGTTTGCCCACTGCATCGCGACCAGTGGTGAGATCTTCGCCGCCATCCTGGATCATCAACTTCCCGCCTCGCGATATTTCTCTTGGCTGCTTGCAGCTACCGGCGGCAACATCGTCGGTGGCGTTCTCTTGGTGACGCTTCTAGAGTATGGCCAGGTAAAGGGTGGAGAAGCTTGAGAACTTCGGTGGAGAAAGCAGCCTCTGCAACTCGGAGGTAAGGCAGTAATTCACGCATTCTCAGGAATTTAGTGGAAAGTTTCACGGCTGCGGGCGTAGTTTTGCAAAAGCCATCCAGAACTGATCTGTGGTTGGCATCGATCCTTAGAGGACCAGGAACTGCATGACGGATTCGCCTTCGCGTGCCCTGTTCAAGGCAGCGGCCCTAACCTTTCGTTGCGCCTCATCCAAATCCCCGCTAGCAATGATCATCTTCCAACTCTTCTGCATGGCCGCTTCTCCTCAGGCCATCGTAAAGAGCAGGGGAGACTACGACTCACTCTCGGCACGACAAAAGAAATTAGTATCGGATTACGCGGCGTACCTGAACCAGAAGTCCAATTTCGGCGCTGATCCCAAGCAGATGTATGATCAGCTGCCGCAGTCATACCGGACCACGTACGACGCACTGACGAACGCTCTCGAAAAAACGCTACTTACCAGCAAGTCGGGCGTGCGCATGGGCAGTGCTCTTGATCTTGTTTCCGTTTTGGAAGGCGTCGCTGGGGAGATCCCCGGCAAGCGTGACGACGAGCAGTTTCGTATGCACGCGGCGCTACGTCCTGGCGCCTTGGCTGTTTTGAACCGGAGCACGCAATTTCGCAGGAATCACGACAACACCGTCTACCATGTGGGATATCCGTTGAGCTATCGAACGAACGGCTTTCCCGCGATCCATCTTTCGATGAGTCCGGATGGCACTCAGGGGGACATCGATATCGACTATCGTGCCTCAAGCTTCCCTCAAGCGCTCCTCGAAACGCAATTTGCCAGCGCCGTTAACGACGTTCGCGCAGGCGACAACTATCTCCGGCACACCGCTCGATGGAGTGGTCTAGAACCATGGTGGCAAAATCTGGTTGAGCGCGGTGCCGAGCAGGCGGCTCTGCCCGAGCAGGCACAGGAGAGCGCCATTGCATTCCCTGCCGAACCACCTGACAGCGCCAAGGACTTGTCCGATGCTGTGGGACAGTTCCTGAACACCTGGCTTGTCCTGCAGAAGCCGGACGTTGCGATTGCCTACTTCGGAAACGAGGCCCTCTCTTGCATCGGTAGTCCTCCGAATAGCTCGCCGATGGTTCGCCGAATGCACCTCTATCGACAGCTCCAGTTGGTAAATCAGGCGATCGGCACGATCGATTCTCCGAGCCAGGCCGTGTTAGTACCGCCTTCGCCTGAGGACTCCAGTTCGAGTGCGGCGTATGCAGGTTTGCGCGTGCCCGATAGCGAGGTTCCCGCTCTACTGTGCGCGCCGCCACCCAAAGAGAATCTCCAAGACGTCTACCTAGTGAGCTTCCGCCTGCGAATCTTTCAGCGCGGAGAGGTAGCGGTCCATCAGTACTGGCATCAGACCGGGCAGACGTGGAAAATCATTGCCATGCACGCCGACGCGAACGTTGATTCCGTCGTCCCTCCGATCGCCGAGATTCCGGCCTTGGATGTGGGCGGGGAACCGCGATCGGCTCCGGGCGAACCAGAGATGATCACGTCGGCTCTGCAATTTTTCCAAAACTGGCTGAGCTTTCGCAACATCCGAGGTGCGGTAGCGTTTCTTGCGCCTTCTGCATACCAGTGCTTCGGCCACGGAAGAGCAACGAGTGCTGCGGCGCAAGCAAATGTGGAAGCAGCCTTTGGAGAAGTTAACCGGGTTGCGGCGTCCGGCGGCTCACTCGACAAGACCATGCAAGCGTTACCGCCATGGGATCCACAACAAGCGATCGTCGAGCATGTGCAATCTGCTGCGTTTACGATCGTTCAGCCGACGGCCGGTATGCTCGAGAGCGTCCGCTGCACACCCTCCGTTCGTCGTGGGCCAGCTTACATAACCTCCTCCATCTTCGGAGGAGAAGCGGAAAAGGGAGCCGCTCTGTTAGCAGTTTGGGAACCGGTCGATAACGAATGGATGATCACATCTCTGAGCCTGCTAGATCCCTAGAACTTCGGCCTAGGCCGTTGGGCGGACGTTCGAGCCAGAGAGCGTATCACGCGTTTGTCTCCCGCACACACACACTACGTCCCGGTCTGTCAGTTCTCCGCTGCACACACGCCCTCATCGCTACTCGAAACTGATGAGAACAATCTCCGGATATGAGCCTACACGCATCGGCGGACCCCCTGTACCTGCTCCATAGGATGTGTAAACCTGCAGGCTGCCGAAGCGATGCAACCCGTGGGTGAACCGCCTGAAGATACGGCGTGTAACCCATGTAAAAGGGAAGACCTGCCCGCCATGAGTGTGACCCGAGAGCTGCAACGATATGCCTGCCTCCTCCCCGACCTCGAGCGAATGAGGAGCATGGCTCAAGAGAATGCTCGCTGACGCGGGATCGAGGCCTGCACTGGCAAGGATGGAGCGGAATCGGTCGGGATGGGTTGAATCGTAGTAGTGGACTCCAACGACTTGTAAGCCATCGACCGTTACCATTTCATTTTTTAGGACGCGAATCCCGGAGCGCTCCACGGCTGCGATAAAGGGTCTCGGGTTCGAGAACTCTTCGTGATTCCCGGTGACAAAGTACTTGCCGAATGTGGGAGAGAGCTCCCTCCACGGGGCAGCCACAGCCTCGGCGTCCACTCGAGTACCGTCGTAGAGATCACCGGCGATGAAAACAATGTCCGGCCGTGATCTTCGAAGCATAGTCACGATGCGCCGCATAAACCGGGCGCCATTGACATGGCCAAGATGGGTATCCGTGGCAAGGGCCGCGACGCGGCCACGCCAAGACTCAGGTAGCCCAGGGAGTTTGACCGTGATTCTTCGAACCCGAATCGACGCGGCGTTGAGTAGGCCGAAGATCGACAGGAGAATAGCCATCCCGAAGAAAAAACCGACAATCGCAGACCGATTGAAGGTATGACCGGTAAGCTTTCCTGCGAAGTAGACCAACCAGCACAGCCAAGCCGCCATGAAGAGGAAGTTCATGAACCCGAGCCATGTCGCTGCAATCCGGTAGAACCACCGCACAGCAATGTTGGAGGAGCGGAAAGCGAGAAGGGAAGCGCTGACAAAGCTCAGAGATAAAATCATCAACACGATCTGCCACGCGCCGATGCCAGGAGGATCGGGAGGTTGCCAGAATTCGGTCCAGGTCTCATAGACGAACCAATGTCCAAAGAAAAGAATTGTTTGAACAATAGCGACAATAAGAGCAGTCCTGGCTTTCAATCTACTGGTCCTTGCCCCGGCTAAAAATACGTGACAGGCACATTATTATCAGTTTACTTGCGAATCCGGAGGCATACGTAGGATGCTCTCAAGGCCAGCGATGCTCTCCGTTAGGGATTTGCGCTACGGCGTTTTCACAATTGGTATAGTCCAGGAATTGGAGTCCGAACGCGGCTTTTCATCAAGAAAAGCTGCGCATAACCAACTCTGGCCAGATCACAGTAATTGTGAAAACGCAATAGAGTGCGAAGGGAGACGGCGGGCAAGCAGGTCAGCGCCTACCTGAGATGAGCCGCAATGTTCACGATTCAAGGGCGCGAACTTGAGCAGGCCATTCGTCTGAAGCCAATCGGAAGAGGCAGCGGGAGTTCCTCCCCGGAAGCTTCTTCGAGGTCGCTACCTCTCTAGAGGTGTTGGTCCAGCAGCCAGAGCATCGACGGAAACGGATTGAGCTTGATTGAAGCGGTATCCATCGCGGGTCCGCACGTGATACTTCTGTAAGTCTTTACCTACGAGCTTGACGTTGATCGACCTCCAGCCCTTGCTGGCATTTGGCTGTGGGTAGTAGCTCAGGAAGTACAGATGAGCCAGATCGTCGCGGATCGAGGCAAATGCACGTGTTTCATCTCGCCAGCTCTTGGCGAAATAAGCCTTCCCGCCGGTAGCTTTGCTCATTCGTTCAAAGACAGCCGTAGAAATGGGCTCGAGCTGCGCCTCTTGAGTGCTGATCATGTAAATGATGGTTCCTGTCGATTCCGCTAACTCGGCGACATCTTCAGGTGGTACCAGGCTGGCGTCGTCCGGACCGTTTGAGAACACCACGACGACCTTCCGTCCTGTATATTGCGCGGCATCTTTCACCGTCAGCAACAGGGAGTTATACAGCGCGGCGTTGTCTCCGGCCACAGTGCTGCGCACCCCACGGAGGACTTGGGAGCGGTCGGCAGTAAGCCGGGTGGCTCGGGAGAGGTCGCGACTGTAGGAGTAGAACGCAACCTTGTTTGTTTCCTCGAGAGAACGGATGAAATCGGCAATCGCGTCCTGTGCGAAGACGAACCCCCGATACATGTAGTTGCTCGTGTCAAAAAGGATGAACACGTTCGCGCCAGCGATGCCCAAACCGGGTGCCCCAGCTGCTTGACCACTTGCTTCAGATCTTGCATCAGGGGGCTGGGCGACAACCTTCGTCGCAGACTTTCCGCCTGATGGCGGGGCAATGTCCCCTACGCGGCGAGTTGGTTCGTAGCCTTCTTCGAACGTGGCTATCTTTTCTGTGATCTTGTCCTCGTAGATGGCGAAATCTTCAGGCTTGAGACCTGTGACGTAGTTGCCCTTATTGTCAGTTACCGCTACGTTGAGCTGCACCAAGTCCACATTCACCCGAATGTGAGGTTGGTCTTCCTGGGCCGCCGTTCTCCTGCCTGCCATCGAGACGAAACCGAAAAAACAGCATAAGAATAGAAACGATTTCTTGGTCATAATCATCCTGTCGGCCTCATGCTGTATGTGGTTCCTCATTCAACGTCACCTTGAGAGTACTGCAGAGATGCCCCTCGAACGGATCGGTCTAGCGCAAAGCACTTGTCGTTGCCGTAGGTGGGGGTACGGATATTTTGCCGCGTCGAAGATCCTCTCCTGTTTGCTGCATCGCGCGAAGCACGGCTGGCCAATCCTCGAGGTCGGTTGCGAATATTTTGGCGATCATACTTCGCGTAAGCTGGGGGACCAGACGATTCAGCATGACCGGTGAATACGCCATCTCGTCCGCCAATCTTGCCCAGTAGATGTTACTCGAATCCCAGGACTCGCCGAAAAGGCGGCTGGAATAACCCGCAAATGCCGGAAATGGCTTCACACTCAGCAACTCTGAAGCATAACTTTGCGCCAGGATCGGATGAGGCACCCCAAAGTCCTTTGAAATACGATCCACGTTAACCAAGTCAGGAGATTGGTGCGAGAGATCGTCCAGCTCCTTACTTATTTGTCCTGCCGAGACAAATTCCTGAGGATATTTTTGACGGAACGTGGCAGCCAGGTAAAAGGTATCGGCAGGCATGAGTGC
Organism: Acidobacteriaceae bacterium; assembly: GCA_036500845.1. Lineage (GTDB taxonomy): Bacteria > Acidobacteriota > Terriglobia > Terriglobales > Acidobacteriaceae > PALSA-350. Next base: position 17,168 of record DASYBJ010000176.1, read on the forward strand.
GGGGATGATGGAGGCTGCGTTCTTATCACCTAACGCATTGTCCACTTCGTCCAAGCGGCGCGGCGTCAGCCGGTCAGAAAGGATCTCGACTACCTTAAGCCGTAGCTGTTCATTGGCCGCTGATGCAGTCAGGATTTCCTCTCCGGCGCGTTGGTAAAGAGCGACCGCATGAAGCTCGCTCGGGCTCACATTCCACCATCGAGGCAGAGTGGCGCCCACCAGCAGACCTGGCACAAGTTCCTTCCAAATCAAAGCCTGCACGTTTTCTGGTGCGATGAAATCTTCCTCCGTGGACGCCAGAACGTAGGGCAAGTCAGCCAACGAGCCAACCAGATAGGCACCGCCGCCGGCTGGACTGCCGGCATCGAGCAGCTGAGGCGCCTGCCAAAGCCGCTCGGCTCCCATCAGCGTCTCCCCTGAGAAATCGTGCGAGCGGACAAACAGGGGGTTTACGTGCAGGATCTGGGCGCCGGGTGGCTCGTAATACGCATAGTTGAGACCGACTAGAGTGTCGCGGAAAAAAGGCGTCAGCTGGCCCCGGGCAGATTCTAGTTGTGCATGATTTCCCGGCTCCTTAATTACTTTGGTCAAATCCGTCTTCAACTGCAATTCAGCGTGAGGATTGCTATAGACGCCGGGAGCCCATTCAATCTTCTCCCTTTTCGTAAAGATCGGCCGGGGCATCTCGAATTCGCGAAGTTCTCCCGCAAGCGCAAGCATCTGGTGGGACGCCGGTTTGCCTTGGGCCATTGATTGCAGACCGTCAGCCAAGGCCAGAATTGTGTCAAGTGGGGTCAACCGCTGGTCGGAGAGTACTGAGCTCATCCGGTTAGCCATTTCCTGGTGCATGCGCTGGCTTTCTGGGCTTTGCTGTTGAGGACCCGCGAGCAGTGCAACAACTTCATCTTGGGAATTGTTGCTTTTGCCACTCACTGCCAGCAACAGAGAATCCAGCGATGCTCTACCTTGATCAAAGAGCTCCGTCGAGGAACTGATCTTCGCAAGGGGCTGCACAACACCTTGCCAGGAATCTTTCAGTTTGCCACGCGGGATTTGGCCCTGACGGGCAAAGATTTGCCACAGCCCTATGTTCGCTTGAAAGATTCCCAGAGCGTTCCCTCGCAAGTCCTGGTTCGCGAGCTGATCGATCGATCCGGTGACTTGCACGAACTGGGCGATCGAAGCGTCTCCCAACTCTGGAAACTCACAGAAAATCAGATACCAGCTACTCAGCTGAGCAAACTTGCTCGCCAGCAGCAGAGCTGTGGGAGGGGAAAGCCGATTGTCCGGAGGGCGCGCCCGGTCCAGCTCGCTCAATAGGAGATAGATCTGCAAAGGGCTCCTGTCGGAGTCCAAACGCGACAGCGAAACCATAGCCTCAAGCAATTGCTCCGGCTTGTCGAAGTGATGGGCGCGCTTGCCCCAGTCCTTAACGATCTTGGAGTCACTCTTTTCGTTGAGGATCTGCTTCCATACATCCAGGTTCCCGGGAATATAGAGCTGGCCATTTGGTCCCCACTGCAGGCGGGTGAACAAGATGGAGAGCCCCGGAGCTTTGCGGAACGCCGCATCTGCCGCACTTGTCTGAGGTTCCGGCGAGTGAAAAGCCTCATAAAGATGCTTCAACCGAGGAGACTCGGTCAACCGCGCCTGCTGCGCTTGATTGACGCGCGAGAGTGCATCAAAGTATGCCGCTAACCAACCGTTGTCCTTGGCGAGCAAACGCACCACGAAATCTCCCGGCGAGGAGGGACTTGCTCCGACCAAATCCCTCCACTCAGACTCCGCTTGGGCACCTCCGGGCAGGATCACCCGGCCTGAGCGAACTGTAATTTGGGCGCCGTAGAAATCCAGGACATTGGCATAAGGAAGCAGCTTCTGAAGCCCTGCGGAGCGCTCCAAAGCGAGCCTGGTTCCGTCATCCTCACGTGACATCGCCCAGTAGAGGCGGGCAATCTTTGGTTCATGGAGCAGAACGTCCAGAAGACTTTGGCTGCTTCTTTTTCTATCCGTGCTCAGCTGTACCCACTCGCTTTCATGGAAGAGCACCGGGACTCGAGTGAGCGGATATGGATAGTCGAAAGATGCGCCTGTTTGGAGGGCGTCTTCAAGGACAGTCAAAGGGAAGCCGGAATCGATCGTGAGGAAGGCTCTCTCCGCGTCGGCAGTCACCAATGTTGCGGACTTATCACCGCAGGTTTGCCGCAGCCGGTAACCGAGGACTTGAAGCAAGGGCCCCATGTCGGTGCAGCCATTCACATGGATCACTCCGCCCGGACCGGCCAAAAGCTGAAGCTCCCGAGCCTGGTGAACGTAACGATCCACCAACAGCAGGAACTCAGTTGGCCTGCCAGTCTGGTAGCCCTCGGTATACACGTTGCGGGCGAGCAATGGCAGCACGTCGTCGGGGGAGATCTGTTGGCTGATACCGGCCATCCGCAACAGCGGTTTCAACGGGCCAGGGATGGCTACTGTGGTGGTGGCTGAAGGCGTGAATTGTCCGTGCGGACTATTGGCCTGCGGAGGAGTTGGCGAAGTGGGTGGCGGAACGGCCGTGCCGCAATACGCTGAGACGCAAAAAGTTAGAGACACAGCGGATGCTGCAAGCCGAGCGGGCAGACGAAGAGGACACTTCATGGCTGGACGCCTCTTAGACCTATGAGACCTGCCCTTAACCACATGGCCCAAGCACAAAACAGTCACCTTCCCAGAGGGAAGCTTAGTGATGCAACCTCGACCCCAAATTTGTGAACTGTTTCTTCTGCGCCTCTGTCTCCTGGTCCTTACTTTCGTGCCTGCCACCATATACCACTCCAGATACGTAATCCAAGGGTTTTCAGAATTTTCATGGAAGATCGTTTGCATTGATTCAAATCGAAAAAATCCAACCGGTGTTTCCGCTCCGAATCTAAGGAACGGCCAATTCAGGCTGCCTCGGATTGGCCTGATTCGGGATCGAATGCAGATTCTGACCCGTAGATCTTTTGCGCTTCTACAGAATTTCCATCCGAAGAATGCGCACGGGCGATCCGGCGATCGGCGAGCTCAAGGGATAGTTCGACTAGCCAGTTCGGGGCGGCGACTCTGAGTCCAGCTTTATGAGTCGTAACATTAATTAATTAGTACTATTCAGGCGGTCTGGCCTTCAGGAATTGAAATATGGATACCATAGGCCTCGACGGCCGCATGCCGCACATAGAGGGCGCCAGCGGAACAGAGTACAGCCGCAAGCAGGATAAGCAGATTCGTCTTCCTGAGGTCCGCTTTCTTTAGAGAGCCGTCATCCCGAGCGAAGTCTAGGGAGCTGCTCTACTGACGGATAGTGTCGGGGGGAACTATTTTGTATCACGCACTGCGCGCGTCTGTCACGGATTTTTCTGCAGCCCGCGCCGCTTGAATTCCTCCGCAATCAGCCGCTTGATAATCGTGGTGAGGTTGCGCCTGGAGCCACTCCGGGAGTTCTCGATCACGGAGTCGCTCCTGTTTGATAATTGAGCGTCGCTAGCGCAAGGCGATATTGATACTGCGCGTTTGTATTGCCGATCGCGGCGTCAGTTTGCTGGAATTGCGCTTGGCTAAGTTCAACGATCGAGCTCAGGCCTAACTGATATCGCGTCTGGGCAAGGCCAAGAGCCATATTCGCCTGTTTGAGCAGTTCAGCTGTCACAGAAACGCGCTGGTACGCCGTATTTGCCGCTAACCACGAAGTGCGCACATCTCGCACGATCTGGTCGCGCAGCTCGCGGCTACGCTCAGAGGCAGCCTGAGCCTTAAGAGTGGCCTCCTTCGCCTGCGCCGAGTAAAGAAACCCATTGAAGACCGGAATGTTCATATTGACGCCGATACCGCCCCACCAGTTCGTGGTGTAGTACTGCGGCGGCCGAATGGGAACGCTACCGGCAGTTCCCGCTGCGCTAATGGTCGGGAACATTTGATCATGCTGCGCGTGACTGAATTTAACCGCGGCCTGTTGGTCATAATTTAAGGCTTGCAGGTCGGGTCTCTGTTGGAGGGCGAGTTGGATAAGTGGGTCGGCAGCCGGCGCCGGAGGCGTGAGCTGCGTTGAATCATCCTCGAGTTCGTACACGACTCGTCGATCGAACCCTAGCACCGCGTCGAGCGCCGCCATGGTGGATTCAGCATTGTTCTGAGCGTCAAGCAGCAACAGCCTGGCCTGCGAAAGGCTGACGTCCGCAAAGCTTAGGTCGAGAGTCGATTTGAGATTATTCCTGGTCATCTGGCCGACCTGGGTGTCTGTTGTCTGACGGGTATCAACATTTTGTTGAGATACTCTCAGCAGTGCCTGTGCTTGGAGTGCGCTGTAGAACGCCTGATCGGTGGCAATTGCGATGTCTTCCGTCGTAGCCAGGGCATTCGCGTTTTGAGCCTTTTCTTCGAGCTTGGAGGAGGCAACCAGATTCCGCGTTCGCCCAAAGTCCATGAGGATTTGCGTGAACCCACCTCCCGCTCCAGCGTGCTCAAAAAGGCGAGAAGCCGTTATGGATCCAGCAGAAAGGCGCGACCCATTTTCTGCATCCTCTGCCGTGATGCTCCCATTCACAGTGGGAAACTCCGCAGCTCTTGACTCGCGAACGACCTGGTGCTGCGCTAAGGCAGCTAATCTAGCTACGCTGATCCGGGGATTGTTCTTAATCGCCATCTGCTCGGCTTGGGCTCGGGACAAATGAGGAGACTGTCCTCCGGATCGAGATGGAGCTGGGCTCACCGGGGATTGGTTCCCCAGGCTTGGGATCAATGGCGAACCCTGCTGGCTTGCCGCTGCGATGAGATGCGTCGGAGGCGCATCAGGGAGCGTTTGGTCTGCATGGGTGACCTGCCCATGCGTGATACAGACTGCCAAAAGAAACGACAGAGCCGTCGCCAAAGGAAGGCGCACATTTGCTGTGGGTCTCATTCTCTATGCCCCTCCTGCGATGGCTTGTCTATCGCGTCTCCCGTGTACGACCAAATACACCGCGGGGACGAGAAAGACGGTGACCACGACGGAGACACCCAATCCGCCGATGATCGCCCGCGCCAATGGCGCATATTGTTCGCTTCCGGCCTCTAGTCCGAGAGCCATCGGAATCATTCCAAGGAGTGTGGCCAGGGAGGTCATGAGGATGGGGCGAAGCCGGATCTTGCAAGACTGGACAACTGCTTCCAGCAGAGGCTTACCTTGCTCATGCAGAATTGTTGCGAATTCGACGATCAAAATACTGTTCGATACCACGATGCCGGTCATCATGATGACACCCATGAGCGACATGATGTTCAGCGTGCTGTGAGTTACCAGGAGGATGAGCACAACTCCGGCTAGGCCGGGCGGAATTGCCATGAGAATGATGAATGGATCGATAAACGAGCTGAACTGCGCCATCAGGATGAGGTAGACAAGCGCAATGGATAGAAGCAGTCCGATTGCGAAGCGTATGAAGGATTGATTCATCTGGACCACCGCCCCACGGACGGTGACGCGAACGTTCCTCGGCTTGTTGATTCCCGAGATTACCTTGTTGACATCATTGCTGATGCCGACCAATGTTTCCGTCGATGGCATCACATAAACGTCGATCACACGGCGGATTTGGTAATGGTCGACTTCCGTCGGCGTATTGATTTCCTGGATGTCGGCGACGGACTGAAGCGGCGTGTAGTTTGTTCCGTTGCTTGGGCGAAGCGGGATCTGCTTAAAATCGTCCATGCTCATATGCGCAATCTTCTGGTCGAAGTACTGTACCGTGAGCATGTAATTGTTTCCGCTCTGCGGATCGATCCAGTAACTCGGCGCGATCATACCGTTCGAAGTCATCGCGGTGATGACATTGTCCACGACCTCCTTCGGCGAAATATTGATTAAGCTCGCGCGTTGCCGATCGATGTTGAGCCGGAGACCGGGGTACCGGAGATCCTGAGGAATCAAAACGTCGCTGACATTCTTCAATTCTCCGACTTGGGTCGCAATCTGCCGCGCAATCGCAAACGATTGATCAAGGTTGTTGCCACTGACCTGGATATCAATCGGCGCTGGCAATCCCTGATTGATGACGGAGTCGACCAGACCGCCTGCTTGGAAATAAGTCGTCAACTCCGGCATGTCCGAAGCCAGCTTTCGGCGCACACGCTCCATGTAGGCATAGCTCCCGACTTTGTGGCCCTCTTTAAGGCTGACCTGCACGAAGGCATTATCCATGGCCGAATTTGTGGTGTAGATCGCAGACAGGTCTGGGGTGATACCAATATTTGAGACGATCATGCCGAGATCGTCAGCGGGAACCACTTTCCGGATCTCTTGTTCAACCTGCGCAATGTATTGATTGCTCAGCTCGATGCGTGTACCACTAGGGCACTTGACATTGATCACAAATTGGCCCGGGTCAGTGCGAGGAAAATACGATCTGCCTAAAAAGGGAAATAACCCGACGAGAACGAATGCCACTCCGCCTAAGATGACCAGCGCGGTCCATCCAGGGCGCCGCAGCGCGCGTGTAACCTGGACCTCGTAGTAGTCCAGCATCCGATGGAAGTAGTCGTTGAACCGTGCCTCGAATCGCCTGAAGAACGATGGAGGCTTGGACCCGATAGGCACGTCCTCGTGGGAGATGCGGATGAACTTGGCACAGTAGAGGGGCACCACGGTCATGGCGAAGAGATAGGACGCGAAGATCGAAAGCACAACGCCGAGAGCCAGGTCCCTGAAGATGTATTTACTGACCCCAGCGAAAAAGCTGACAGGGAAGAAGACGATGGAAGTTGTCGACGTTGCTGCGAGGACCGCGAGGGATACTTCCATGCCGCCCTTTTCCGCCGCACTGTGCGGAGCTTGGCCCATTTCCATGTAACGGAAGATGTTTTCGAGCACCACCACCGAATCATCGATGAGGCGTGAGAAGGCCAGGGCGAGACCACCCAAAAGCATCGTATTGATCGACCCTCCCATCGCGCTCATGATCAGCAGACACAGCAACGCGGAGAGAGGAATCGATAAGAGTACTGCAAAGGTAGCGCGCGGACTCCCCAAAAACACGAGGATCATTACCCCGGTGAGAACGAGCCCGATACTTGCTTCTTTAATCAAATTCTTGATCGCGGATTTGACGAAGATGGATTGATCGAAGACGACTGCAGTTTTGAGCTGCGGGGGAATGTCGACTAGATTCTTGATCGCGAATTTCATTCCATCCACGATGGTGATGGTGTTACTATCGCCGCCCTGCTTCAGCACGGGCACGTAGACGGACTGTTGTCCATCGATACGGACGATATTGGTCTGAATCGTTCCTGAGTCCTCAGCCTTGCCGACATCTCCCACGAGGACGGAGGCATTGCCTACCGACTTCAACGGAAGATCGTTGATCGCCTCGGGGGTTGGAACCTGGCTGTTGGCGTAGATGTTGTAGTCCTTGCTTCCGATGCGTACATCTCCGGCAGGCAGAATGAGGTTCGAGTTATTCACCGCGTGCACGACATCCATCAGGCTCATCTCGTGCGCCTCGAGCTTGACGGGGTCGACGTACACCATGATCTGGCGATAGCGGCCGCCAAAGGGTTGCGGCACCGAGGCCCCTGGAACATTAGAAATCTGGTTACGTACTTGGAACTGCGCTAGATCCTTGAGGTCCGTCTCATTGAGCCCCTGGCCCTTGAGTGTCACAAGACAGACGGGCTGACTGGATGCGTCCATGCCTAGTACGACTGGAGGCAGGGTCCCGGGCGGCAGTCGACGTAAGTCGGCCATCGCCAAGTTTGCTATGTTACTCAGAGCGGCATTGGCGTCTGTTCCGGGTTTGAAGTAAATCTTGATCAAGCTAACGCCGGTAAGAGAACGCGACTCGGTGTGATCGATGTTGCTGCCCAGAGTGAAAAACCGCTCAAACGTGTCTGTGATGTCCGCTTCGATCTGGGCTGGTGGCATGCCCGAGTAAAAGGTGGCGACCACCACAACCGGCATCTCAATCTTGGGAAACAGGTCGACCGGCATGCCTGCAATATTGGTGATCCCGACAATAAGAACCACCAAGCATGCCATGATGATGAAATAGGGATATCTTAAGGCGAACTTAGGCATGCTCACTCCCTCCTGGAAAGAGTGTCGTGTTCGCGTCCCGTGTGTCAGCTTCTACAAACACCTGCAATGCAAACCTCCGCATATCGTGGATTGCGTTCTCATAAGTGTGAAAACCCCGCATGGTCATGATCCAGCATGGTCATGATCCAGAAGGAACGGCGGGTTTCCTTGCAACTCTTGCGTTCCTCTCGCCTCTGCCGTGAACGACCAGATATACGGGCAGGGACGAGGAAAACAGTAGCCACAACGGATACACCCAATCCTGCAAACCTAGGCACTACTGCTGCCTTTCCTCAGATTGCTCTGCATTCGTATCAACGATAGGAGGGTGTTCTAGTTTCGGCTTGACCTCCTCGCCGGGCTGATACTTTGATTGACCGCCGCTGATCACTCGCTCTCCCTCGGTCAGGCCTGCCCTGACTTCGACGAGCGTCGAGCCTTGAAGCCCAACCGTGATCTTTCGTACCTGAACGTGATCCTGGTGGTCGAGTACAAGCACCGAAGCCTGGTTCCCGTTATGAATCACCGCTTGTACCGGAACAGTGAGCACATTTCTTCGCGCTTCCAACTGAAGCGTGGTGTTGGCATACATCCCCGGGACGAGCGACAGATCCTTATTGGGTACATCGATCTCCGTTTCCATGGTCCGCGTCGCAAGACTTACATTCCGGGTAAATCGAACCACATTTCCGATGAAGGAGCGGTTGACCGCGTCGACGCGAACTTGAACTTGTGCCCCTTCTTGGATGTACTGCACTGCGTCCTCCGGTACAGGCAGACGCAGCCGCAGGAGGTTGCTTTGAGAGAGCTTCACGACTGGCAGCGCTTGAACATCGGAAGAAGTCCCCGCCTGGATGAGCGCACCAGTATCCGCATAGCGCCAGATGATGACCCCATCAAGGGGCGCGGTCACCCTCGTATAGTCGGCCAACGCACTCACGCGCTCATTGTCGGCCCCCGCAACCGCAAAGTTCTGCTTCGTTGCTGCCAAAGCCGCTTTGGCGGAATCAACCTGTGCCTCAGAAGCCATGTCCTTCGAACCGGCCTCATCCAGTTCCTGTTGTGCGATCAGTCCCGGCTGGGCTGCTGCCGCCTGTTTAAGCCTGGTGTAATTGGCATGCAGAGCCGCGTGTTCCGATTGCGCACGAAGCACTTCATGTTCCGCGCGGGTGATTTCATCCTTACGTCGTGCTGCTTCAGCCACCGTGCCCTTTAACTGAGCGCTTAACTCTGGAACTTCAAGAACAGCAAGCACCTGCCCTTGCCGGACCCTGTCCCCAATATCGACATAGATGTGCCGGATATACCCGGACACCTTAGCGTGGACATCCACAACCTGGTATGGCTGGAACTGACCGGCGAGATTCAGCGTGTGGGCGATGTTGCCTCGCGTAACCGGCGCCACGATTGCCGAGGGGATTTCCGCGGCACCCGTCTCAGAGCTCTTGGAGTTGGAGCTGCAACCAACCGCGCCAAAAACCGCAAACAGTGCCTGTCCGGCAACGAGAATCAAGGAAGTTCGCTTTCGCATCTTTCGAATACCTATCCGTAGCCTGGAATTCGACAATCGCCGATTCGGGCGAGGGGCTAGTCCCAGAAGGGAGTGCATCTCGCGGCCGCAGTTTGAGCCTCAAGCCGGTTGCTTTAGGTTTTGAGCTTTTGGGAAGGCGGAACTAGACGAGAAGAGCCGGGGGTGGGCGAAAGAAAAAGGCGTATAGATTTGCGGAGCTGAAGATACGCCACGGCCGCTTACGTTCCCGCTCATGATGACTCCAAGCAGGACCGATCTTTAGATCAAAGGTCCGCAGGAGAAATAAAAACAGAGGGCAAATGAGCGCGAACAGGATTTTTGCTTTTACTTGATATGCGAACTGGCTCTCAGAAGCGCTTGCTTGCTCGTTTTTAGAAAGTAACTTTGCTTCGGGCATCTGATGAGCCACCGAGTGCGGCGGATCATACAGAGAGAGCTTGTATTGGAGGCCCCATGCGAACACAGCAAGACCCAAGCCCAGAAATATCAAACTGAAGCGGGATAACAAACGCCGATTTGTGGACAGCAGGTTCACAAAGCTTGCATTCGGACGGTGACCGGAACTGATATGAGCCCAGTTAACAGTTTACACGCTCACGGATGGGACAAGCTGCCTGTGAGGATGGCTATATTTTTTTATCACACATAAACGGTTGAAGCACGCTAGATTTCCCTGGTGTTGAACTGAGGTGTTGACTGAACCGGCCGCGAGACTTTACAGGAGCGTTGGTGCGGGGCCCTCGGGGTTCGGACGGCCAGAGATTCGGATCTCCAAAGAAGAAAAACATTTGTTCCGTCTGTGCGAACTTCGACCTCGGATGCAACGACTCGCGCCCCACCCGAGCAGTGAAGAAGGTGTTCAACCGGGGACTATTCCGGGTCACTCGTCCTACGGCGATGGTCCACGGTGTAGGAAATTGCTGTACCCCTCCCGAAAACTGTGGCGATAGCCTTCGATCGCTACCGGTGGAACCGCGGGGTTGCGGGATCTAGGATGGCGGTCAAGATTCGGCGGCCGGCCCTCGCGAACGTCGCGCTCTGCCGCTTAAAACCCGTCGTGGAAGCCTCGTTTCTTGATGTCGACCTCGGAAGAAAAAAATTCCTAATCGCACGAGACACCTTGATACCTTTTGTGTGACCATGGAGAGGCTTGCAGTGAGTAGTCGCGTTACGCAGCGCGTATGTGGTTCGGGCAGAGCGGAAATTCGAACCTACTCATCGCGAATCGATCGCACGAGAGGGAAAGTCTAC
>DASYBJ010000177.1:0-11127 GCA_036500845.1 Acidobacteriaceae bacterium
GTGCTATTGAAGCCTCTCCAGGCCGATGCCGAAAAGATTTTGGCAGGGCTCGGCTGCGAACCCCTTCCTTGCCCGGTCCTGGAAAGCATGTCTACGTTACCCGACCTCTATCTCCACCCCGGCATTGAGAGCTTTCAATATGTGACCCCTTCGTCTGCTTCGTCGCGTGTACACTGCATCGGCCGGTTGCCTCTCCCTCCGTCCCCGCACTCGCTTCCAGACTGGTGGCAAGAGCTCGACAAGACTAAGCGTCTGGTCCTGGTCACCCAGGGAACGGTCGCGAATCGGGACTTTGGGCAGGTGGTGGGCCCTGCGCTAAAGGGCCTGGCTGAAGAAAATGACTTAAACGTCCTGGTGACGACAGGCGGACGACCAGCCGAATCTATCCCCGTCGATATTCCTGCAAACGCGCGTGTTACCGAGTTTCTTCCCTATGAATATGTTTTGCCAAAGGTGGATCTGCTTATCACCAATGGCGGGTACGGCACGGTGAACATAGCGCTTGCGCATGGAGTTCCGATCGTCTCCGCTGGATTGACCGAAGACAAGGAGGAAGTGTCTGCGAGTGTGCAGTGGTCTGGCGCAGGAATCGACCTTAGAACCAACCAGGCGAATCCGGAAATGGTGCGTCGCGCAGCAAGGCAAATCCTTGATGGTTCGGTCTATCGTAAACGGGCCAGGGAACTGGCAGAAGAGTTTGCACAACATGATCCAAAGGCCGAATTGCTTGATTTGCTGGAAGCCTGTGTCGAACCTGCAATCGAGGCCTGACATGCACCGAAGGCCGATAGACGCGAAACTTATCGCCAACTAGTCCGACATTGACGTTGCTGGACCGGCAATCCGTTTTGCCCGGTTTCGAAGCGAGGGTCGGAGGCTCAAGACCCTCGCTTCCGATGGGATCTTACTCAGATCACTTTCCCACTCGTGTGAGGGGATAGCCCTGCCATAGATATTCCAGAGCCTCGGGCAAGGTCTGCTGTTTCACGGTGCGGTCGGTGTGCCCGGCGTTACGGGCGAAAACAAACTGATAGTGATAGCCCTTGGCGGCCAGCACTTTGGCCATGTTCTCGTTCGCAACGACCCAATCGTGCATATTATCCCGCATGACATTCGGATTGAGAAGGTCTTTGTCGCCAACCTCCATCCAGATGCGAATCGGCGTCGCTGGACTGTTCGGGATTAGGTGTTCATGAAACTCCCACGCGCCGTGCGGGGTTCGCGGGTTATATGGCCACTGTTGGTTCACATAAGTTCCCGAATAAGTAAGAACGCGGTGATACAGCTCAGGGTGATACCAAGCCATGATCAAGGCGCACGAGCCGCCGGAACTGCCACCCATTGTTGCCCGTCCCTCGGGATCCCTGGTCAATCTCACGTGGTATTTCGCCTCCACGAGAGGCAGGACTTCTTTCTCTACGAACTTGGCATACAGGCCAGACGTGGTGTCGTATTCCAGACCGCGTTCGCTGCCCTGAGCGTCGCCTCCGCCATTGCCTATCGAGATGGCGATCATCACGGGCACCCGGTGCTCTGCGATGAGATTGTCCAGAGCAGTGAACAACGCCGCGTCTGGTCCGTCGGCGCCGATAACGAATGGTGCGACTGAGCCTGGGACGTATTGTTTGGGGACGTAAACCGCTACTCGCCGAGTGTACGGAGCGGGGTGGCTGGTAGTCACTACCAACTTGCCAGGATCTGCGGAGTCTATCGCGCCGAAGGTATTGGCTTCCCGTGCGACGCCGGGATAAATCTTGCTGTCCGCCGAACTCATCGTGAAGTCATAGACCGTGCCTTGCGGCACGCCTTCGTGCACAGACATCTCCGGTGCGGGGTTGTGAGTGGGGCCAATGATGAAGTTTCCGTCGGCATTCGCCGGAGCATTTGTGCCGTCGGGTAATTCCTTGGCCGTGACATAACCAGGCGTTTTGGGATCGCGTGTGGGCGGCGTTGGATGTGCGGGACGTGCGACTGCTGGCGGCGCTTGGGCCATTGCCGGACCCAGGCCAGTTGCCAGGCAGATCAAGAACGCGATGCTCAGAAGACGGAGCATTGAACACTCCTTTTAGTCTTGGTAATGTTCATCTGTGCTACAGGAACACGTTTCGGCTTGTTTTGTAATTGTTAGACACACGCATCCTAGTGGAGTCGAACTATTCCGATCCGTCAACATCTCAGGATGACAACCGAGAGCTGCCCCAGCTCCCAGAGGTAGCGTCTTCGCTTTCGCGCTCCAGAAAACGGTGGGTGAGAGAAAGTCAAATGAACCGTCTGGAGCAGAACACCAAGGTCATGTCGCCTTTTCTGGAAAGAATTGTCAGCTTCAGCCGCACTCCGGCCAACACGGCCCAGAAATCATCGGACGACCTGAATTTGATTCAGAGAGTGCCAATTCGTCGAGAAGCTGTCGTCGGCGGATGGCTAGGGTGGAATGGAAGTACTGTCGATCTGTTTATTCAAAGTGGCTTTGCGTGCAACCTTGTGAAGCCGCATAGATCGGTTTGCTGCCGGAGATGTGTTTCCTGCAAAGGTGGATCCAGCTAGCATCAAACGTTAGGATAGGAACAGTCTGTTTTATGTCGATGGATCCGAGTCGCCGCACTCTATTAAAGCGTTCCGGCGCTGTATTCGGCGCGAGTGTTCTAACGTCTAGTGCCTCGCGTGTGCCGCTGAATGCAGAATCATCGTCTTCGCGGCCGGCTCGCCTTTCGTTCAACGAAAACCCGTATGGTCCGTCACGCGACGTCGCTGATGCAATTCAGCGCGAATGGAGCCGTCTAAACCGGTACGCGGACAGTCAAGCCGCACTACACCTCACCGAACAGATTGCAACCTACGAACGTGTACGCGTTGAACAGGTGGTTCTCGGCGAGATCCTCGAATTTCTCGGTTTGTATCTCGGTAGCGACGGAGGACCAGGAGGCGAGTTCATCTACTCAACCCCGGGCTATCTAGCGCTGATCGATGCGGCAGCGCGGGTGGGAGGCGTTGGCGTGCCCGTTCCGCTGAACGCACAATACCAGAACGATCTCCCGGCGCTCAGTGCAAAAATGAACCAGCGAACTCGTGCCATCTATCTCGTGAATCCTCACAATCCCACTGGCACGGTAAATGATGGTGAGCAGTTTAAGCGTTTCCTCCATGAGAATTCACAGAATGCAGTTGCAATCGTGGACGAAGCCTATCTCGAATACACCGCAGATTTTAGTGTGCGTTCGGCCGTCTCTCTGGTGCGTGATGGAGCGAATGTGATGGTGTTTCGCACCTTCGATAAGATCCATGCGCTTGCAGGATTGCCCATTGGCTATGTGCTCGCACCTCGTGCTCTTGCTGATGCTCTACGGAAACAGGGGGCAGGCGATGCAGAGTCTCTAGGGCGTTTGAATATCGTAGCTGCTTCCGCAGCGTTGCGCGACACCGCTCAGGTGGAGCGAACCCGAAACGCCATTGCACATGAACGTAAGATTTGGCTCTCTGTATTAGAGGACCTAAAGCTTCGGCATACAGAGTCGAATGCAAACTTCATCTTCTTCAATGCAGGCATGCCACAACCAAAGCTCGCGGCAGTGATGCTCTCGCACGGCATCGATATTGGTCGGGCGCACCCACCGTATGCCAATTGGGCGCGCATTACGATAGGGTTGCCTGACGAGAACCAGCGCGCCCAGGCTGCACTTCGAGATGCTTTGGAGGGAGCTGCTGGGAACAGCACCAGCACCGCGGGATGAATCGACAAGTGGCCTTTCCACCGTGTCATCACCAATGCAAACCCAGCAGTGCGCATTGTTTTCTTTCCGCAGCGGCCATGGGACGTCAGTCTTGGCAAATCACTTTTCAGGCTCTTAGATACAAGGGTAGTCGACCCGCTTTGATCGCCATCCTGCGCTCTACTCTTCCGCTCGCTGCGGTGGTCCAGCTTCGTAGCCATACTGATCCAAAGATTTTTCCACGTCGATGGCGTATTTGCTGCGACAGGAAATAAATCCTTGAGTTGGGTGTTCAGCAAAAGGTGGAGATATTCACTCATCGTACGGAGCAAAGTATGCACGAGAGGAACAGAGAACTGGCCGAGTCGCTCCACCAGTTCATAACAATCTGGAAACTGATCGGAAAACCATTTCCCCAGGTGGACGGCAAGGACAAGCCAGGATTGGCGATCAGCTGGCCGAATATCGGCTTCCCCTTCTACAACGCACTTTTCCTGACCGAACAGATGCTCGCAGCCCACGTGCTTGAGGAAAGAGTCCAGGAAGCGGCTGCATATATGCGTGGCCGCCCGTGCGGGGGCTGGTTTGTCGTTTGCTTGGATGATCTGAGCGGATCTGCAAAAGAAAACCTGGGCGCGATCCTGGATCGGGCGAAATGTGTGCAAGCTATACCGATGACCGGCATGGCGGGCGACATCCTGCCAATGGACGCGCCCGGACACTCGGCGCTTCGATTCGTACGAATTTCGGATGACTCGACGATACAGCCCTTCACAGAGCTCAATTGCGTGGCGTACAGTGTTCCAATCGAGACGAGCCTGTCCCTTGTGAAAGAGCATTCATTGTCGCCTATGAAGGCGATAAGCCAGTGTCGACCGCAACCGCAATCATCAACGAAGGCTGCCTTTTTCTGTTCCTGGTCGCAACGGCGCCCGAGGCGCGGCGCAAGGGCTATGGGGAAGCTGTGGTGCGTCATGCGTTACAGACAGCCTACGAAGCGACCGGCATCCGACGGACCGTGCTGCACGCCACAGAAGCCGGCTACCCACTATATCTACGTCTTGGATACCATCCGACTGGGAAGTTTATGGGTTGCATGCTGAAGCCCTCAGCGCGAGACGAGGAAAACGCCGGTACGGCAAGCAAAGCGCTCTGACAACCGATGTGAGGTCACGTCGCGCAGTACCGTGATGCTCGTTCAGAAGAGTGCGATACCCCCACCGGACGAGGATCGAAGCAGATCAGGGCTCTATTACTCCGCTCTGGACAAACTGCGGGAGCGAGTCATTTAAAAGAACTAAACGCCGGTCCCTGAATTCGCGCGTGCGCCTTTCCGTCCCGGGGAATGCTTAGCAGGCTGCGGAAAAACGCGCCGAAACAACAAGCGAGGCGCAAGAAGATGTATCACCCCAATCGGAGCACCCCAAGGAATAGACGGTTCGTTCGCCGCAGACTAGTTTTTCAGCAGCCTGCTAGACGGTGGTAGTCGGGCGATCACAATCTGCTATCCGGCACGTGGCGACCATTTATATGCTCATCGATGACATCTAGTTAGATAACGATCGCAACCTCTCTAACAAAAAAGCATACACGCACAGATTAGAAGGAGAATCCACGCATCTGTAATTGCAATCTCCAGGAGAGCGCGAAGACGAGATGCTACATGTTGGAAGTGAGTAGAGCGATCTTTGCTATCGCAGGCCGGCGGCTCCTCTGCCACGATCACTAATGTATGTTCAGCTAGCCTAAGTGTCGCAACACGCTGTATGAGTTTGAGATCTCTGTTGTATAGATGCACGGCGTGCCTCCCATTGTGGATCGACAATGCCGGAATCGATTGGCCGGCACATTTATCAGTCATCTATAGCAACAACACGCCGCCTATTTATCTATGCGCCTGCGAAGCAATTTTTTTTGGAAAGATTCTCCAGCAGCATGGAGAGAGGCGAATTCGTAATAGATGTAGTATCTATATGCCATATGGGCAGCAACCATCGCTCTCTTCTCGGAAGAGATTCCTCCAACTTCATATGGAAAGATGTTTGTAGTACGAACAATAGAAATGTAGATGACTAAGCTGCTGCACCGGACGGTGGTTATAGTAGCTCTATCTTAGGGTGGGGAATAGAGTTTCGGCGTACGAGTTCTTATATTCAGAGACTCAGTAGGAGCTTGGTCGACGAACTAAGATTGCGACGAATTAAGATTGGAGCCGTCTTCGGCTTGAAATCCAATAGGAGTCATAACCGTGAACATTGAAGTGCACCTGACGGCAAAAGTAAATCTGCTTAGAGCGCGTGAGAAGAGGAATCGCTGCCATGGAAAGGACGCCATAGAGTGGTTGCGTCCGCTGCAGGTCTTGCACGAAGCGTATCCGGCGGTATGCGCCGAAGAAAGGATCACTCGGACGTCCGACTCGCGCACAGAGAACGAAGGCGGGACGCTGGTCAATCCGCAGGAGCATACGGGAGGATTGGATCGTCGACTAGCGCGATACCGTCGCGTGCTTTTGTTCTTGGCAGACCGCCTGCTTCGTAACCATAAGGATGCCGAAGACGCAGTGCGAAACTGTTTGTCGTCAGCATCCTTGAATCTTCCACGGTGTGAAGACGAAGGTGCTTTTCGCAGTTGGCTGGTTAGAATTCTTATGGATGAAGCTTTGCTGATTCTCCACAAGAAAAGAAACTGGATTGAATAATGCACAGTAATAATTAAAAGATGCCTTGTGATTGCACCCGCAGGGCTTCGAGATCATCCGCCATATCGACTTGTTCCCATTCGCTCAGGATCCGCCGGCCGACTGAGAGACCACTCCCGCGGGTGTCGATAAAGACCAGTCTCTGATTCTTCGCCAGTGAGCTGAAACCGCGCTGCAGGTAGTTGGAAGCTACTCCCCGGCCTGGAGGCACAAGAAAGAGCACAGGGCCCTCGCCGATGCTCCCGTAATGAAGATCGACTCCGTTCGAGGTGACTGTGTGATCTTCCATGAGGCGCTCTTCAGCTTTGTGCGTCGCCGTTGTTTGTTGTTCTTTGGGGCATTTGGTTTCCTCGGACGCCCCAGCGCGGAGCTCTCAACCTTTGTAGTACCCTCTAGACATGGTCGGTTCCGATTCGGGTTCTGAAATACTTTGAAACAACCGCGCACGGATGATTCATTCCCTGCAGACCTCGAGGAGAGGAATCGCGGGCGCAGAAATAAGCGGAGGTAAGCAAGCGAGCAGCAGCTTTTGGGCACGGGATTAGGTTTTCCGGTTCTGCAGCGAGAAGAATGGCGGGCGCGGAAAGGCAAGTGTGATGAGAGTTGGTGATGCGCTATGGCGTGAAGATGCCTCCTCAGGAGTGCGCTCGAGTCCGTGTTTCTCATCTGTCCATTGTTGATGATGTGCATGAGCCTTACGCCAATCCTGAGAAGTGCTATCCTTCACAAGCTTCGGGAGCGTGGCCTTCAGGTTGCCAAGCATTCTTTTCCGCGATCGTCTTGGCGATGCCCAGATGTCAGGATAGAGCTCGATGCCCACGCTACAGTCATCGCAACTGTTCAACGAGTGCCGCGAGCTTCTGACGAATCGGCTTCCTTCAAAGTTGCCGAAAGCAGCGTACGAAGCTTTGTCCGTGCTCTCCCCAAACGCGACATGACTGTTCCGACAGGACAGTTCAGAATGGCCGCAATCTCCCGATAGGAGAGATCTTCATATTCTCGCAACAAGATGATTTCGCGAAAGTCGACCGGTAGCTCTTGAATCGCCGCTCGCACCTGTTCGGCCTCCATCTTGCTGACATACAGATCATGTGAGTCTTTAGATGGCTCTGGGATCCGATCGGTCGTACCATCATACTCGATGTCAACCAATCGAGGACCATTTCGCCACTTTCTCAACTGGTTGAGCCGGACATTCCTGAGGATAGTGAAGAGCCAGCTTTTCATGTTGCTGTCGGCTCGCAACCTCCCCATCGCCGGTATGGCGCGAACGTAAGTTTCCTGTACCAAGTCTTCTGCTTCTGCATGGTTGCGGGTCAAGACCAGCGCGTAGCTGTACAATCCATCGAGATATTCGACACCCGTTGCTTCGGCTTGGCCTGCTCCGTCGTGGTCCCACGACATATTTTCGCTCCCTCTAGAACACCAGAGCGGGAAATCTATTCCCGGGCTGGAGGAATTTTGTTCCTCAGCGTCACATGCAAATTGAATCATCTGTAACCGCGCCGAATGCGAAAGCGCCAAAACAAATGACAAAAGAGCGCCAATCAAATGACAAAAAGATGCGGTTCAGGTACCGCAGGACGCTTCACCGGGGGGCGGGATTGCGCGGCGCAAACACTGCACTATCTACTTCAGTTTGTTAGAATTGTTTATCGAAAATGCAGCGACGAAAGTCTTGGCTTTCGGAATCGCAGCGATTACGTACTTTCTGACGAGAGCTTGCTGGCGGTTCAGCACACTACCCCGGGGGAACGTCGAATGCCTGATCCTTGGTTTCAACTCCACTCAACACCATTCTGTCGGAGCTTCCGTTAGAAATAGCCTCATAACGTCTGGGCCAGTAAGTCTCGGCTTTATTTCTGGTGCATATCCAGCCGAAATCTGCAGTGCCGTCGCCAATATGAAACTTGCAATCAATCGTCTCTCTATCATTCCCCGCCGCAGCTGGTTCGGGTGAGAGCCGAAATGGGAAAGCTTCGCGCATAATGTTGCGAGAATATTGAGAAAGATCAATTTCAGGTGTGAAGTTTCAGTGGGGTTTCCGTTGAATTTTTGTTCCCAGCAGGGTAAACACATGTGGTGACAACTCGTGCTGACTCGAAATAAAGCCGCAACCAACAGATACCAGAGGATTTACTGGTTACGTTCCGGGCAAGCAGCGTGAGGGCTGGAGTAGGGCTGTATCATGAAGGAATTCAAGGCGTTTCGTCTGGATCAGTCGAACCACATCCTGTGGCGAGATGGTGAGCGTGTGCCCGTAGCTCCCAAGGGCTTTGATGTACTTGCTTACCTGGTCGAGCATGCGGGGCGGGTAGTGACGCAGAACGAAATTCTTGGGGCTGTGTGGCCAGAGACTCACGTAAATCCAGAGGTTCTCAGAAAGTACATTCTCGAAATCCGGAAGGCGCTGGGCGACCGGCCCGGAAACCCCGAATTCATTGAGACATTGCCCAAGCGAGGATACCGGTTTGTTGCTCCCGTCATCGATGAGAGCGCGATTGAGCCGCCGGAACTGGCGTTGCCGCGTGCAGCGGAAGAGGACGCAACAGAAGGGAAGGTTGAACATCAAGCGTCTCCTCCAGAGCGGGAAGTTGCTTCTGGCAAACGCAGTCTGTCGAAACGTGTGATCATGTTAGTGCTGGCTGTGGTGGCGGTAGCGGCCATTGGCGTGTACTTCCAGTTCATACGCCAACGGGCGACGGCTCGATCGTTGAATAATCCATCCCTCGCCGTGCTGCCCTTCGCAGACATGAGCCCAGCCAAAGACCAGGAGTATTTCTCCGATGGACTTGCCGAGCAGCTCATTAACGATCTCGCCAAAGTACCAGGTCTAAAGGTTGTTGGACGGTCCTCGGCCTTTCAGTTCAAGGGTAAGAACGAGGACCTGCGCGATGTGGGACGGAAGCTCGGGGTGGCCAACGTTCTTGAGGGAACTGTGCGCCGCGAGGGCAACCATGTACGTATCACCGCGGAACTAACCAAGGCGGACGATGGCTTTCAACTTTGGTCGCAGACATACGATCGGGAGATCAAAGACATTTTCGCCGTGCAGGATGAAATCGCCGCGGCCGCGACCGACGCGTTGCAACTGAAGTTGCTGGGAGGCAACGGGCAGCCGGTTGCTCCCAACATACGCAGCGCGAATCCGGAGGCATATCAGGCTTACCTGCAGGCGGAATATTTCATTGGGCGCGGACAGAGCAAGGAAGATCTGGGCAAGGCGCTCGCCTATGCCGACACGGCAATCAAGCTGGATGAGAACTATGGACCGGCGTGGGCTTTGCGAGCATCGGTGCAGAACGAGATGGCGGAGGTCGGCTTGATCGATCTGACTGAAGGCTTTCGAAAGGCGCGCGACGACGCGGAGCGGGCGATTGCGCTCGATCCCAAACTGGCCTCAGCCTATTTGGCGCTGGCAACCACGCAACTCTACTCTGACTGGGATTGGGATGCTGCCGACGCTTCCCTCACCAAAGCAGCCGCCTTGCAACCGGGTAGCGTCGAAATCTTCCGCATCCGTTCGTATCGATCCAGAGCATTGGGCAATCTAGAGCAGGCCATCAATCTCTATGAACAGGCGGTCGCGCTGGACCCTCTTCGTACCAGTTCGCATTTGGGCCTGGGATACCTGCTGTTCGTGGCCGCCCGATACGGTGAAGCTCAGGCGGCTCTGCACAAAGCTCTGGACCTGAACCCGCAGGCCCCCTTAGTCCATCTCACTCTGGGCAAAATTTTCATCGAAGAAGGAAAGCTGCAGCAGGCGCTCATGGAAATTGAGAAAGAGCCAAGCGAGTGGGGCAAACTCACGGGGCAAGTACTGGTTTATCACGCGCTCGGCCGTGAACAGGATTCCGATGCTGCTTTAGCTGCCCTCATAGCAAAGTATGACAAGCTTTCGGCCTATCAGATCGCTCAAGTTTATGCGTATCGCGGGGAGCCCGGCAAATCGTTTGAGTGGCTGGACCGCGCCTACGAACAGCGAGATCCCGGACTGACTGAGATCAATAGCGATCCAATGTTGAAAAATGTGCGCCACGACCCCAGATACACCGAACTTCTCAAGAGAATGCACCTGCCTACATAGGAGCCGTTGGTGGTAAGGCGGCGGATGGTCACATTCACCCATTGCGGATTTTGAACAACTGAGCGGTAAGAACGTTAAGAACAGATGACGTGCGTACGATCTGTGCCTGGAAGGCGGCCCGCCACTGGGCGATGGTGAGCGTCAGTTTGATATGGCTGCTGCTGAGCTGGAACAGATCGCGATTTGCTGGTCCGGGCACAAATCCGGATATAGTTAGGTGAGGTCGGTGATAAGGTGACCATCCTTGTCCGACACTGTGCAGTTCAGCACCACCTCCTGCACCTGAGTTTTGAGCGTAAATTTGTCTTCAGGACTCTTGTCAAGTTATTGAGGTGCTTGAGATTTCAATGGTTCGACAACGTTCAACGCCGCAGTGATGGAGAACGATACCACGATCAAGTGACGCAGGGTATTCATTGTTCGCCCAGCCTTTCCCCGGACTGCCGCGTGAACTCCACATCGATCCTCGTATGATCTCGTTGCCGTGTCGTATGAGCCTCCTGTACACCATGATTCCCGCTCCGTAGAAGCCGATGCCGGCGGCCGCGGTACTGTTTGTCGTAACTCCAACAATCGTGCCGATGAGCCCCAAGCCGTTCGAACTCGTTGCAGCCGCGTCGGCCGCGTCGGGCGCT
>DASYBJ010000178.1:0-6123 GCA_036500845.1 Acidobacteriaceae bacterium
TCTGGTATTTAGGCCTCCTGACAGTTCGGCCTGATCTACAAGACAGACAGATGGGCCGATCTTTATTAGCCACTGCAGAAGGCTTCGCGAGAGAGCGCGGCGCTCGCCGTATTCGTATGTCGGTGGTGAATGTCCGAACGACCCTGATCGCATGGTATGAACGTCGAGGTTATCTCTTGACTGGTGAAACGCAACCCTTTCCCTATGATGATGAACGCTTTGGGAGACCACTCCGAGACGATTTGCATTTCGTACTGCTTGAGAAGGACATCTTATTGTGACCAGCGAGGGTTCGTACTCGCCTGGGACCTCCTGCACACATCCTAGTGAACTGTTCCGATACTTGAGGACGTGAGCACCGGTCGTTGAGGGATAGTCTTTGCGTGGGATCGAGCGCGTCCTGACTCTTCGACCTTGACAAGCGACCGGGTATGGGACGAGAATGACGTCGATCGTTAGTTCCCTCCTCGCCCAACGGTTACAGCTGTTTTCTTCTTTTCCCCTAGTTCCTGGGCTCTCAAACTGGAATTTCATAAGGCGGATCGTGATGAAACTTCTCTACATGAGTGTATGCGCTTTGATGTCTTTTGTAGCCGCAAGTCTTCCTAGCCTCGGGCAGGATAACCCATGGAATGGATCGTGGAAAATGGATGCGTCTACACTCAAGTACGCAGGACCGACTTACTCCATAGCGACAGATACGGAAGGTTACACGCAGACTAGGGGCACGGAGCCGCCTACCAAGACAGTCTGCGACGGTCAGCCTAAGACAGCGGCCGACGGTACAACGACAACATGCACCAAAGCCGGATCGGGCTTTCAGGTCGACTCTACAAAGAGCGGCAGCGGGACGAGGAAGTCGACGATCTCACTTTCCGAAGATGGCAACGCGCTGACAAGAAAAACGCAGGTCCTTCCGCCCGACGACAGCCCCTACACAATCACGATGACTTCAGAGCGGGTTTCGGGCGGACCTGGTATGTCCGGTGTGTGGAAGCAAGTAAATGTGGCGGAGTCTGGGGAGACCGGGCTTCTCACGATTGCGTTTTCTGGCGACAGCGTGGCCTTCAAGGAGACGGATGCTTCGAAGCCGACCGTGTGCAAATTGGACGGCACTGAGGTGAAGGTTTTCGGCACCTCGACCATGGCGGTGAAGATGGAAGGACCGCATACGCTGAAGGTGACTTATCGGTCAGAAGGAAAGATTCGGCGAGAGAACACATTCGAACTGACCCCGGACGGGAAAACGATAACGGAAACGGACGTCACACCAGAACCCTCTCCATCGACGACCTCGATGCTGTTCAACAAGTCCTAGAGGGCGCGCGAGGGAACTGCCACCAGATTCAATTTAACTGTCGGAGTTTGCTGCCGACATTGCCTGCGAGCAGGTCGAGCACGAAGATGGTCACCGGCGCCTTTCCATCCGAATTGTCGTCACCGGCAATCGCACCGATCGTGTGCGTCTGGGGCGATTCAAAAATCGTCTGAGAGTCGACAATAATTTGCTGACTCACGTGGCCCTATCCTATATAGATAGAGCATGAAATCAGACGCTATCAATGATCAGGAAAAGGCCAGGTCGACCTGCCGAGTGGTCGGCGCCGGGCCAGAATTCACTGGTAAGCAAGCCCTTTTGTACTCGCCCGGGATCTCCGCGGAGTCGGCAGGTGCCCAGGGGATCCATCTGCAAATCGTGACAATTCCGCCCAAAGGACGCGCGAAGGCTCACAAGCATGCGGACCACGAAACTGCCATTCATGTTCTGAGCGGTGAGTCAGGCATGTGGTATGGCGAGCAACTTGAAGAACACCTCGTCGCTCGGAGCGGAGACTTTGTTTACATTCCCGCTAACATGCCTCATCTTCCCTATAATCCCAGCGATACGGAAAGCTGCGTTGCGGTGATTGCACGAACGGATCCCAACGAGCAAGAAAGCGTCGTATTGCTGCCTGAGCTTGACCGGGTTCCCACCTAGAAATGGAGTTTACAACTGGTCTCATACATAGTTTTGTGACTTCGATCCAGTGCATGAGCCCCGCTCTGATGGCGGGTCTCACACGTGGCTATAACGAGCGGGTCGGGTTTATGAGACCAGTCGTAGCCGGTACCCTGCCACCACCAGGGAGTTCAATATCACTTCCATGATTTCTAATCCCCTATCATCTTGTGAGGTGCGTCGGCACCTTAGGACACTGAAGTGTGGGAATCCACGCTCTTCGAACACAAACTGGAAGGGTGTAAGCGAACCTTAGCCTCAGGCCTCTAGGAGAGAATGCGGCGCCTCTACGGTCACGCAAAGGCGACGCCGGCCGCTTTGCCGACCCGACTGATGTATTCACGGCCTTCATCGTACTGTGCGGCCGTCGCCAAATGCTCCAACATGAGGGGAGTCTCAAGCTTGAGTTTCGAGAGACCTTGCAGATAGGCCTTGTAGTCGATTTGGCCCCGGCCAGGAATGACTTCGAGGAAATGAACGTTGAGCTCGACGATCCATTTCAGGTCCTTCGCGTGACATGAGACGATCCACGGGCCGAGCTTAGAAAAGCATTCGTTGATGTAGGCGGTGTTCTCGTAAAACCGTCGCGGAGAATTGATGCCGTTGCAAACGTCCAGATGGACGCCGAATGCTTTGCGGTCGACGGCCCGAATCAGTTCGAGGTAGGAATCTGGACCGTCGGGGATGCTCCACCCCATCATTTCAATGGTGAAGCGAGTCCGGGTTGGCTTGACTGAGTCAATAACGTGGCGGCAATTGGCCACTGTGGCGTCAAAGAACTCCTTGGAGAGGTTCTTCGGATCCGGGCCATACCAAGAATCCGGATTGTATGATCCCGCGATGTCCACGCAACAGCGTGCGCCGATGGCTTCGGCCAGGGCGCAACGGTCGACCACATATTCAAGATTCTGCCGACGCTTCTCCTCCTCCGGATCGAGCATGTTCTTCCACGCTCCTACCTCGGCAATGCAGACGTTCTCTGATGCGTAGGCTTTCCGGATAGCGCGGATGAGGTCCGGATCCTTTAGCGTGGCGATCTGTGGACAGTATGCGGCACTATAGCCCAGACGGCGATGCTCGCGGGCCAAGGCGGCTGGATCATCGGATTCGAAAAAAATGGGTCCGCCTAAGAGGACGGGAGTTCCGCCGGCGCCTAAGTTGGAAGCACCTGCCGCCGCGGCGGCCGTCATCGCGATGAAGGATCGTCGCGTGATAGTCATTCGAGTGCCGAGTTTATCACCAACCGCTGCGTTGCAATCCACAGCATGGTCTTTGTCACATGTAAGGCGATCTCGTGCTGCTTCGCAGTGTTCGTGACGATATTTGTTTTACCAGCACCGACGGTTTATTGCGCGTAGAACCGCAGAGATGGTTGCAATGAAGATAACAGTGCACGATACTCTCGAGCTACTTATGTTCGCCGCTCCTTGGTCGCCGCACCTCGCTTTCGCAACGGCTTATGGAAACGGCCATACCCGTTCAATTGTTTTTCTGAGCATCCAGCTCTTATCGTCAGTATTGAGGAATTTCATCTCGTCCCGTACGACGGTTAATCTCTGTGTATAGCTTGCTCGATCCTTTGCAATTGGCCAGTCCGTTGCCCACATGAGCCGTTGAGGACCAAAGGTGTCGTAAAGGCGCTTTACGAGCCGCTGTGAATCAAGCCATGGATAGCTTTCCTTCGACAATGACCATGTGTGGGAGATTTTCACAAACACTTTCGGATAGCGCACCAGTGCCACGAGAGTCTCCAGTTCCTCTGGATGATCCACCGGACAATCCGCCATGTGGTCGATGACAATGGTCAGATCGGGGTATCTGTCGACCAATTTCTGAATGTCCGAAACGCGGCTGATCGGCACCAGCAGCGTCATCGGCACTTTGAGGTCGTTGCAACGCTTCCATAAAGGAGGCATCAACGGGCCTCGAATCCAGTCTCCGGTCGCATCGCCAGCCGGACTCAAGCGCACTCCTCGAAAGCCTTGCTCCTCTGAAAGCTGCGTTAGATGATCAGGCGCGGCAGGGTCCAGCGGGTCTACCCGGCACACACCTTGAAAGAAGCGCGGGTATTGCTTGAGTACGGCCGCAAGATAGCTATTGTCATAGCGGTAATGGATGACCTGGATGATAACTGTCTTCTCCACACCATTGGCCTTCATGAGATCCAGCAGCATCTCCGGAGTGGCATCGTAATCGGGAACCTTGGCTCCAGGCGCGAAGGGGAAGCGCGTGTCGTGTTTCCAGACATGGACATGAGGATCCAGAATGCGGTAGTTCGAGAACGTAGCAGCCGCCGTCATTTGCAGCATCTTCCGCCGAGTGACCTCACGCATAAATTGGCTCTAGAGTCCGCTTGATGTAGGCCCCGCATCTGTCATAACTGGCGCGTGGACCGTTTCTTGCAATGTCCAGGTCTACACAGAGCCAGCCCTTGAAACGCATGCTCCGCAGGACCCGGTGACAAGCTGGAAAGTCGATCTCACCATCACCAAGATCAAATGTGTTCGTGATGTACTTTGCGGTCAGTCCGGCGCGTTTCGCGTCTTTGTAATCAGCCATCATCAGCCGGTGCTTATACTTCTCTAAGATGGCCGCCGGATCGCCGCCGCCAAGATATACGTGAGCGGTATCGGGAGAAAAGTAGAACAACTTCGGATCGGTCAGTTCCATGCATCGGTCGATTTCTTCGGGGGTCTGCACCATCTGCCCAAGATGATTGTGCAGACCCGCTTTAAATCCCATTTCGCCCGC
Source organism: Acidobacteriaceae bacterium (assembly GCA_036500845.1). Lineage (GTDB taxonomy): Bacteria > Acidobacteriota > Terriglobia > Terriglobales > Acidobacteriaceae > PALSA-350. The sequence goes on from DASYBJ010000178.1 coordinate 4,751, forward strand.
AGCTTCTCCGAGCTGATTATAGAAGCGGCACATGATTGCAAACGCTTCTGCGGATTTGCCGCGCGGCGGAGAGAAAACAACCAAACGATCGGCACCAAAACGCTGTAGGAAAGTCATCGCCTCTCGTGCGCGAGCTAAGATCTGGCCGTGCTGCGCTGCATCATCCGCCGCGCCATTGAATGAGATGGTAATGACGTGGAGACCGCGCCTAGAGAGTTCCCGCTCCATTTGATCCGGTGTGATGTCGTACTTAGTGAGAATCTGTGGATACTGCGTCAAACGAAGCCCAATAAAGCCGGTGTCGTGCATAACGTCAAGCATGTCGGTAAAGCGGGTACCAGGATATGAGTTCCACAGATTGGAGCCCAGTGCCCATCTGACATTCCGATTCGCTGGCATCTGTTGCGCCGCATGTGCCAAGGTCCCCGCCAATAAGAATAAGAATTCTCTTCTCTTCATCACAGAACAGCGCCCCTGTCGCCGAACCGCATATTTGCTGTCAAAACTCGATAACTGAGTACTCCTACTAGGTCTCTGTGTGTACCAGTTGGAAAAGCTGATGGCCCGTCTTACAAATCGAAGGCTTTTATCCTCGCACTGCAATTACCAGGAACTCCGCAACAGCTCCCTCTGCGGAGGCAATGGTTTCGACAGCGCGCCAGTGGAGTAGGGTATGTCGGCGATTATCAGTCAGTCAACTTGTCATTGCAATTTTTCACTCCGGGCGAATGCGCGGAGTGCTCTGCCGACTGTCCGGGAAGCCGGAGCTACGGTAACTCTCGGAGATGTCTCCACCTGAAAGCTGTCGGAGACGTCGATCTCGAAAACGAGTCAGTCTCCCGGGCAAGTCCAGTTCAACGCCACCAGTTGGAGCGGATTTCTTCGCCGCAGACGACTTCGGTCGGTATTCGGGCGCGGGGGACCAGAGTTTGAGGTCTTTAACTGCGACGATAGTCTCGATCGGCTGGCGCCAGGGGTGGAGAGCAAGGTCGAATAGGCCCCAATGAATGGGCATGAGCAAGCCGTGACCTCCGAGGGCCCGGAAGCTGCGAACGGCACCGTCAGGGCCCATATGGATGTCGGCCCAGAGAGGATGACATCGTTGCTATGTCTGAGCAATCCCTGTTTACAAAACTTTATTCAGCTTAACCAATCTTTATCGCATGCTCCAAGGCCTGGTGCTGAAATCGACTTACTGCGTACGCAGTCAGAGTGATTGCCGGAATTGCGAGCAGAAAATCGATCTCGCTGCGCATTGAGGAGCACCCATGAATCGCGAAAAGTCTATCCTTACGTTCACCAAGTCAATCCTTGCAGCCCTTACTACAAGCGGCATATTGGCCCTGGGTACACAAGCTGCTTCAGCCCAGAAA
>DASYBJ010000179.1:0-7266 GCA_036500845.1 Acidobacteriaceae bacterium
GCGGCTCCGCACGTATGCCTGAGTAGGCGTGCGAACGCAGCAGTCTGTCTTCGCTCGGCTGGCTATTCGCCCTGCCGACAGGAACGTCTGCGCGCTCCCTGTGGCGCTGTGCATGGAGAGACATATGTTGAACGTACCAGGAGTGGTTTTGATCAATCCGAAGTTCCCGCACAATCTCGGGGCTACGATCCGGGCGTGTTCCTGCTTCGGCGTGGACTCTCTCGTATGGACCGGTTCGCGCATTCGGCTGTCGCAATACGAGCGTTTACCGCGGGAGGAGCGAATGAAGGGCTACAGGAGCGTGCAGTTCTTGAATCACCAACGCCCAATGGAACTATTCGGGGAATGTACTCCAGTGTGCGTCGAGGTGTACGAGAACAGTGAACCGCTGACCCTATTCGAGCACCCGGAGAACGCGGTGTATGTCTTCGGGCCTGAAGACGGGAGCGTCCCTCAGGTGATACGGCGCCTGTGTCATCGCTTCGTTCACATACCCGCGCACTTCTGCCTCAATCTCAGCGCCGCGGTCAATGTTCTGCTGGTTCACCGGCTGATGACACGGCAGCTGGCCGGCAAAGAGCCGTTGCTTCCGATGCGCGAAATGCTTCATGAACTGCGGAGAGAAGTACCAACGCCGGTCATGGACGCAGTGGGCTGGGACGGCAAATGACGCGAGACAACCTTCAGTAGCATCAACTCCGGCTTCGTGCCGGTTAGAAAATGCAGCAATGCCCGACTTTCTAAAACATATACTGGATGGCCAGAATCAGTTCGCTTCCGGCGGCCTGCTCCTCATGATCCTGGGTAGCATTGGCGTCTTTCTGCGCGCGTTGCCCGCGCGACTCTGGGGGTGGATCGTCGAGCAAACCACCATGACCGTCACCGTCAAAGACGACGATGATGCCTTCGTCTGGGTGAAGGAGTGGTTCCTCGAGCAGGAGTTCCTGAAGCGCGTTCGACGCGTCGATCTGGATACGACCTTGCGAGGTTCGGAGCTTGCCCTGATCCCTGCGCCGGGTCATCACTGGTTCTGGCGAGCGCGCCGTCCCTTTTGGGTCTGGTTCTATCGCAGCTCAGAATCCAAAGCCACCAGCCAGCGCCGGATCGAGTCACTGACGTTCCAGACCGTCGGCCGCGATCAGAAGATTCTCAAGGATTTTGTGGGTGAGGTCGTGGCCTGCCATCACTGCAAGCGGCGCTCGTCGTCGTACCTCTATCGCTACGACGACGGCTGGGATTACGTGGCCGCTTACTCGCCGCGCTCACTCGAGTCGGTCCTTCTCAAACCCGGCGAGAAAGAACATCTCATGCAGGACCTCCAGCGGTTCCGCGCATCGCGAGCGCGCTACCGTCGTCTCGGTGTGCCGTACCATCGCGGTTATCTGCTCTACGGTCCTCCGGGGACTGGCAAGACTTCGCTTGTCTCCGCCATCGGTGCGAAGTTTGGGATGTCTATTTACGTTTTGAACCTGACCGAGATGAACGACCGCACACTGAAGAGCGCGATGAACTCGGTCCCCGAGAACTCGATCATCCTTTTCGAGGACATCGACTGTATGAAGGCAGGAAACCGCCGGCCCGACCTGCCTGTGTTCAAAGCGGCGCAGGTTGCAACCGCAACCGGAGATACGAACACCGCCTCGGATCGCGGCGGCGTCACGCTGTCGGGACTGCTCAACGTGCTCGATGGATTCCACGCGCCCTCTAACGTGGTTTTTGTCATGACCACCAATGCCGTCGATGCTCTGGATCCTGCACTGCTGCGCCCCGGGCGCATCGACTACAAGCTCTACCTTGGCGAAGCCGCGAAATCGCAGAAGGGCGAACTGTACCGTCGCTTTTTCCCGGAGGCGAGCGAAACCGAGGCGAGAGCTTTCGTCGAGGCGCATGCAGTGGACACCATGGCTGAGTTTCAGGGTGTTTTGCTCGGACTCGAACAGGAGAGTGCGGCTTTGGAATCGGGAAGGTGATCCGACAACTTATTCAGACCCACCAAGACCTTAGGGATCTCGGATCATCAAAACGAAGCGTCTTTCGAGATCCGACCCATGAGCAACAGCCATAGCCAGCGAGGATATTTCCCTTGAACACCGTCTGCTGCAAGCTAATAGGCCGAACGAATTCTGATGCGCCTATCGATCCATCTCTGGATCTCTAATCCTGGCTCAGAGCCAGCGAATCACGCGATGCCAGTTTGTACCCGCAGGTTGTTTGTCTAACACAACTTTTTCATTTGTTTGATTAACCCAGCCTAGTATAGAAAACGAAATAACCAAAGTAACAAATAGCCGGAAAGTTTTCATCGCTTATTGACCGGAGCAAACTTGCCGCCACCGTAAAAACATAGAGGCTTGTATTGCGGCCGAATTTAAAGCATAAATCCGATCGGCCGTCGATGCCGTTGCGAAAAATATTGCAAAAGAGGCAGCCGCGTTTTCGTGAAAGCGCCTGAAGAGATTCTCCCAAGTCGACCTGGTGCGTTGAGCCGAATTATGGCGGTCCGCGACGGACAAACGAAGCCTTTGTTTGACTCTGCTCTACAGGGGCCGTATTCACCGTCTCCATCCCTACTGGTTGAGAAGCATGAAGTGCCTCCCACAGACTGGCAGACAGTGATAATTCCCGATCAGCTGCTGACGTTATACCTGCGGCGCTGCGCGGTGGAATACTGGAGCAGCGTTGCTGATTGCCTTAGCCTGATCAGAACGAAAGGCAGCGTGGTGATCGAAAAGCGGGCATGTGAACAGCGGTTCCGTTGGGGCTCGCCCGCGTCAACACTGACTGTCCGGTTGTCTGATTCAGCACTCGAAGAGGCTACTGACGCTGCTCCGCCCGCAAGCGACGGAGTGCCGGTTGATAGCGCCGCCCAGGATGCACGCCTCTCGTCCTTGCTATTTGCGCTTGAGCGCGAGCGGATGGATGGATATCCCTCCGGGCGCTTGTTTGTGGATGGCATCGAGCAGGCACTCGCAGCAATTCTCGTCCGATATGAGGGGATTGCACGTCGCGCCTCCCAGGTGTACAAAGGCGGACTGGCTCCTTACCGGATGAAGCGCGTGATCGAATTTATCCAGGCGCACATTGAGGAAGAGATCACGCTGAACGAACTAGCACGAGATGTTGGGTTGAGTCCTTCGCACTTTTCCAGCCTCTTCCGCAAAACAGCCGGCACGACACCTCACCAGTTCGTGCTCCACTGCAGAATCCAGCATTCGAAATCTCTCCTGGCCCAGTCGGGCCATTCCATTCTCGATGTCGCGCTGGCTTCAGGCTTTCGGACCCATCAGCATTTCTCGAGGATGTTTCACCGCCTGGTTGGAGTACCGCCCAGGGCCTACCGCGATCAGCTTTGACAGCCGCGCCAGATCGTTCAAGTGGTGGATCGGTGAAACGCACTGAGCACCACTCATCCTGCTCTCTGCCGCTCCAGTCGAAGCTCGAACGTAGCCATGCGCGCCAAGCTGAACGAATCGCCATCGCGCAGCTTGGCGGCCACGCCGGGCCGGAGCAGCCGCCTGTGAAGAAAGGTCCCATTCGAGCTGTCGAGATCAATGAGGTAACAGCTGTTGCCTCGCTTATGCACCTCGCAGTGAAAGCGGGATACTTGCCGGTCCGGATCCCGAACTAACACCTCGTTTTTCTTACCTCCGTCCATGGCGACGCCGCCGATGTGCGTAACCTCCTGGTTCAGAAGGTAGCGCTTGCCTTTATCAACACCATCGAGCGCAACCAGGTATGCCGTCACCGTCTTCCCACGACGTCTCCAGAAGAAAACCAGCGGCGCTACGAAGACGAGAAGCCCGCCACCGCCTAGGCCCATGCGCAGGAAGAGACGGTTCCTGAGCTGGGACAGTATCAGCGACTGCAGGCGATCAACTTCAGGACCACTGGCTCCGAGACGTTTCGCGTCGTTCAGCCTGTCCCGAGCTTCATCGGGGTCGCCTTGCAACAGCGCATCCTGAGACTGGAGCACAAGCGCAGAGCGCCGGGCGCCGTTTGTCTCCAGCTGGGCGATCGACGCCTGCTGCTCTTGTTTGCCATGCTCGCGCTGCGCGTTCGCCGCATCGATCTGTGTCTGGGCTTTGTCCAGGCGCTGCTGCGCAGGCATGTCCCCTGGATCAAGAAACAGGATCTGCTTGTTGATACGTACAGCTTCCTCCGGAGTCGAGGCACCAAGAGCATCCACGGTAAGCTTACGGATCTGCTCCTGTTGCGCCTTCTCCTGCGCAGACGGACCGGGCATCATCACAGGCATGGCAGGAGGCGCAGCCGCGGCAGGTATGGCTGCAGGGAGAGCGGCTGCGGCGACGGGTGCGGGCGGGGTAGGCGGTTCCGGCCCTTTCGGCAGGCTCGCCACTTCAATATCTCGCAGATCAAGCGTGGCCTTCTCGTTTGCTATGCGAAATCCAAGTGGGCCAGCAGTTGGGTGGTAGAGACCCTCCGGACGCGAATCGTAGTAGTCAGTCACAAGTGTTCCGTTGATCCACACCGACAAGCGATGGGCGCGTGCAATCACCGTACACGTAAAGAACTGCCCAGCGCTCACCGAAGGAGCGCGCGACTTCTCGAGCTTGACCAGACCGCCTGTGCCAAAGGATTTTCCATCCTGCAACTGGCGGTCCGTCGCACTATCGGTGCTGACCGCATAGCCGGAACCAAACTGATTCGGCGTTCCGCGAAAGAACATCTCGATGCCGGTATGCCCGTCCTTGGGGGCGGCTGTGGATTTTGCTGTGAACTGCATCATGAAATCGTCATAAGCGATGGTCGACTCCAGCTGGCCTTCGCCGCCCTCTCCATGAATGGCCCCCTGGCCAGACCACCGCACGTTCGGCGGGGGGTTGGGCTTGCCGGATAATCCTGGAATCGGAAGTTTCAGCTTCGACTTGCTCGGTGGAGCGGGCGCGGCCACAGCTCGCCAACCGTCAAGGTTAGCGCCGTTGTAGAGCCGGTCGAGTCCCAGCGGTTTCAGCATGACGGTGCGAACCTCCACGCGCGTGCCGCGCGATGCGGCGAATTCAAAGTAGCCGAGTCGATTCTTCGTGTCATTCCTGTCGGCGGTGATTCTTCCGTTGAGACTCGCGAGCAGATGCGTGCCCTCCGCACGCACCTCATAGGTGTTCCAGCCGCCGGCGGCGGGGCTTGCGGCGCCAGCCGGTCCGCTTACTCCCGCGATAGTGCCGTCGTTGAGCGACAGGATGTATCCGGGTTGCGCAGGCTTGCTTTGCGGATCGGCGCGCAGCAGCAACGTCGCAGTGTCGCCGGTTACGCGGGCCTCGAACTTCAGGTCAAAGTCAGAGAATGAAGCGGTAGAGCGCAGCGAGCTCTGCGTTGCCGGGTCCGAAACAAGTTCATTGCTGCTGATCTGCCATTCTCCACCCCCGGCAGTCCAGCCAAAGTGAGAATTGCCATCAAAAAGACGGATCCAACCTTGCGCCGCCTCATCCGTTGACGAAGCGGCTAACGCTGAGGCTCCGGCAAAGGCCAAAAGATAAATAAGTGAGACGGCAAGTACGCGCTTGCTATGCGATGGTCGGCGCATCTTGGGAAACTTCAAAACTGAGTCCTGTTTCTTCCGAGTAGCGGATATGAAGCTTCTGTCCTCGCTCGATTTCTCCGGCAATCAACGCCGTGGCAAGCGGCGAGAGAATGACCTGCTGCATCGTTCTAGCCACGGGCCTTGCGCCATATTCCGGATCGTAGGAGATGGCCGCCAGATGCTTGAGAGCAACCTCATCTACATGCATCTCGATCTCGCGCTCTTCCACGAGCCTTCTGCGCAAACACTCGAGCGAGTGCCCTACGATACGCTCAAGCTCGACAGAGGTGAGTGCATCGAACGGCACCACCTGCGAGATGCGGTTATACAGCTCGGGCCGCAGTGTCGCTCGCACGACCTCCAGGATGATCCCGCGGCGCGCCTCGGGTTCCTCACTTTCGGCCATCGCTTCGCGCGCACCCAGGTTCGAGGTAAACAGGATGATGGCATTGGAGAAGTCGCAGAAATGTCCCTTCGCATCCGTTAGCCTGCCTTCGTCGAGCACGGCCAGCAGTAAGTCCAGAACCTCGGCATGCGCCTTCTCCACCTCATCGAAGAGCACGATGGAGTAGGGGGTGCGCCGCACGCGTTCGGAAAGATATCCCCCCTCATCGGAGCCAATCAGACCAGGGCGGGCGCCAATCAAGCCGCTGACCGATCCCCTTTCTTTGTACTCGCCCATGTCAATGCGGATGAGCGCTGTCTCGTCGTCGAAGAGCGCATCCGCCAACGCTTTAGCCAGCTCCGTCTTTCCCGTACCAGTAGGTCCCACGAAGAGGAACGAGTTCGGTTTGCGCTGCGTTTCCAGGTCCGCGCGCATGCGCCTGACGGCATCTGCGACAGCGAGCACCGCCTCAGGCTGGCCGAAGACGCGCTCCGATAGCCGGTCTTCCAGCTTCACCAGTCTCTCGCGTTCGCTCTCGAGCATGCGGTGGATCGGAATGCCGACGCGCTCCGCAACAACTTCCGCAACATGCTCTGGACGCACTTCATCGGGCACGGAGAGGCTATGACTGGCGCCCTCTTGAAGTTGCTGCTCCAAGTGGATGCGTTGTGCTTCGAGAGATTGCAGAGAGCCGTAGCGAATCTCGGCAACACGGGTAATGTCGCCTCTAGCCTCAGCCTCGGCCAGCAGAGAACTCTGGTAGCCGATTGCCTGCTTGGTACCCTGTAAACGTTCGGAAACCTGCTTCAGAGCTAGCCACTCGACTGTCAGCGCATTGACACTGCTGGTCAGCTCGGAGATTTCACCTGAGAGCGCAGCGAACTGCTTCGCCTCTCGAGAGGTGCCTTCAAATTCCAGCCGCTTTTGTTCCAGCAAGCGCTCCAGCCTGTCAATCTCTCGTGGCTTCGATTCCTTTTGCATGCGGGTGCGCGCGCACGCCTCGTCGACAATATCGATGGCCTTGTCGGGTAGGAAGCGCGTCGGCAGATAACGCCGCGATAACTTGACGGCGGCTTGTAACGCTTCGCTGGCCAGACGGACACCGTGATACGCCTCGTATCGGGACCGGATCCCGCGAAGGATGACCAGCATCGCGTCGTCTGTCGGTTCCTTGACGACAACGACATCAAAGCGACGCGCAAGCGCGCCGTCCTTCTCAATCTTTTCGCGATATTCGTCGAATGTCGTCGCTCCAACGCAGCGCAACTCGCCACGCGCGAGCGCAGGTTTCAGGATGTTGGCAGCATCCATGCCGCCCTCGTTGCCACCTGCGCCGACCAAT
>DASYBJ010000180.1:0-5215 GCA_036500845.1 Acidobacteriaceae bacterium
GCCTTCGGTCGAAATGACGTTTTTGTGGGTGGGCAGAGAAAGGCAAATGCAACAACAAGACTGTATCCGGTTGGGTCTGCTTGGAGATAGGAGGATGAATGGCACAAATTTGGTTACAGTAATACGTGGACACCCAGGCTCTCATGCAGCGTGTCTCGCTGCAGTTGAACGCTTTGAGCGAAAAGCTCGAGAAGTTCAGGAAGTCTGACCCCGCAAACGCAGCCGTCACCGCGGACTGAGTCGGTGAGTAGCCCCCTAAAAACCTATTTTTTGTGGGTACTTTGGGAAGGTGTCTTTGGTTGGAGCCACCGTCCGGAATAATCTAAGCTGACGCATAAATGTGCTTGAAAGCATATGCTCTAGGGAGCATAATTAGATGAAGTGGACGGTTGTTTTTCACGAGGAGTTTGAGCCGGAGTTCGATAAGCTTCCAGCAGAAGTGCAAGACGAGCTCTATGCCGAGGCAGGGTTTGTCGAAAAGTTTGGACCGGAAACCGGCCGGCCGCATGTCGATAAGCTGCATGGGTCCGACTACGCAAATATGAAGGAGTTACGCTTCGAGGCGGTCGGTGGCGAATGGCGCGTTGCCTTTGCGTTCGATCCAAAGCGCCAAGCCGTATTGCTCGTCGCCGGCGATAAGACCGGCGGCAGCGAGAAGAAGTTTTATAAGCGGCTGATCGACAAGGCCGATGCAAGATTTGAACGGCACCTTGAAAAACTGAAGGCTGAGGACAGGAAAAAGGGGGAAAGAAAAAAGCCATGAAAACGCTACAGGAAAAACTGAGCGCTCTTCCAGCCAGCCGGCGCAGGAAGATTGCACGAAGGACCAATTTGCTGATCGCCGAGGAAATGACCATGCGCGAGCTCCGCAAAGCGCGTCAGATCACCCAGGCTGAAATGGCGAAGACCCTTGGCGTGAAACAGGAGCAGGTCTCACGTATTGAAAAGCGCACAGATCTGCACATATCTACTCTCAGACGCTCCATCGAAGCTATGGGGGGTGAGCTGACCTTAATTGCAAAGTTCCCTGATGGCGCACCCGTCAAGCTGACGGGCTTCGCGGAATTGGAAGCCTAATCAGAGTGGTCCGGGGTGTGCGCGTGCATTGCCAGATTAATATAGACAGCATTTGACTTTGCAATAGAGGAGATCGATCTTCATGGAACCGGTTGTGCAGTGTCCTTCCCAAAACACACTCCTGAGGATGTCAGCGAACTTTGGAGGATATTAGGCTAGAAGGCTTCGGCGCCTACAATGGAACCATGCTTCGTGAGACCTTTCCTGTCGGTCCGTTGCAATGCAATTGCACCATCCTCGGAGACGAGACCACGCGCGAAGCTGTGGTGGTCGATCCGGGCGACAATATTCCCGAGATCCTGGCACGACTGGCGAAACACAAACTTACCTTAAAGCAGATCCTGATCACTCACGCCCACATCGACCATGTTGGCGGTGCGGTGCAGCTGAAGAAGGTGACCGGGGCTCCGATCGTTCTGAATGAGCAAGACCTCAGCCTGCTGCGGATGATGGATCTCCAGGCAGGCTGGCTCGGTGTTCCGACCCCGGAAGTTGCCCAGCCGGATCTCTCGGCGGAAGATGGGCTCCGAGTCGGATTATCTTCTGCCCCTGCTGAAGTTCTCTACACCCCCGGGCACACTCCAGGCAGCATCTGTCTTTATATGCCGGAGCAAAGTCTCCTCCTTGCGGGAGACACACTCTTCGCCGGTTCAATCGGGCGAACAGATCTTCCCGGTGGCGATGGGCGGCAGATCCTGCGATCACTGCATGACCGGCTCCTCGTGCTTCCGGACTCGACTCGCGTCGTGCCCGGCCATGGCCCGGAAACTACCGTCGGGGTAGAACGCACATCGAACCCATTTCTGCAGCCCGGTGTGCGCCTGTAGATCTCCAAACCAACTGTGGTTTGGTTGGCCCCAACGCGGATCAACTCAGGCGGCGTCGGAATTGCGTTCCGCCTTCCGATCACGTTGCTGTGGAAGGGGTTTAACGGGCCGTTGTGGTTTCCCGCCCCTAAGCGCTAAACAACACGGCGCTAAGAATGGGCACGGCGGGTCGTGGTGCTTCATACCTTGCCAGATGCAGAAGTCGTCGCCCGCTTCACCAACTCTCGTGGGGTATGACAACGATTCGGTTACAAAAATGGGCCATTTGGGCGGTGTGGCAATAATTGAGTGCTACGGCGATTTGCACTGAGCCGCCGTTGGGGAGGCTCAACACGGCACAGCGTTTTACAATCGCACTACACCGTTTGGCCGCCGTCGATCACCATCGCATGCCCAATCACGAAGGCGGCCGGATCCGAACACAGCCACACGACAGCCGCAGCGATCTCCTCAGCCTTGCCCATTCTTCCGACTGGCTCCTGCGCGATCACTCTTTCTCGCCCTTCAGATGTGCCACCGGTGAACCGCTGCATCATTGAGGTCTCGATGATACCTGGACAAACGGCATTGATCCGAAGGTTCTGCGAGGCGTAGTCGAGAGCGGCCGATTTGGTCAGACCGATGACGCCGTGCTTCGCGGCCGCATACGCAGCTTGCCCCTTGAAGCCTTTAACTCCAGCACCTGACGACGTGTTCACGATCGCGCCGCCGCCATTCCGCAGCATCAGCGGAATCTCGTATTTCATGCACAGAAAAACTCCACGCAGGTTGATGGTCACGATGCGGTCCCATTCCTGCTCCGTGAGATCGGCGGTCGCCGTTATCGGCTGTTCGGAACCGGCATTGTTGAAAGCGAAATCGAGACGACCGAACGCCTCAACCGTCTTGTCCAGTGCAGCCTTGACGTCCTCGGTTCGTGTGACGTCGCAGCTGACTGCGAGCGCCGAGCCACTAAATTCCTCGATCATGCGGGCCGTTTCTCGGTTGCTCTCCCCGGAACGATCAACGACCACGACGCTCGCACCCTCGCGGGCAAAGGCTAGCGTCGCCGCACGGCCGATGCCGCTTCCTGCTCCCGTGACAAACGCCACTTTCCCTTTGAAGCTTCCGTTCATATTGCCTGCCGTCCCTTGCTCCTCAGAGGGGCTTGTTTTTCTCCTGAACGGTATTGCTCGTTAGAGACTGTTCCATCCACCCGACTGAGGCCCAAAATGGCCCATTTTGTAACGAATCGTTGCCATGACCCCTCGTGGAACGCCGGTGATTTTCTCCTCTCGACGATTGTGACCAAATTTCTATAATAAGTAAGTACATATTATTCTGTTATTTGAACTAATTACTTAAACCAAAGAATGAATGACACGGAAGAGGTATTGTCAAATCTGATTCCTCCCGATTAAGCAAAATATTTAACGAGCGTATGGACTCCTTGTGCAAATTCCTCAGGTTCTGGAAGTAGGCTGACGACCAGCCAGCCGCTAGGTGGGAAGCCGAAGAAGTAGCCGGGGTGTATGGCCAATCGCCTTTGCGAGAGTAGATCGATCGCCGTTTGCTCATCCGGCATGAGGGCCGGAATCCGCAGGACGGCATACCACCCTCCCTCGACGTCGAGCCGGGTCACCATCGTCTGACCGGCCAGCTGTGCGTCGAGGGCTGCGAGATTGGCTCGGAGCCGTTCGCAAATCTGCTGTTGGATGACCGCCCTCCCTCCAAGCCAGCTGGGCAGCGCGCATTGCACCGCAGCATTGACGGAGAGAACGGTGTCGGCGATAACCTCCAGACGGTCGAACGCCAGGTGGCGTTCTTCGCCGAAGGCCGCGATCCACGCCGCTTTCATCTGTGGCAGGCCTGCGACCTTGCTCAAACCGCTGAGTACAAAGGTCAGAACCCCATGCTCTCTGGCCGCGAAGCTTTCCCCCGGCTCGCGAAATGGATAGTCCAGGAACACCTCGTCGACGATCAGCGCGAGATCATGTTCGCGGCATATATTTTCGAGCATCTGCCGCTGCTCCGGCCGGGTGAAGTGGCCTGTAGGGTTGTTGGGATGCACCACAACGATCGCCCTGGGCCTGCCGCTGCCGACGGTCCGAAGCTGGCGACGAAGTCCTTCGACGTCAATATGCCAACCGTGATCGTAAAAGAGCTCATAGGGCGTGAGGCGGACATCATCGAGACGCGCCAGAAAATCGAAGAGGGGATAGCTCGGCTGGGCGATCAAGACTTGATCACCCGGATCGCAGAGAAGCCGGAAGAGAAAGCTATAAGCTTCGCTCGTACTTGCGGTAAGCAGAAGGCTCTCGGGATCGACGTTGATTCCGTGGTCCTGATAATACCGGGCTATCGACTCCCGCGCTCCGCGATTTCCCCGAGGATTCGGATCATATTCGAGAGCTCGAGAATCTGCGAGGGGAGTGAGAACCGAGGAAGCATCATAGCGTAATCCGCAACGTGTCGGGTTCGAGGCTGTCAAATCGAGCAGCTTGGTACCATCCGCCCGCAACTCTCCGAGAAGGCGTGCCCAAGGTGTTTGTGTCAGGTCCCACTGTGTGCGCTTCGAAAACTGCACGGCTGAAGCCCCTCGATTCCCTTCTGCCCAACCTTAACAGCCGTGCCGCAGAGCCGCTCAGAGTTAAGACCCAGCCGGTCAGAGATAATAGAAGTGAGATCAGACCGATCACCAGGAGCGAATGACGAATGCACCTACGCGCGGTAATTTTCGACTACGGAGAGGTTCTCAGCCAGCCCGCCAACCCGACCGCTCACCGTAATTTGTTGCGAGTTGCCGGAGTTCCGCAAGAGGTTTTTGACAAGCTCTATTGGGACTATCGCTTAGATTACGACGCGGGGATTTTGAACAGTTCCACTTATTGGGAGAAGATCGGGGCGGAAGCCGGAACAGAGTTCACGTCAGGACAGATTCAAGAGATGAGGGCGCTGGATGCCCGGATGTGGACGGACCTGAACGAACCGATGGTCGCATGGGCGCTCGAGATTAAGAGGGCCGGATTTCTGATTGGCATTCTCTCGAATATGGGGGAAGGTGTTCATCGTGCCATGCGCGATTCCTTCACCTGGCTGGACCAGTTCGATACGCACGTCTGGTCGTATGAGGTCGGCATGGTTAAGCCGGATCCGGCGATCTACGCCGAGGCGGTTCGACGGCTGAGGATACAGCCTGCGGAAGCCTTGTTCATCGATAATCTGGAGATCAATGTTGCCGGAGCAAGGGATGCCGGGCTTCGCTCGGTCGTCTTTCGCGATGTGGATCAGCTGAGCCAGGAGTTGCGCGAGCAGGGCTTCGACCTACCATT
>DASYBJ010000181.1:0-5358 GCA_036500845.1 Acidobacteriaceae bacterium
CGAAGTCTTAACTGACTGGTCGATCTGGAGTGTGGTCGAGAACTCGGCCAAGCAAATCGGCATCGAGCACTTCGGTGCCACGACCTCCGGCGTACCTGCGCAAAGCTGTGCCGCAAGAACGGCGGCGATCTCGAACAGATCAAGTTTCTGCTGGGACACTCCTCCATCCAGACCACAGAGCGTTACCTGGGATCCACTCAGGAGCTTCAGATCCCAGTTAATGATAATTTGGGGCTTTATGAGTAGCGCTCTGCTTTGGCGCTGATCGGATGAAGGGCGTCTTCTTCCGATGCCTTAATCAAGACGTAATCGCGAATCAGCAGCATTGCCGGCGGCTGGCCGAGCTGACTCCGTAGCGGAACAACTCTTCAAGAACCGCATCAATGCACTGCGGCTATTGGCTAAGTCGAACCAGAACCAATGCTGATCGGTAAACTCGACCGATATGACCTTTCTTTCGACGGCACGTGTGACAATCCGACAGGAATCCTTACCGGAGGCGTGTATCGATTGTTACTGTTTTCAGTCTTGACAGCGATAGGTTCCAGGTCGAAGTATTGCTGCCGACATCCCGCACATCTAGTCTGTCGATTCACTTGATGAAGATGCGTGCGAGTGGAGGCTCTTATGAAGAGACATCCTGTCTTCTTCGGCGTCATCTCAACCATCATCTCAGTATTGTCTTTTCAGCCTTGCCTCGGGCAAACCAACAGCGGTCAGATCAATGGCCGGGTTGTTGACCGGGATGGGCATCCGATCGCGAACGCCGAAGTCACGCTGGTGAACCAACTCAACGCGGGACAACGATCCTCGCCTACGAACACCGAAGGAGAGTTCGTCTTCCCGTCCGTGCAGCCGGGTACCTACAATATAGATGTAACTGCTCCTGGATTTAAGGACTTCTCCAAACGGAACTTCGTGCTGAACGCGTCGGATCAATTGTCGGCAGGGACGATGACAATGCAGATCGGAGCCGCCACTCAGTCCGTCAGCGTCCAAGCCGATGTGACGCCGGTGCAAACCGAAAGTGGAGAACGTTCTGCCCTGCTCGACCAGAAACAACTTCAAACTCTTCTCGATCCAGCACGCAACTTCCTCAATCTGACCAGAGTCCTTCCCGGCGTGGTCGCGACCAGCACAGTGGGACAGGATCAGTTGGGCATTTACGGCATGGATACCGTCAATGGTGTGCGCAACGAGTACGGTACGGTGAGCATGGATGGCGTGTATGGCAACACCAATGCCAACCACATCAACCAGGTGCAAACTCCGTTAAATACTGACGCGATCTCCCAGGTGAAGATCCTGTCCAACAACTATCAGGCCGAAGATGGCGGGACCTCCGGTTCGTCGATCAATGCCGTGACCAAATCGGGCACGCGGGACTTCCATGGGACCGTCTACTACTACAAGCGGCACGAGGAGTTCAACGCCAACGACTACTTCAACAGCGCCTATTGGAACGGGACCGAACAACCGAAGGGAATCAATCGTTTTAATACCATCGGATACAACATCGGAGGACCGGTCTTGATTCCCAAAACGGGGATCAATCGGAATCGGGACAAGCTGTTCTTCTTCTTCTCCCAAGAGATCTGGCCGACAGTTCATCCCGGGGATGGCAACCCTCTAAGGCTCAGGGTGCCTACTGCTCAAGAGCGCCAGGGGATCTTTTCCACGCCGATTGCCGACCCGCAGAAGACGGCGCAGGGATTGACCTGCAAGAAGACGAATGATCCCGGCTGCTTCCCGAACAATACGATTCCGGCGTCACGGATCAATCCGGACATGCAAAAGCTGCTGAATATCCTTCCGCTGCCCACGCCCGGTTACGTCGATCCGTCTGGCATAACGAACTACATCCTGCAGCTGACGGAGCACAATCCGGTAAATCAACAGGTACTGCGGATCGACTACAACATCTCTGAAAAATGGCGGGCTTACTTTCGCGGGGTGAATGAATCAGTCGCGTCGACAGGGAATGCGGCCGCCGACGCCGAGATGACTTACCTCCCGAACTTTCCTATCGACTACCGTAACAGCAGTCCGAACGTGACGGCCGACCTGACTTACATCGCCAGCCCGACCCTGGTGAACGAAATCAATCTCGGATGGTCCGCGTGGTCGGAGACTCAGTCGTTCCCGCACGGATCCAGCGAACTGGCAGCGGTCCAGAAGAGCGCGCTCGGCGTCAGCTTGCCACAGTTCCGGCCGCAGTTGAATCCGCTCGATCTGATTCCGGGCATCACGTGGGCCGGTGGTGGACTTAGCAAACTTCCGACATTCGGCTTCTCAGGTTCCACCGGCAGCAGATTTCCAATTGACTCTCAATCGACTTCCTATGGGGCCAGCGATACATTGACCAAAGTCTGGCCCGCACATATCACCAAAGCCGGAGTCTTTGCCCACATCGACCGCTTTGTAGAGCTCCATACGGCCGGCAATTTTGCCGGACTCTATAACTTCAGCGTGAACACGCAAAACCCATTGGAGTCAGGGAACACCTACGCCAATACTCTGCTTGGCAACTTCCAGACATACTCCGAGAGCACCAGCAGCCCCGATACCGACCCCTTCACGCGAGTTGTGGAGTGGTACATCCAGGACAGCTGGAAACTCCGAAGGAACTTCACGCTCAATTACGGCCTGCGTTTCAGCTTTGACATACCTCAGTCTCTGCACACTGGAGCTAACTTCGTTCTAGGTACGTATCAGGCTTCCCAGAAGCCGGTGCTGTACACGCCTGCAATAGTCGGCGGCAAGAAAGTAGCCGTCGATCCCAGAAACGGAACCGTAGTCAATCAGCTCTTGATCGGAGCGGTGGTTCCAGGGTCGGGAAATGCGTTTGATGGCTTGGTTACGCTGAACAACAGCAATCCGGTTCAAGGCCAGGGCTTGCTCACAGCTCCGCGCATGGGATTCGCCTGGGATGTTTTTGGCGACGGAAAGACTGCGGTTCGTGGCGGCGCCGGCGTTTACTACAATGCGCGTCAGCCCAATACATTGGCGGGAGCTTTGGCGACGAATCCTCCAGTTCAGGAAAATCCAACGCATCCGTTTGGCTCCGTGAGCACCCTCTTTACGAGTCCGGATAACGGCTTGATCTTTCCGTCGAATCTTAATGGAGCGCTGCAGGCCGATGGACAGTGGCCGGTCTTCTATAACTACAGTTTGGGAGTTCAGCGCGCCGTCGGTTTTGATAGCGTTGTGGATGTTGCGTATGTCGGAAATTTGGGCCGACATCTCGGGCAGACCTATGATCTAAACGCATTGGCTCCGGGAAAGCGGTTCATGCCCGCAAACCAGGACCCGACCGCCCCCGGCAAGCCTCTCTCAGATAACTTCCTCCGGCCCTTTACCGGCCTGGGAAGTATCCCCTACACGGAGTTTTCGGGAAGCTCGAATTACAACGCGCTTCAGGTCTCGCTTACCCGGCGATTTACTCGCGGTTTCTCGCTCGGAGCGAATTACGTCTGGTCGAAGGCCCTGGATTATACCGACAGCACTACCTCCACTTGCTTCACAAATTGCACATCGCTCGGCGCCCTTGGCCTTCCAACTTTCGCTCCGCGGCACGCTTACAATTATGGTCTGGCCGGTTATGATCGCGACCACTCCGTCGTGATCAACTGGCTCTGGAATATACCCAAGGCCAGCAGTTTGTTGGATAACAGCATCATCCGCGAAACCTTCGATAACTGGCAGCTCTCCGGCATCGCATCCTTTGTCCGTGGCGCGCCTCTAGGCATCATCCTCAACACGGGCGGTGTGGACCTTACAGGAGGTACAGATGGCCCTCGCGCCCTGCTCAAAGGGAATCCGGTTCTTCCGCATGGGAGCCGCACCGTGCTCGGCTACTTCAACACCAGCGTGGTCAGCCTGCCGCCAGTGAACACCATCGGCAGCAACGGCCAGTATTCCAACTTCGTTGGCAACGCAGGCAAAGTCGTCTTCCGTGGACCCGGTACGAATACTTATGACGTCGCGCTGTTCAAGAACATCATCGTCAAGGAGAGAGTAACCCTGCAGGTAAGGGGTGAATTCTATAACCTGTTCAACCATCCATCCTTCGACAGCGTGGATAACACGGCTGTATTTACCACGGGAGGCGTGCAGAAGAACGGAACATTTGGAGAAATCAATGGTGACAATGCAATCGGTCCACGCCAGGTCCAGCTGGCTGCTCGCGTCAGCTTCTAGGGTTCGTCAGTTTCTAGATCAAGGAGAGTTCCTCAATTGAGGGTGCGTGCCACGGGACACGGTGACGGTAGCATGGATTTCGGTCGCGCACACTTCGAGGACACAGGCAGTGTGGAATCGGTTTAGGAGAATCGAGATGCGAAGAATACAAGGCGCCGTGCTGGCCCTGCTCTTATTTATCAGTGCTCCGGCTGTCGCGCAGACCAACTGGGAAGTGGAAAAGACCTTCCACATCGGTGGTCCAGGTAGCTGGGATTACCTTACTGTCGATGCCCAAACGCACCGGCTCTTCGTTCCGAGGAGCACGCACACGATGGTAATCGACGCCGATTCCGGCAAGGTTCTCGCCGACATTCCCGGCCAGAAGATTGCCCATGGAGTGGCGATCGCGCCCAAGGCAGGACGCGGATTTATCAGCGACGGCGGCGGCGCAATCGTAATCTTCGACCTGAAGACCTATGCGGTCCTGGGCAAGCTCGTCTCTCAACCCGACTCGGATGGCATCATCTTCGATCCAGCCAGCGGACGCGTGCTGGTCGTCTCCGGAGACAAGGGCGTGCTGATGACCTTTAAGCCGGATATCGACCCTCAGAGCGGACAAATAGATCCTCCAATCGATTTGGGCGGAGCTCCCGAGTTCCTCGCGGCTGACGGAGCCGGCAAAGTCTATATCAACCTCGAGGACAAAAACGAGGTGGCAGTCGTCGATCTAAAAGCCAGGAACGTCATCGCAAAGTGGCCTGTCGCGCCCGGTGGAGCGCCTGTAGGAATGTCGATCGATACGAAGAATCGGCGCCTCTTCATCGGCTGCCGAAAACCGCAAAAGCTGATCGTGATGAGCACCGATGACGGCAAGATTGTGGCTGACCTGCCCATCGGAGCCGGTGTCGATGCCACCAAATTCGACCGGGGCCAAGCCTTCGCCAGTTGCCGCGACGGCTCGCTCGCAGTAGCGGGCGAGACAGCGCCAGGAAAATTCGAGATCGTACAGACTGTAGAAACGCGGCCCGGCGCCAGAACAATGGGCTTGGATCCCGTAACTCACAGCATCTATCTGCCCACCGCCGAATATGACGGGGCTACCGGAGGAGCCAGGCCGGCCATGAAACCGGATTCCTTCATGATCGTCGTGGTCGCGCCTCATGCTGCACATTAGCT
>DASYBJ010000182.1:0-7239 GCA_036500845.1 Acidobacteriaceae bacterium
TTCATCGCAAGCCAGATTTGGGATGTATCGGCGACCGATCCGTGGACATTTGTCTCAGTCGTGTTCGGCGTTCTGGTTGTCGGGCTTTTAGCCTGCTCTGTCCCAGCACGCCGTGCTGCTCAAGTTGACCCGCTGATAACGCTGCGCTATGAGTGATCGATTCCTCGAAACTGCCGAAGTAGGGGTTTGGGGAGCAACGGAACAGTAAAGTCAGTTAAGGGTCCGGCCTAATGTATTGTCATCGGCTGGATTGCGTAGAGGTCTCATTTCTCCTCTGGCAACGGCGTCGGGAACGGTGAAGGAGTACCGTCCCAGCATGTTGATGTGTTCGCAGGTAAGCGGCGAGAGCCGGACCACATCTTCGTTGCGCACCGGAAAGCCTTGCTTTCGGAGCTGGGTGAGTGCGGCTTCCATGTAGAGGGTGTTCCACAACGCGATTACGTTCACGACCAGTCCCAGAGCGCCCAGTTGATCTTCCTGGCCCTCGCGATAGTGCTGCCGCAGCTCTCCACGTTTGCCGTGGAAGACAGCGCGTGCGACGCTATGGCGTCCTTCGCCCCGGTTCAGTTGCGTGAGCGTCTCCCGGCGCTTGGTTTCATCGTCTATATAGGTAAGGGCGTTCAGGGTCTTCTCGATGCGGCCGAACTCTGCCAGGGCCTGCGCCATCTTGGTTGGGCGATCGGAGACCTGCAGGGTGCGCATGATGCCGGCGGCGGAGACTTTGCCCAGCTTGAGTGAGCCGGCGAGCCGCAACAGGTCGTCCCAATGCTGTTCGATTAGGCGAAGGTTTATCTTCTGACGGGCGACATGGTTGAGGTCGCCATAGTCGGCACGCGGATCGATGCGCCAGAAGCGGGTCCCGCCCATGTCGGCTAAACGCGGGCTGAAGCGGTATCCGAGCATGCGGAAGATTCCAAAAATCACGTCGCTGTATGCGCCTGAGTCGGTCATGATGCGCGTAGGGTTCAGTTCCGTTTGCTGTTCGAGGACGACGGAGAGCAGGACCAGGCTGTCCCGCAGAGTGCCGGGAACTGTGATGGCATTCAGACCCGAGAATTGGTTGGAGACCAGGTTGTACCAAGTCACGCCTCGCCCGGTGCCGAAGTATTTGGGGTTCGGCGCGGCATGAACGGTGCGCACCGGCACGACGAAGCGCAGGCCGTCGGCGGAGGCGACTTCGCCACCGCCCCAGAGCTTGGCCAAGGCGCTGCGGTTCTGCGCGGAGACCAAGGCGGCATTGGCGGCGATCAAGGTCTGATCGCGGATGTAATTCTGCGACACCCAGGAAAGCCGGTCTCGCTTGAGTGCCGCCACGTCGTTGCGAATCAGCGGTTCGGGGCCGGTATTCGAGGCCTCGGCCAACAAGACCGCACAGAGGCTGAGAGAGAGGTCGTCGACACGGGCTGTCCGCTCGCTGACATGAGTGAAGTGTTGGGTGAAACCTGTGCGGGCGGCTATCTCGACCAGGATCTCCGGCAGATCGACTCGTGGCAGCAGCGAGGCAACGGCGGCGCGCAAGGCCAGCAAAGACGCCGGTTCTTCCAGCTTGTCGAGAGGACTCAAGACCAGTTCTTTCTTGTCACCTACCGCTTCAAACCGTACTGCCGGATTCTCCGGCAGCCGCGCGGCCACCTGACGATAGGTCCGGTCCAGCTCTTCCGTCATCGCTGTGAGCGTCGCTTGCGGCGCGGCGGAAAGTCCAAGGGTGCGGCAGACGATGGGTCGCGTGGACTCCCATTCCGCTCCGGCAAGCAGACCCGCGCGCGGATCGGCGTAACGCCAGCTCGGCGTAACGAAGACCTCGCGATGACGAAGCGCGGACCTCAGCTCATCGAGCACGCAGAATGTATAGGCGCGGAGATCAATCCTGTCTCCTTCGTCGAGCACATGCTGTTGCCATGGTTTTCGAATGACCTCGCGCGGTGCGCCTTTGCCGGAAGTGGCGTTCGCCAGGTTGTCCCGCAACCAATCGAGTGCCTGTGCGACGGCGTTGCCCGATGGACTTGCGCCGAAGTGGATGTGTTTCAAAAGCGTCGGTAGAAATCGCCTGACGCGCCGGTAGCTTGCCCGCAGCTCGTCGTAGTACACGTCCTCTGGCGGTCGAACGAGCGAGCCGGCATTCTCGACTGCTTGTTCAAGCGTGTCTCGTGGTGTTGTCGCATAGATACACGATCGCAGGTCATCATCGGGCAGGCTGTCGTTCAGCACGGCACGGCAGACATCCAGGAGGACCATGGCTGCGCGATCCAGGTCTTTCAGTGTCCGCAGCCGTGCCTTCTTGTCCTCCTTCAAGGCGTCGCCGAACAAGTCTCGCAATACCATCTCCAACACCTCGATGGCGTCGTCCTGCGCCGTGGCCTCCAGACAATGGATGAAGGCGACCAGGGTTGCCAGGCGGCGCACGGGAGGGAGCCGGCCGAGTGCCGTCACTTTGGTTGTCCCGGCAAAGCGGGCGAGCGCGGCAAGCCGGCTTTGGGGAATACTCCCGGCCAGAGGAAGCTCGATACCCATGTCACGCAGAGACTTCAGCCGCAAGACGGCGCCGGTCAAAGCGGGTCCACTCACCGTCACCGGGCCGCTTCGCAGCTTGTCGATCCAGGACGCTCGGCTACCTTCGGGCACCGCAAGCAATGCTTCCAACTGAGTCCGTTGCGACCGCGTCACTCCCTGGCCTAGTAAGCGCCACACACGCAGTTCTACCCGGCTCCGCAGTTGGGCTACAAACCGTTCGAGGACACTCGATCCAGGAAGCAGTACCTTATGCGTGAGCAGCCAGGCCGTCGCTCGATCGAAGAGCACGCTGGGCCGTTCCGTGCCTGTCCAACACAAGGCGTACAGCCAGCGGGTCAAGCGAAATCCTGCACTTGGATCGACGAACTCGCAATATCCATATCGCGCACGGATCTCAGTTGTATGCGCCCACCGCGTCCGGTTGTCGCGGTAGAGCTTGAGGCACTCAATACCTGCAATGTTAAGTTGCATTGCCAAGTTAGAAGCGACCACCTGGGGAACAGAGGTTGCGTCGTCAAGAAACGTACCGAGGAACCTTACGGTGGCGAGTTGGGTCGCGTATCCCAGGCGGTTGTGGTTGCCACGCTTCTGTGCGATCCAGGCCCGGTCAGCTTCGTCAAAATGGAAATATCGCGAAAGGTCTTCCGGACTCGGATCGGCGGCATAGCGCCCGTAGCCTTCACGCTGCGCGGTAGTGAGAAAGCTGACGGGCATGGCGGTCCTGGAATGCGTTGGGATAAAACCCGAGTGTCACTTGTAACCATTTCACACCGTTTACAGTACATAGACTACAATACCGGCTATGTGACATCTTTCCTGGCATTTAAGCTGGCCGAGAGAGATGTCTTATAAACGTTCGTTCAGGTGACACCAAATGCAGATCGGCTACATGCGCGTCTCGAAAGCCGACGGCTTGCAAACCATTGCCTTGCAAAAGGACGCGCTGCTTGCCGCATCGATTGACCCGAAACATCTTTACGAAGACAGAGCTTCCGGAAGGCTAGACCAACGTCCCGGTCTGGACGCCGCCTTGAAAGCTCTGCGTAAAGGAGATGCTCTGGTCGTGTGGAAGCTCGATCGACTCGGACGGAACCTGCGTCATCTGGTCAATACCATCCACGATCTCACCCAGCGGGGGATCGGCTTCAAAGTGCTTACCGGACAAGGAGCCTCGATCGACACGACCAAGCCCGCGGGCAAACTGGTCTTCGGCATCTTCGCCGCCTTGGCTGAGTTCGAACGTGAACTCATCTCCGAACGCACCAAGGCTGGACTTATCTCCGCGCGGGCACGCGGCAGAAAAGGTGGCGCCCGGTACAAAATGACCCCAGCCAAGTTGCGGCTGGCCATGGCAGCGATGGGAAAAACCGAGACCACGGTCGGCAGCCTATGCCGTGAGATCGGGGTGACTCGCCAAACTCTCTACCGGCACGTCGCCCCAAACGGTTCACTCAGAGACGATGGCCGCAAACTTCTGGCGTTGAAATCTACCGCTGGATCAACGAAGACCGCTCGGTCGCGCCTTAACTGACTTCACTGTTCCGTTGCTCCCCAAACCCCAAGAACCATTCCTTATTCGGCTGATGGCTCGTTTATAGATGACCGAGTAACAAGGAATCTGCCGTGCACGTGCTGCGGGTTCATATTGAAACGGTCCGCGTGTGCCTTTGGCTACTCAGGACCGGCTTGAAAAGAGGTCGGGCTGGTGCTCCGGCACCAGTTTCTCAGGAGTCACAAGGCATCCTCCGCACAAGCAATACTGTTCCGTCCGGCTCGAGGAGGAAGTTGTAACACGAGTAGCAACCACCGCAGAGCCAGAAATGCTCGATTTCTGACCGAGTCCCATTTGGACGGACTGTCATCACCACCCGGCCGGTTCGCAAGTAGTGCAATTCTCTGCGGCAGCTTGGATTGAAGCATTCTGAAACTATGACCTTCCTCCTCGTGACGTTGCAGATGGGTGATTGGGGTGTTCAAATCTGACTCAAGGCACCGCTGACTGATTCACGTTAGCTTCGCGGTCGGGCTGGATTGCAGTTGCTAAGGGCGAATAGCGAATGTGATTTCGTGGGGTCATCCTAGTTCCGCCTTAAAGAACTTGACAACGTGCAATAGGGTAAAGAATGGACGTAAAAACGCGGGATGTAAAAGGCTAAACTCCCTGGTTGCATCATTTGTACGCCCAGGCTGGAGACGTAAAGAACGGAATCGAAGAGCTTGTTTACCGTGAAATGACAAGGGTTGATCGGCGTTATTATGTTGACGCGGGGTAAATCCCCATGGGACAACCTGAACAAGAGCCCAGGTGGATCGTCGAAACAGAGGAGCACCGCAACCTAGTTCGCAAGCAACTGCGGCGTCTCCTCGGGGCCGCTCAATTCAGGAACAGCCGCCGCTATCCAGCCTTCCTGCAGTTTGTCGTTGAGGAGACACTAAAAGGTAACGAAAGCGGGCTCAAGGAGCGGACGGTGGGCATCTGGATCTTCGACCGCTCGCCCGATTACGATACAAATGCCGACCCGATTGTGCGGGTGACCGCAGGGGAAATTCGGAAGCGCATCGCCCAGTATTACCAGGAGCAAAGCCATGGCGATGAGCTCCGCATCGAACTGCCGCTAGGCTCCTATGTTCCAGTGTTTCGGCATCCCCAAGGGACATCTTTTAGAGAGATTGAGAGTGCGGCGGTAGTTCCCACGACTCCTGAAATCGAACCAGGGCTGCGGTTGCTCACAGAAAAGCCGCCGAAACATGAAACGTTAGAAACTCGATTGCATCGAATCGCCTTCGTCGTACTTTTTGCAGGGGCGGCCTTGTGTCTGGCCACCGTCGCAGTCCGATGGCCGCGAACCAATGACCTGGATCGGTTCTGGGCTCCAGCCAAGTCCGGTTCCGGCCCTGTATTTATTTGCATGGCGGAAATCAACGGGCCGCCGCCAGACGATTCCGAGCTCACACTTGAGCAACACGTAAAACGGGCAGATCTCGTGACGTTCTCGGACGCAGCTGCCGGCGCCCAGATCGTGAGGTTTCTAGAATCACGAGGCGCAAAGACCCGTTTGACAAGTGAATCGGCGACTACTATTACGGACTTGCGCGCAAACCCGTCGGTGCTAATAGGGGCGTTCGACAATCCATGGACTATGCGCGCTGTTTCACAACTTCCCTTTCAGTTCGTGCATCCCGAGGGCACCACTGTCATATCGATTGAGGATCGAAAAGATCCCTCTCATCGACGTTGGTCGGTAGACCTGTCCGAACCTTATTCGAAGCTGACGCAAGATTATGCGATTGTGGCTCGATTTCATGACTCAACTACGGATCAAGTTACTTACATCGCGGCTGGGCTTGAGGCAAGCGGCACGTCCTCTGCCAGCGAAGTGCTCACCAACCCGAAGCTATTTCGGCTCCTGGCCCGCGCAGCTTCGCCGGGATGGGAATCGAAGAACATCGAAGCGGTCATCGGCACGCAAGTTGTCAATGGAAACACGGGTTCACCTACAATCGTCGCAGTCTACTGCTGGTAAGGCCGTCCACGTGGAATGTGAGCGATTCCGGAACCTGTCCCTTCAAAGACCTATGCGCTCAACAGACCCGACAATTATGGCTGCTATTTGCAGAGCTACCGCGCTAAGTTCGGCATAGATCGTTACAACCTCGTTTCAATGGAGGTTGTTGAGGGCGGGCGAGAATCGTGCAAGCGAAGATGGCCTCGCGGTGGCCAAAGCGTATCCACAGTTTCGCGCCTCTTATTCTCAGGAGGAAATGGTCGAGCATTTCCTCCTGACGCCGGCCGAACTGCAACTTGTACTTGCATGCCGCGGCGAGACGAATCTTTGCGGGATGGCGCTTGGCGAGTACGCAGATCGATGCGATCATTCCTGGTGGTAACGATTTATTGGGTCATATCGCAGCTTCCCTTGTGTTACCCCTACCGCGACAGCTATCCAGTTTTGCCGAAGTCACGTGTCCGCCAAGCAAATGATCTCCTAACATGTCACGTGGAGAATGGCGTTTGCCGCGGCCCTTTCTATCAACCGGAGGGCCTCACTGGTCGGGACGACGACCAATTCGACGTGGCGGCGTTCGGCCTCAAGTCTCACTTCCCTCATAACTGGCAAACGGCCGTACACTCCGGTCAGGAACTGGATCTGTTCCAGCTCGCCGCCAGCGGAATGACAGAGCCGGGCGCAAGTGCGCCGGAGATCGTGAGGTGCGAGTTTGTCGATGCCGGCTAGCTTTGCGTGCTCCCGAACTACCCACCAGACCACCTTCTCGCTGATCCGTGAGCCCCAAACAGTACCGGTTCGGCTGACGCACCTAAACAGGCACCCTTCTGTGATGCGAGCAGCAGCGAGCCACAGATCGATTGCGGTTTTGACCCATACCGGAACAGGTACTGTCCGAACGTGGCCGCCTTTTCCGAAGAGATCGATGATGGCCCAGTGGTCATCTCGCTCTTGCAAATGCGTGATGCGGAGGTTGACCAACTCGGATCTACGTAGGCCGCAGCCAAGGAGAAGTGCCAGGATGGCGTGGTCCCTCTTGCCCTTTACTGAAAGCAAATTTGGCGCATCCAACAGTCTCCTGCCTTGAGCTGATGTGAGCCAGTTGCCGAGTTTCATGCCGAGGCGTTTTACGCCTTTCACCCGACGGATGCTTGCGGCCAGGTCGGGACTGAGCAGTCCGTTGTCGGAAGCTTCGTAAGCAAGGCGTCGAACAGCAGCCAAT
>DASYBJ010000183.1:0-13728 GCA_036500845.1 Acidobacteriaceae bacterium
GATGCCGCCACAAACGGTCCGCCCGCAGGTCCAAGGCTCATCGGCTTGGCTCCTGGGTTCTTGTACAACAGACTGGAGTAGCCGACCGCATAGGGGTCTCTCGCGATCGCGTCCACGATCCTCTGCCCGGCATCGAGCAGCGTTCCGTCCGGCTGCTTTCCATCGCCCAGTTCGACCATGTCCGGGTTCCAAACGGGACTGCCATGGAAGATTTTTTGTTGCATGTAATATCCGAAACCCCGATGGATCTCGAAGCCATACACATGCACCGGCTTGTCCGCCCACTCTCCGGTCAGACCAAGCTTTCCCCACGTTTGCGCGCTCTGCTTTCCGCCGAAAATATGCTCCATCTGCGGCAAGGAGAAATGCTCGATGGGATTGGCTGCATTCGTGAATACCACCAGCGCGAAGTCCTTATTCCGTTGATCCAGGCTCCCGGTCAGAATGTCGATACCGAATGGAG
Source organism: Acidobacteriaceae bacterium (assembly GCA_036500845.1). Classification (GTDB taxonomy): domain Bacteria; phylum Acidobacteriota; class Terriglobia; order Terriglobales; family Acidobacteriaceae; genus PALSA-350. The sequence continues at coordinate 464 of DASYBJ010000183.1, forward strand.
GATAGTGGTAGACCTGCTCGAAGGCATCGATCTCCACGGGCCAGATTTCGCGTCCCATCAGCGCGATGTCGCCGGTATGGGTGTAGAGCGCGCCCATGGCGGAGGCAGTCCCGTGGAGCTGGTTATCGAACGCTACACCGGGCTGGAAGCTTCGGAATTCTGCCTCCCAGGACGCGACAAGAGACTCGATATAGTCATGACCGAGTGCGCCATGTCCCCAGATTCTAATCACGCCGGAAACTTGCTGGCGCGGATGATAGGGAGGAGGTGCAGCTGACTCCTGCGCCCCTAAGCCGGTCGAGACAGAGAACAGGAGAGCGAAAGCAACTACGATCGACAGTCCGTATCGCGTGCCTGTGGGGGATGTTCCGACTCGACTAATTCGGGTCACTGGAGCTCTCCTGTTTAGGCTCGTGCGCTGGCAGAGCTGTTAGGCTCTCCTGCTGGGTAGCGGCTACATCTGGTGGTAGCGCAGTGAAGCGCCCGTCCTGATTCAACATCTTCTGGCCATCGGGACTCAATACGTATCGCAGAAACGCTAGCAACTCCGGCGACATCGGTTTGCCTGGGGCACGATTCACGTAAAACGACAATACCCGGGTGAGAGGGTAGCTGTGGTCTCTGATGGTCGAGGCGGCGGGCGGTACAGCCACTTTTCCGGCCTTCTCAGCGATCGGAAGAACCTTGAGGCGAGCTTGGTCTGGATCGTCCCGCGCATAACCGATGGCTAGCGGATCAGCCTGGACAGCGGCGCGGATTCGCTGATCTGCCGAGATGCGGTCGTCGCGATCCGACAGCAGGTGACCGGTCACATTCGGTTTGTAATCGCCCAGCAGCACGCGCTTGCGGAAGTAGATTCCCACAGCGTCATCCGCTCCATAGCCATAGGCGTGAATCGGGCGGTTGGCCCACTTCCCTGTTAATCCAAGGTCGCCCCATACGCGGAGGTTCTTGCCTCCACGCCGATGTTCGCTGCCATAGATTCCGCCCAACTGCTGCAACGTGATTCGGGAGAGCGGGTTCGCCGCATTCACCATCACCACAGGTGAAAAGCTCTGCCCAGGGCTGCTTAAGCTGCAGGTTGCCACTTCGACGCCAAAGGGCAGGTACTGGAAGACCCAGCGGAAAGCCATGGTGTCCACGGGCCACAGTTCGCGCCCCATCACGGCGATGTCTGCCACCCCGTTGTAAAGGCCAGCCATCGCAGTATCGGGGCCATGCAGCTCTGTTGTGAAATGGACCTCAGGATGGTTCTTTCCGAAGCCGCTTTCCCACCTTTCCACCGCTCCCGCCATGTCATCGTAGCCCCACAGTCGGATGGTCACGGAGGCTTGCGGTTCGGAGATTTGTTCGCTCGCCCGCTGTATGCCGGATCCTTGTCCCAAACAGAAATCGCTCGGTAGGGCGAGCAGCAGCAGAGCCGCCGCGAGGACACATCTGCATCGCAGTAAGTGCAGCAGAGCCCGATATATCGATAACAGGCGAAGACCGTGACGGATACCGTCGCGTAGAAACATTGGGTTAGAAGGTAGGGCCTGGAAGAGCGAGGACAGACTGAGCACGACTGTAAAACCACGACGGTGACGACTATGAAGCCCGTCATGCACGGCCTTCTGATGCGGGGCGATCGCCGCAGCCGGAGGGGTCGACATCTCAATTCTCCGTGGGAGCGCTCTACTTCACTTCGTAGGTGAGGACCTTGGCCATCGCCTTTGAATCGCCGGGAGAAACGGCCAGGAAAAGCCGATGCATCCCGGGTAGAAGGAGCCCCGTCTTCGCGCCTGGTGCCGTGATGACCTTCTCAACCAGCCTAAGGTGGTCCGGATCGCTCGTGTTGTAGATACCCATATAACCTTCGCCACCTGGTACATACAACCTATGAGCAGTAGCATCGTATTGGACTTCGTCAGCCCGTAGCGGCGCCGGCTTCGCGTCCACGACTGCTCCAGTGTCTGAGTTCATAACTACCACCATCCCGGGGCTGCGGCACACGACATAGAGCCGATGTTGGGTTGGGTCGAACGCGACCATTGCGTTTTGCTGCGCCAGGGGAACCGGCCACGTTCTAAGGACCTTCATGGATTTCCGGTCTACGACCGCGAGCTTGTTGGTCTGGGTGAGATTGATGAAGAGGCGAGGATCACTGTCCACAAACGCCATGGCTTCGACGTGATTGTCTGGAAAGGTGATGGATCCTAGACCCGTTCCGGTGTCCGGGTTCACAGCCTCCAGATTGGCCGTTTTCATGTCGACGTCTTTGCCTCCGGTCACGATGAAAACGACGTTTGAGCCGGCGTCGTACTTGGCGGTGTCGGAGCCAGGCGTCAGCTTGACCGATTGTTTCTTGTCATAGGTGTCTGCATTGCGAATTGTTGTGCCTTCTTTTGCGCTGTCCGTGATGAAGACTGTCGGAACTCCCTTACGGACCAGAATGCTGTGCGGGTTGCCGAAGCCGCTGACGGTACGCAAATGATTGGATGTTTTCAGATCGAAAACTTCGAGGGTGCCATGATCTTCGGCTGCGAGCAGAAGACGATTCCGGTCGTAGTCGACCGCGAAGTGGTCAAAATCGCCGGTGTACCCGGGCAGCTCGACTGACTTGATCAGACGGAGAGAGCTTTCCTGAACGCCAGCGGAAGCCGGAGCCAAGACGGTGAGGCACGCAGCAAAAAAAGGGGCGAAGCGGATAGCTTTATACATGGGATCGTCTCCAAAACATACAAACAGCTTGGAGACCCCGGATGAGTTCAGATTGAAGTGCAAATGAAATTGTATTCATCCATTGTTGCTGCGCCCCACTTCGAGGACGCGAGCTAGGCCCATTCAGTGCTGAAGTGACGCAACTCGAGATATGAGTCTTGAAGCGCAACTGCGGAATGTTGACCTTGCGCGGTTACCACAGTGTCTGGATTCTCCGCCGACGGGTGGATTCTTTGCTGGAAAGAGCTTTCCTGCCGATGCTATAGGCAAGGAGAATTGGTGCTAATGAAGAGATCTATTGTTTTCCTTGCAGGAATTGCCTTGGTTCTTTCGTCAGCAGGGTTCGCCGGGGAGTTGCCTGAAACACCCGGAATGGGACTTGTGCAGACGCGTACAGAAGTCACAGTAGGCGCGCGGCCGCCTCTGCTCAGGCGAATATCGTGGGTGGATTATTCACTCTATGCCGGCGTCTTCGCGACCCACGCGGCGGATTGGGCAAGCACCGAGCAGTGTCTTCGTACAAGCAAGGAACAAGAAAAGGCCGGCTTTGTCGGCTTGTGTCATGAAGCACTTCTTCCGACCGCCCTGGTCGAGAGCAAGGTTGGCTTCGCAGCGTATGAGGCTGCCACTGCGGAACTGGAAATCTATTCCCAGTACCTGCTGACCAAGCACCATCACGGACGAATCGCACGCATTGCCCAAGTGGCAAACATTGGTGGCACAGCGTATGTGGTGGTACACAACTACCGTACGATCCAGGCGCCGGCACATCCGTAAGCTGTTGCACAATCTCGCCGTCGCAACGGAAAACGAAGGGCTGAGCGCGTTGCTGAACAGTCGACAACAACTCTGTCGATTGAGGAGGAGCGACGTAGTTAATAAGCACGGCGGGGGAGGCAGAACGTTGCCAATGAGGCGGTTTTTCAGCGGCATCTACCCTTTCTGAGACTTGTGAGAGCCACCAAAGACACGCTGCAGACCGGCGACGCGGGCGGATACTGATCGCATGACGGGGGCGCATCGAGTCCGGATCACACACGATCGCACGGGCAAGCTCCTACACATAAGCTTTTTCGTTCAACATAGCTCCCGAATCGCCGACCATCCAACGAGTTTGCGGTAACAAAGCTTTTCGGGCGCATGCTGCTATGCGGGAATGCCAATTCAATTCCGAGAAGTCGATAATCTCGGAATCAGCGTAAGGCGCGTTCTCGTTATCATTTCATCGTCACCGAGCACACGCGGACCTCTGGCCGAATTGGTTCTGTATCATTGCTGAATCAGGTGCAATCATGCCCCAATCTGTCACGCTCTACCGGATGTTGGTCGCGTCTCCTGGGGATTGCTCGGAGGAGAGAAAGCTGATCCCGCGCGTTCTAGATGACTGGAATGCGGCAAATTCGACACAATTAAATGTAGTGCTCCAGCCGGTCCTGTGGGAAGCACACGCACATCCCGAACTCGGTGATCGTCCGCAGGCGATCCTGAATCGACAACTCGTTTCTCGCTGCGATTTTGTAGTCGGAGTGTTTTGGACCCGATTAGGTACACCCACTGGAGTGGCAGAATCGGGAACGGCCGAGGAACTTGAACAATTCCGTTCGGCTGGCAAGCCTGTGCTCGTGTACTTCTCTGAGTTACCGATTCCCCCATCCCTTCTTGACATTGACCAATATCGCCGGTTGCTGAACTATCAGAAGCAGGTTGAAGCGACTGGGCTTGCATTTCGCTATGCAGGTCTGCACGATTTCGAAAGATTATTCGCGAAGCATCTTGCTCAGGTAGTCACCACTTCCTTGCTAAACCATACGGAATCGAAGTCGATCGCACATGACAAGCTCGTGCAAGCGTTATCAGCCGTCGCACCCGACGCGACAGTTGCGCATTCCACTGTCTCAGCATTGAAGACGCTTCGGACGAAAACCAAGTATCTGTGGGTCGAACTAGCTGAACTGTCACCGCATCGCGACGAATTCGTAGCCGAGGTAAAGGAGAAAACCTACATTGACGTCAAGGCGGCACTTGACGAGCCTGTGAAAGCTGGCCACCTTCGGTACTCAGTGCAGCCTGCCTACAAGATGGTTACCGATGGCAGTCCCGTTCTGAATGTTCGGGTAAGCCACGTAACGACACAGCTGAAGAATCTGGCAGGGCAAGTCGAAGCCGAGAGTCCTCCGCGGAAGTCGGATAGCGGTACAAGTACCGGGGAGTGGACTGCATATGGCGACGGTTAAATCAGCAGCCACCGTGTGAATCAACTTCATGGATCATGCACCGCGCTCGCAGCCTACTTGGATATTGCTCTGCGGGGTGTGCGACTCCACCAAAAGGTCCCCGTTAGCTATTGCTAGATTTCTGCATGATAATGTATTTTATCGAGTTAGAAGTTAACGGCTAAGACAACGCGAAATCGTCCCCTCAAGATTCCTCGGTGAATGCATTGACGCTTTGCCGCCGACTCACCATGCTTGCGGTTTACCGATAACCCCGTTTTGCGGGAACTTGGCACCAGCACAGGAGGCCACGTGTCCGGAAAGTCGTTCGGCCATGTGTAAAATTGCTCACTGGAAAACAGTGAACCCTAGCGCGTTTATCGGTACTGATGGCCATTTGGCGCAAATTATTCTCATGGGTGATTCGCCCATTTTGTCTGCCCAACCGATATGAACGCGAGAATTGTAGAGACAGCAATGATCTCACCATCTCTACAGTGGCCATCGTGTGGGGCATCCGAACATGGAAGCCCTGCAACTCTACCGGAACTCACTGGTGCAACTCAATGCAGCGGGCAAGTTGGACAACTCCTGCGCGAATTGTTTTCTCATCAAACGAGGCAAAGCCTAGCAACAAACCTTTGGGGTCACGGCGCTTTAGGGTGAATCGATCGAGTGCCCTGGTTTCGAGTCCGTTAGCCGCCGCTATCGACTCGGCTTGACGCGACGTCATTCCATTTTGCAGGAATGCGGCAGTGTAAAGACCTGCCCTGGTGTCCGATATCTCGAGGAGTCCGGTCAAATATTGTTGTCCGTAGTACTTCAATGCCTCAATGCGGCGCGCATAAAGATTGCGCATCCGTCGCAGGTGACGCCCAAAGTGTCCGTCAACAATGAAATCACATAAGACTGCCTGATCAAGACTTGAGGAGCGAAGATCCGTTCCGCGCCTGTACGACACAAAAAGGTCAACCAATGAAGGCGGCAATACAAGGTATCCGAGACGCAATGAAGGGAATAGCAGCTTCGTTAAAGTGCCAACAAAAATCACGCTCGAACTTCGGCCGAGACCTTGTAAGGCGGGTGCCGGTGGTCCTTCGAATCGATACTCGCTGTCATAGTCATCTTCGATCACAAAAGCGCCCGTGCGGGCAGCCCACTTCAACACCTCGATCCGACGCTCCAAAGACATCGTCACCCCAAGGGGATACTGATGGCCCGGCGTCAGGTATACGCCCTTGGCGGCCGCACATGCCTTCATTCCCGCAGAAACGGACAGCCCTTCTTCGTCGACCGAGACGGGAATGATTTTTGCTCCGCTTCTTTCAAATGCAATGGAAGCTCCAAAATATCCAGGATCCTCCATCCAAACTGGATCGCCCGGTTTCAAAAGAAGGCGAGCGAGGAGATCGAGCGCCTGTTGCACTCCGGAAACGATGACGATCTGATCGGCGCCACAGTTCACACCGCGTGAGGAGCCAAGGTATTGCGCAATCGCCTCCCGCAATGGCCGATAGCCGCGCCCATCATCTTCTTCCCGTAGCCATGTCCGGAAAGCGCGGGCCCGCCGGGCCGCAATGCGTCCCCAGAGATCGGCGGGGAACTCGGCCAGCGCCGGATCGCTCATCCGAAATGGACGAATTCCCGTGAAGGCTACCCAGTTCACAAACGGCTTTGGATGTATATAGTCCGAAACCGCTCGACGGATATACCTCGGAATTGTGGTGGAATTCCGGCGGCCCGATTCGCGCGCGGGTACTTTGGCCTTGACCCAGGTGCCGATCCCAATACGCGATGACAGGTACCCTTCGTCATGCAGTCGCTCGAATGCGCTGACTACCGTTCCGCGTGAAATGCGGTACTGGCGAGCAAAATCGCGCGACGAAGGTAGTTTGGCCCCCGCCTTGAGGCGACCTTCCAGAATGGCTGCACGCAATTCGCTATAGAGCCATTTCGAGAGGGTTTGGTTCTGCAACGGCTCGTTCAGCGAAAGTTCAAATGAACTGACGACTTTACTCATAGGTCCTCGAGTGGTCCAAAAGAGACTTCACAAAATGGCTCTACCGAGCATACCAACCGGGGACATACGATCAGCAATATGGCACGTAAGGGATGGCGGATTATCCCTGTAATTGCGTTTCTCTGCGACAAGAAGAGATCAGAATGCGTGATGCAGAAGAGCTGTACGGAAATGATCCGGGATTTGAAGAAAGGATTCGACCATGATTCGTGAACAGCAACCAGCGGTATTACTTTTCTCCATTGCGATGATCGCGATGGGCACGCTCTCCGTTGTTTATCGAGCCTTTGCCTTCGATTGGCAACCTGTTCCCGCATTTCCTGGACGAGACGTGCTTGCTGTAGTCTGCGGGCTCTTCATGATCGCGGTCAGCGTCGCGCTTCTTTTTCGCGCGACAGCCGCCATCGCGGTGCGAGCGATATTTCCATTTCTTGTGGTATGGCTGTGCCTGAAGATTCCGGCCGTGATCGTCGCGCCTCGAATAGAAGGCGTCTGGATTGGATTTGGCGAAATTGGAATGCTGCTTGCAGGTGGATGGGTGCTGTTTGCAGTTTTATCCGGCTTGGATGAGGCGCCGTTCTTCAATCGCATCACCGGACTGAGAGGTATTCGGATGGCTCAGATCCTCTTCGGGCTGGCGGTTATTCCAGTTGGGCTCGGACATATCTTCTATGTCGAGATCACGACCAGCCTCATTCCATTGTGGATGCCTTTCCGGATTGGTCTGGCCTACTTCACCGGGCTGGCACAGATCGTCTGCGGCCTGGCAATACTGTTCTCGCCTTACACGCGTATCGCTGCCCTGATCGAAACGGTGATGCTGGCCCTCTTCGCGTTCCTCGTCTGGGGTCCCGATACCTGGTTTGCAGCCACTCCTAAGTTGGCCGGAACGCCGCCAGGGCTCCGCTTTCCCTTGACCGCATTTCTCATCACGTGGGCTATCGGCGCCTCTGCTTTGCTGATCGCGAACAATTGTCTTCCCAATAAACTCGGCTCATTTAGCCTTCGTCGAATACCCGACACAAGGATCGATGCTACAAGGCTATAGAACGAGCGATGGCGAGGCGCTGATAGTAATGTTATGTCGGCATAGTGTATCGGGATCTTTAACCAGTAGGGCCCGGAATATTGGCGTCGCAAAGGGCGTTTTTCATTACCTATTCTGCTCTTCCGGAGCAAATCAATCTCGATGAGTGACTTGCCCTGAATGCAACAGCTGAGACTTCTGCCCACAGCTCCTACATCACTCAATAACCGAGATGTTTGAGAGCCAACTGTGCTGTTCGCTTCAGTTCGGCCTTTGTAGATCCATTCGCAGTTTGAATAGAAAGTCCGGCCAGAAGCATAGAGATATAGCGGGTATAGTCGTCAACGTTGATTTCCTTGGACAACTCTCCGGCTTTACGAGCCTCAAGCAGGCGATTCTTAATGGCCACTTCGTTTGCCTTTCGAACCTCTGTCATCAGATTTCTCGCTGGAGCAGCGTCGATGCTGCAACCCATCGCTCCGGACAAGGACATGCAAGTCGGCGGGTGACCGAGGCCGGTAAGGAAAGCCACAGTGTTGTTGAAGAGCGCGCGGATAACCTTTTCCAACGTGGGCTCGGCCAAGGCCTCGGTGGCATATTGCGCCCGTGTTTCGAGGTAACGGTTCACAGCATGCGAAAAGAGGCTCTGCTTGTCCCCAAATGCGGCGTAAATGCTTGAAGCACTAAGATTCATTGCGTCGGTGAGATCGGCCATGGAAGTACCCTCGAATCCGCGCTCCCAGAACAGCAACATCGCAGCTTCCAAGGCTGCTTCCCGATCAAAACTGATTGGCCGTCCCGTTTTCCTAGTTCCTGTTCGCATCGTCGTGAGGGCCTCTACCTCATTAGAGCGAAAATTTGTGCGACCGATTCATCTCGTGACACATCTGTAACAAGTGTTCTGGAATGATTGCTTCAGAATAGACTCGGATTTCAGAGAGGACAACATCATGACAGAACCTGAGCGATATGAAGCAATTCGATGGCCCGAGGACATGAAGCCCAGCCGCTGCCCTATTCACTTCACGAATGAACTCGAGGTTGCAGTTTCTCCGGAAACAATTTGGTCTGTGCTCACTGACACAAGCACATGGCATAAGTTCTACCCAGGCGTTCAGCAGGTCGAGCTGATAGGTGGGGGCCAGTGGCTTCAGTCCGGGACGCGCTTCGAGACCAACCTTGCCGGACAAGATGTAGCCGCGTCAGTAGCAGAGTTCGAGCCTGTCACACGGATTGCATGGTTTGGAGGACCGAAATCTGCCCTGGATTCCGTAGCCTACCACGCCTGGATCATCACACCTACGCCGAAGGGCTGCCATCTCTGGACGGAAGAAACCATGCGCGGTCCGCTCTGGATCGAGTTGGCGAAGAAGGCTCCCGACGGGTTCTGGCTGGCCCATGAAAGGCTTCTGCACGATCTTGCAACCGTTGCACTTCAGCTGAACACGAAGCGCAGCTAGATCACACAACTTCAACTCAACGTGAAGAGGATGCTCCTATGACGTACTCGATTCTAGGCGCGGGCAATGTGGGTAAGGCGCTGGCGCAAGCGTTCGCTCGGAAAAATATAGATGTGACTTTGGCGAGCAGGCGGTCGCCAGAAGAACTCGCTCCAATCGCTGATGGAATTGACCCGAATGTTCGTCCCCGGTCCTTGCAGGATGCGGTGAAGGCCGACGTGATCTTACTAGCCACTCCCTTCAAGAGCATTAGAGAAGTGGCAAAGGCTGCCGTGAGTTGGGAGGGCAAGCTCGTTATAGACGTGACGAACGCCTATAGTGTCTCGCCTGAGGAGCTTGGTCATCGCCCATCGTCTGCGGTCGTTGCTGAGGCTTTGGAAGGGGCATTGCTTGTCAAAGCCTTCAATCATCTGCCCGCAGAAATACTGGCGCAAGACCCGCAAGTTGGAGAGGCGCAGCGTTTTGTTTTCCTCTCCAGCGACAACGAAGAAGCGAGCGCAAGGGTAGCCGCAATTGTGAAACAACTCGGCTATGCGCCGGTTGCTCTGGGAAGGCTCGCCGAAGGAGGCCTGCTCATCCAGGCGCGGGGCAATAGTTGGGGCCCATTGATCTTCCAAGATCTACTCGAGAAGGGAGAGTGACAATGTACGACCATGTAATCTGGCCTCCCGAATACGATCCCAAGATCTCCCCGATCTATGCACTGAATGACATTGACGTGAAGGCGCCGCCAGAAGTGGTATGGAAGCTGCTTATCGATGCCAAGAACTGGTCCAACTACTTTCCGCCCGAGAATCAAGTCGAGATTCGCACCGATGAATCCGAATTGGCACTCGGAACGAAATATAGCCGAGTCACCATCGGCTACCTGATGTTCCCCGTTGTCACGGAGTTTGTGCCTGGCCGCCGTCTCGCGTGGTCGACTACCGTCGACGGAGATGAGACAGGCTCGACCGCCTATCACGGCTGGGTAATCACTCCGACGGAGAGTGGTTGTCATGTCCTATCCGAGGAAACGCAGCAGGGCCCGTGGTTCCTTCAAAAGCTCGGCCATGAGCATCCCGGAGGTCTTTACAGCTATCACCAGGACTGGGTAGAGGGCCTTAAGAAGGCTGCTGAAGCAGTAGTCGAGCGGACAAGAAGCTAGCCGTCTCATCGGCGCTTTCGTGCCCCGATGTGGCTGGAGTGCGGCATGTCGTGAAATGCCGCACTACGTAAGCGACCGGGCGGCCCTTCCCTAATGGAGACTCTTATGACGGAAACGAATCTCGATAAAGTGATGGCTCTCCTCGCTGCTATTCGTGCCCAGGACGCGGACAAGGTGCTCCAACTTGTGGCACCCCGGTTTGTACAGCACACCCCGTACATAGCTGATGGCGTCGAGGGTCTGAGACAGTTCATCCTTGACGCAACATCGGATCAGGTCAAGCTGTCGCTCGTACGAGCGATTGCGGACGGCCAACTGGTGGTTGCGCAACTGAGGCTGGAAAGTTCCGGCGAAAACAGGTTCGCTGTTTTTCGATTTCAAAACGGACTCATTGCCGAGCAATGGGCATTCTCCTCGCCGGACGCGCCGCCAAACGAGAGTGGGCACACGCAGCTGGACAGTCCGACTGAACCCACAGACTTGGCTGACACCGATAGGAACAAGGCTGTCGTCCATAAGTATTACGAGACCTTCCATCTCGCTGGAAATCACGACCAGAACGGAGAGTTCTTCGCGGGCAACCTGATGATCCGTCACGAGCCGGGCGTCCGTGATGGCCTTGATGAGTTCCTGCGAGACGTAAAAATCCTGATGCAGCATCGAACCATCGATGAACTAAGGCTTTTGGCCGGACAGGGAGATCTTGTTTTCATCGCCGCAAAGGGCGCGCATGAGAATGATGCCTGCGCGTACATCGATCTGTATCGGGTTGAAGACGAGAAGATCGTTGAACACTGGGGCTTTCCGCAGATGTTCCCGCCACAATCGGTACGCATGAATCCAAACAGCATGCTTTGACAATTCGCGGACGAGGTTAAGAACATCTCCGCGCACATACAAAGGAGAAATTGTGAACAGATTTGCGGGCAAAGTCGTGATCGTTACAGGCGCAGGCTCCGGGATCGGTGCGAGCACCGCCCGGCGATTCATTCAGGAGGATGCTTACGTCGTGCTCAATGGCCGCCGTGAACACAAGCTCCACGAGACCGTTGGCAGCTTCGATGCAGCAAAGACGCTGATTCATCCGGGAGATGTGTCTGACGAAGCATACGTGAAGGGGCTGATCGGCGACACTGCAAGCAAATTCGGAAGAGTCGACGTTCTTGTAAATAACGCGGGAATGGCGGCGTTCGGTCCATTCGAGCAGGTCACAACTGAGATCTGGCGACGGACTATGGCGACAGACCTGGACAGTGTCTATTTCGCGTCGCGTGAAGCTCTACCACACTTGCTTACGGCAAAGGGCTCCATTGTCAATCTCTCCTCTGCCTCGGGCATTGGTGCAGACTGGGGACTGAGCGCTTACAACGCAGCCAAAGGGGCCGTTACGAACTTCACACGGGCACTTGCGCTCGAATATGGTTCACGCGGTGTCCGCGTCAATGCCGTCGCTCCGAGCCTCACGTCAACTGAGGCCACAGCGGAACTGGAGAAGATGGAAGGTATCGTGACGGACTTCTTCACCCGGCTACCGATTGGCAGGGCAGCATCACCAGACGAGATTGCTGGTGTGATCGCATTCCTCGCCAGCGAAGATGCGGCCTTTATCAACGGCGCGATCATCCCAGTTGATGGAGGCGTGAGCGCGTCAAACGGACAGCCTAATTTCTTGAAACACCTAGGTTGAACACCGCCGGATCGGCCGCTTACAACTGCACGGCTCTTCCGGCATACCTGTATCGTCGGCGATTCCGTCCATCGCACCGCAGTTCAGGCGGCAGCACCGGAAATGACCGGGGAACGTTCCTTTCAGCAGCGCTATTCTTCTCGCACTGTGTTCGTTTGCTTCATTCGCCGGCTTTCTGTTTCTCAACACGCTGCACCTTGAACAAGTTCGTGGATTTTCGGATTCTCATACTGGCTTGTGCACTCTGATCAACGAGGCTCTGGCCATTCTTCACAACGGCCACTCCTTGTGACGGTGCACAGGAGTAGGCCTATTCTGCATCCCTTGTTCCATCAATGATCCTGTCAGCATTGAACTCAGTGAACTCATCGAAACTGAGAATCTGACTGAGTGGGAGGCGAGGTCTTCTCTTTCGACTCAGGGAGCAATCACGGCCCACCGCAATCATCATCAATGGGGTATACCGATCGCTGGTCCGCAGGACCTCTTGTAGCCGATTCGGAGCGAACCCGATTGGGCAACTTGCGAACCCATGATTGCGGGCTGCGAGCATAAGCACCATTGCCGCAAGAGAGACGGACCGAACCGCCTCCTCGCGAGCGAAATGCGGCTCAGCCCCATACAGCTGATTGGCTGTGTCTACCCACAGATCGGCGGTTTCACGCGTTAGGGTGCCCGCTTTCACTGATTGCTCCAAAATCTCTGAAAGGGAATGATGCGCTTCAAGATCACCCAAGATCACAAAAATCACCGATGCGTCAACAATTCTTTGGCGATTTGGCTGGATCGTGGTTGTTGACAATCGAGCGCGTCTCTGTGGATCAGTAATTGCAACAAATCTCCAATGTTGAAGATTGAAAGTGGACGGTGCTTGCGAAGCTTGCTGCACCAAAAGCTCAATCTCGGAACGTGTTATCGATGCTGTCGGGTCGAATCGCTCCGCTGCATGCCTTTGTGAGAGCACATCAAGAAAATCACTCATGCATACTCCTATCCAGCTGCTATGGCCGC
>DASYBJ010000184.1:0-89941 GCA_036500845.1 Acidobacteriaceae bacterium
GACGGTCTTCCGAAGTCCTGGTTAACGACTGGCGCCACACCTACACCGGTTGCCCGCTGCTGCAGGTATTGCACCTTGCCGGTGAGGAACTGGCTGTTGGTTACGTTGAAGGCGTCAAAAGCCAACTTCACGGCGTACTTCTCCTTGAAGGTGATGGGATAGTCCGTATGCAAATCAAGCTGCATCGTCGAAGGCAAACGGCCCGCGGTTCCGCGGCCGCCCACGGGAATCTCTCCTTGGCTAAGGTAGATCGGGTGATCGCCGTATTTGCTGAGCGGATTGCCCGATTGTCCGCGAAGACCCAGGCCGCCCGTCAGCCCGTGAAAGTGCCCGAAGAAGCCATTTCCGGGGCCGACGTTGTAGCTCAGGAACAGATTGCCCACATTCCGCCGGTCCGTATTGAGGAAGCCAGGTTTGAACTGGTCCCCCAACAGACCGAGCTGACCCGCAGTGAAGTCAAACAATGAGCTGATGCCGGGGTCAGACTGACCGTTGTCGTTGCGGTAAGCGCCTTCGTAGTTACCCCAGAGCTTTCCAAAACGGTAGTTGATCGCGGCCATCCAGTGGTTGCTGAAGCGTTTGTCCACTTCGAGCTCGAGCGCCTGGTACCGGCGGACCGGGTTGACGAAGCCGTCCGGCTTGCCGTCCGGAGGGGGATTATCCATTGTCGCAAGATTCGTGAAGCAGGCGCCTCCCAGCGGCTGGTTCAGCGCGTTCGTAAACAGCCCGCCCACCGGGACAATGGTGTCATTCTTCGAAGTACAGCCCGGGACCGGAGGATGATAGCCCTTGGACCCGGCGGGGTTGGCAGCAGCGTATTGAGCCGGAGTGTAGGTGATCTCTGCCTCATTGACCCAGAGGTCTGTTGACGCTTTGGGGTTAAAGATGCCGCCGTTGTAGTTAGCCCCGATGGTCGATCCTTCGGGCGATTGGGATCCAATATCTTCGATGATGCGTGGGAGGCGCCGGTCGGTGTAGCGGGCCTTGACCACGAGACCGGGTGTTAGTTCGCGCTCAACACCGATCAGGTATTCTGCCTCGTATTCGGACTTGGTACCCGGAAGGATGCCTTCCCCGGTAGAAGAGGCGAAATTCGGAGCGCCGAAGTTTCCGACCACGCCATTGACGGTCCTGCGAGGGAGACCGTTAAGCACGTGGGCATCGTCGAGGACGGGAATCGGTCCGCCACTCGGACCGATGAGCAAGTTCCCCGCGGAATCGGCTGCCGGAGCAAAGGCGAAGCTGGTGTCATCCAACTCGTTTCCAAGCTGGCGGATGGCCGCGTCAAGGGGCATAGCCCACACATAAGTGCCATAGTTGAAGAAGATCTTGGTCCGGCGATCGCCGATGGGATCGATGCTGATGCCAAGCCTAGGCGACCAGTTTCCGGTGAAGACATAACTGAGTATTTTTCCCGAAGTACGCTGCTGTTCCCAGCGCACGCCGCCCATCAGCGTGATGTACCGGTTGATCTGCCAATTGTCGTTCGCGTAGGCAGTTTTATAGATCCCTTGCGCGAGGACTTGCGCGGAGGAGTATGTGCCGCGAGTCATCGTCAGATACACTCTCTCGCCCCGGTATTTCGGGCACATGGTGCAGGTATTGTCCAGGTAATTACTAGTGTTTGCGGCGGCTAGGGTAAAGAGGGCGTTTGTCAAAGAGCCTGGGGCATTTTTGGGAATATTGCTGAAAAGCGTTGTAAGAGGCACACCGAGCGCATTGTTGTGCGGAATCGGAAACAGAGGGCCCGATCGTTCGTTGAGGTGGTCGAGAAAGTTGGTGTGATCGTAGGTATAGCCGATCGAGAAGGTGTGCTCCCCGTGGAAGTGCGCGATCTTCTGCGTCCCGATGGAGAGGCTATAGGTGTTATTGTTTGACGGCTCAAGGCCGCCCAAACCGGTTACCGTCGTTGGGATCACAGTAGGGAGGGGAAGACCGCTCTGGTCGGTAATCTGGTAGTAATCATGCGAAGGTATCTCGTTGAAGTGGTTGAAGTTGTACGTATACGACGTGGTGAATAACCAAGTGGGCGAAAGCGTCACATTCAGGCGCAGCACGGAATCCCTGGACCCGTAATTGTAGGCACTCGTGACCGAAGGCGCGTTGGCTGCGCTCAGATCGTTGGGCACCTGGTTGTGCCGTGAAGGATCGGCAAAGGTCGAGCCCTCGATCTGGCTCGCATCGCTCATCTTATAGGTTAGCTTGGCCGCCCAATTGAAAACCGTTGTGCTGTAGGCATACGGGCCGTGCGCGAAGAGAGGCGCCCTGGGATTCGCCTGATTAATGTACTGGCTCAGGCCCGGGTCGATCGCGCCAAAGAAGAACATCCTGTTCTGCAAATGGGGAACATACCCGCCGAATTCCGCGCTGGCGTCGTACTGCGGGTTGCTGAACGTCGACGCCGGAGTGGTCTGAATAAAGCCGAATTGATAGTACTGATAGCGGTCGGCGTACCATTTACCCGGACCGAAGTACGCGGCCAGCGCGCCGTGGAATTGATTGGAACCTGACTTGGTCACGATCTGGACGATGCCGCCTTGGCCCTTACCGTACTGCGGTTCGAAGCCGCCGCTCTTGACGTCGACTTCCTTGATGAAAGCAAGATTGACGCCGCTGCCCAGCGCGCCGTGGAAGCGATTGAAGGTGCCGAGGCTGCCGAAGGCTTGATCGGTGATCGTCACGCCATCCACAACATACAGGTTCTCAAGCCCGGAGGCACCGCCAATAGAAGGATTCGCGGCTCCAGGGCCGGCGCCCTGGCCCAGTCCTCCGACCTGAGCTACGCTGCTTGACTGGCTCGTGACGACACCCGGCGCCGCATAAAAAATGCCGGATACATTTCGAGGAATCGGAACGCTGTTGTAGAAGGTGTCTGTCAGGTTCGCGTCAATTGCATTCGATTCCGTATTGATCGGAATGGCGGACGCATTCACTTCCACCACTTCCGCAGTGCTGCCGACCGCCAGCTTCAAGTTCAGGTTGGACGCAACGTTCACCACCACTTCGTTGTGCTTCGACTCTACCCTCTTGAATCCGGAAGCTTCGGCAGTAACGTCGTAATAACCTGGAACCAAATTGTCGATTGCATATCGGCCGAGTGAGTCGGATTTAGCGGTGCGCACCCCTTGCGGACCGGTCACGGTCACAGTCGCGCCGGAGATGAGTGCGCCACTGGTGTCGGTAACGGAACCAGTGAGGCTGCCGGTTACGGCCGATCCCTGCTGGGCATGTGCACCCGAGAGAACCAAACAGGAGAAAATAAGGAAGAGCACGATACTTCGAGGAGAGATCTTCATGAACCGCCTCCGAGTCTTTCAAGGGCTTCAGCGGTTCAGGAACTCTGCGGATTCTGAACGTACTGTCGCCGTAAACTAAATATCGGTGACGATGTATGCAACTTTCGTGCCAAAAGGTGTACGTATCCGGGAATTATACCTTAACCTCTTGAACATCTTGAAAATACAGTTTTAGTCACGTGAAATGTTAACGAAAACTGATCTCGAAATTGATGAATCCCGCAATGAAATACAAAAAACTGTATTTGCTTTTTTCGTTGACTCATATATCTCGAGACACGCCCCGTCACGGAATCTAGGATTCCGGTCACAAAATCGGAGCATGGATCGCTCCCGACCCGCGAAAAATGCGGGCCTTTCGTCGCGTTTCCAGCGGCCAATCTCCGCGACGGCACTTTTGCAGAGTTCACAGCCTGGGTAAAATCGCTTCCATGACAACGATCAATCCATATGCGTCATTTCTCGACGGTAAGGATCCATTTGAGGTCGTGCGAGAAACACCCAAACAGTTGCGGGAACTAGTTGGCCAGCTGAGCTCCAAGGGGATCGAACGGAGCATCGCGCCTGGAAAATGGCCGGCGCGGTCGATCCTGAGCCATCTCGCCGATTGTGAAGTGAGCTTCGCATTCCGCCTGCGACAGACCCTGACGATTGACGATCACGTAATGCAGCCTTTCGATCAGGAGAAATGGGCGGTTCCCTACGACACCTTCAGCGGACAACAGGCTCTCGAAGTCTTTACCGTTCTCCGCGGGTGGAATCTCGCACTGTTCAAGACGCTCACGCCGGAACAGCTCAGGCGCAAAGCCACTCACCCCGAACGAGGCGAGATGACATTCAGGACAATCGTCGAAACAATGGCGGGACACGACACCAATCATCTGCGCCAGCTCGAAATGATCGTTGCCCAGACCTAGCCGCCGCGGTGACGTAAACTGCGGCGACCAAGAGTAGAAAAGTTAAGATACATGCACCGTAACCCCGTCCAGCGTGGCTTAGTTCAAAAGCCAGAAGACTGGCCCTGGTCGAGCTTCCGTCACTATGCAACGGGTCTCGTTGGCAAAGTAGAGATCCGATCGAAATGGATGCCCCCAAAAGGAAAGACAAGTAAACTGGCTTAGGGATGGACAGTCGTGGTCTCCCGCCCTTGGCGCAAACTGCCGCGCCAAGAACGGGGCACCCATCGATGGTTGCTGGGCTAGCTCGTGTTAACAGGCCCTAGTTTCTGGCAGCCAGGGTTTTCGCCTGCAGTTCCACCAATTGGGAGAGGTCCTTCTTCTCCAAGCCGTGCACTTGCTTGTTGAACGTATCCACTTTGCTGGACCAGTTCATGGAGCAGAACTTCGGGCCGCACATGGAGCAGAACGCCGCTTCCTTGTAGTAGTCGTCCGGCAGGGTCTCGTCATGCATTGCGCGCGCTGTTTCCGGATCGAGCGAGAGCGCAAATTGCTTCTCCCAATCGAAGGTGTAGCGCGCATAGCTGATCGCGTCATCCCGGTCGCGCGCCCCGGGACGATGCCTGGCCACATCCGCCGCATGAGCAGCGATCTTGTAAGCGATAATGCCGTCCTTCACATCCTTCTCGTTCGGCAGCCCGAGGTGCTCTTTGGGGGTCACGTAACAGAGCATAGAGGCGCCGTGCCAGCCGATCATTGCCGCGCCGATAGCACTGGTGATGTGGTCGTAACCAGGAGCGATATCAGTCACCAACGGTCCAAGAGTGTAGAAAGGAGCGGCGTAGCAATACTCCACTTCTTTGTCAACTTGTTCCTTGATTTTGTCCAACGGTACATGACCAGGACCTTCGATCATCACCTGTACATCGCTCTCCCATGCCTTCTTGGTAAGCTCTCCAAGAGTCTTCAGCTCAGCGAATTGCGCCTCGTCACTGGCGTCGGCGATCGACCCGGGCCGCAAGCCGTCTCCCAGCGAGAAACTTACGTCGTACTTCGCCATCACATTTACGATGCGATCGAAATTTTCGTAGAGAAAGTTCTGCTTGTGGTGGTGCGTCATCCACTGTGCAAGGATGGCGCCCCCGCGGCTTACGATCCCAGTGATACGTCTTGCCACCAGCGGGACATATTGGATCAGCACCCCGGCATGGACTGTGAAGTAGTCGACTCCCTGCTGTGCCTGCTCCTCGATCACTTCGAGATAGAGATCGATGTTCAGATCTTCGAGTCTCTTCACCCGGTTCAGCGCTTCATAGATGGGAACGGTGCCGATCGGTACCGGGCTGTGACGCAGGATGGTCTCGCGGATCTCGGGAATATTGCCGCCGGTAGAAAGATCCATTACGGTGTCGGCGCCGAAGCCGACGGCCGTGTGCAGCTTGTCCAGCTCTTCCCTGATATTCGAGGTCACCGCGGAGTTGCCGATGTTGGCGTTGATCTTGCATTTCGTCGCCACGCCGATCCCCATCGGCTCGAGCTCGGGATGGTTGATGTTGGCTGGAATAATCAGGCGCCCAGCAGCGATTTCACTGCGAACTAACTCAGCCGGCAATTTTTCCCGATCCGCAACAAAGGCCATCTCCTCAGTAATCCGCCCCAGCCGTGCAAAATGCATCTGAGACATATTCGTGTCCCCTGAGCGGCCAGCCTCTTCTTTTCTCCTCACGATCCATTCGGCGCGCGGCTTGAGGATTTCCTGGGTCAGGAATCCAGCCTTCTCGTGATTACCATTTGCCTCGCTGCTCATTGGGTCACCTCTTTAGAATCTTATTTTCAGGGAGCTAAAACGTGCGAACAGGCTTGTTCTGGTTTTGATTATAGCGTCGTCAATTTTCCTCGGGTCTTGACGGCGCGACCCCACACACCTAACCTTAGTACGTGGCTATAAAGAACAACAAGCAGGCGTTGCGCGTGAGCATTGCGGTGGCGATCATTCTTGGCACCATCATCTATCTGGCGATCACCGGAATTCAGGCTAACAAGAGCTATTACGTCACGATCGGTGAGCTGCAAGGGATGGGGAATAGGGCTTATACGCGCCACCTGCGGGTGGCGGG
This sequence comes from Acidobacteriaceae bacterium, assembly GCA_036500845.1. GTDB lineage: Bacteria > Acidobacteriota > Terriglobia > Terriglobales > Acidobacteriaceae > PALSA-350. The sequence goes on from DASYBJ010000184.1 coordinate 6,310, forward strand.
CAATGTAGCTCCAGGATCGATCGAACGCAATGGAACGAATGCGCACTTTGTCCTGGTCGAACAAGGCCGCACTCTTAAGGTGAACTATCAGGGGGTCGAGCCGCCGCCAGACACTTTCAAGGATGATGCCCAAGCGCTGGCGACCGGCACCTTCGGCCGGGACGGCGTTTTTCATGCCACCGAACTTCAGGCCAAGTGTGCCTCCAAATATGCACCGGCGAACAAGCCAGGCGCCACACCAACCGCGGGCACGGCCTCTCTCAAGCCATTGCCTGCTACCGAGCCGGGCCACTAAACAGGCTGCTGAAAAACTTGGTCTGCGGCGAACGAACCATCTATTCCTTGGGCTGCTCCGATTCGGGTAATACATCTTCTTGCGCCTCGCTTGTTGCTTCGGCGCGTTTTTCCGCAGCCTGTTAAGAGCCGGTCCCAGGACCATTTCGACGATTCCCCTCGCTTTCGATGCGCAACCGATTTGTTCGCGCAGCTCTTGAATATTCAGTTCGTGACATACTTCCCTCTTAAATATTCAATTCAGTATGGACAAATGCGGCTGCATCCCCAGGGTTTTAAAGGTGTTTAAAGCCGTCCAACAGGTCTGAACGGTGTCCTGCAGCGGCAAACAATTGACAGGCAGGCACTCTTGAATCGAGGCCTACGGTTCGTCATTTCCGATCGCATCCTACCGGCATTTAGCTCAAATGTACGCCGCTTGACGGATGGGCAACTGCATCCTGAGTATGATCATCCTGATTACATGGGGTTATGGCATGATCACCGAATGTTTCAACCCGAGTTGTCGTGCGAGACTTCATTATCTTCGGGACGGCAGGGTCATCCGAGTAGTGCACGAGGATTTGGACGGATTTCGAATTGAGCATTTTTGGTTGTGTGGCTCCTGCTACCTTTCTCACGATTTCCGCTTCACAAAGGACGGCGCGCTCTCCATCTCACCCAGAAGCGAACATGGGGGTACGCCAGATCGGCCAGAGCCGGATAGGCCGCAATTGGAGTGGATCGAAGAACCAGTGGTGATTGAAAGCAGCCATTGAGGGGGACTCCGATCCGATTTGAATCCTCAGCATCCTAGCTAAAGAAGGACTGCACCACGAAAGGACGACACTTTGGCAGGGAAACGCAGTCTGCAAGGGATAGTTCTGTGTAGCAGCGTAGTTTTTGCTGTCGGCTGCAATAAGACCGATAACTCAAAAGCCAACTACCAGTCAGCAATCAACAACTACTACAAGGCACATCCTGCGTGCTTATGGACAGAAGCCAAGAAATTCCCCGTTCAGGAAACCACTTCGGATGAATCAAAGACGGAGGGATACGACGCACTAACAGATGCTGGTTTGCTCACACGCAGTACGGCGGAAAAGAAAGTGTTCATCGTGGCCTCTAAGCAGGTCAACAACTACGACGTATCCGACAAAGGACGCGCTGTGTGGACGCAAGACCCGTCACAGCCGGGCTATGGGAATTTCTGCTATGGACACCGCGAGGTAACATCGATTGACAGTTTTGCGCCTACGAATGCACCCATGCCCGGACAAAATGCAGTCCTGGTCAATTATCACTACAAGATGACTGACCTGGCTCCCTGGGCGAACTCGCAGGAGATGCGGACCGCCTTTCCAAGCCTCAATGGCACCACGTCCGATCCTCAGCCGGCTCAAGCGACACTGGTACTACGCGGCGACAGCTGGCAAGTCGCCGGCCAATGATCAACCGCTCGAATCATGCTCACCCCTCGTTTGAATTTGCAACGGCTATTTGAATGCAGATCGCTTGGTTGTTTGTAGCTGGCAGCTTTGTCGCCTAGGTTCATCACCGCGAGGTGGCGGTTCCAGTGAGCTGGCGTAGTATTTCCGCTTCGCGCTCGCGGTAAGGCTTCCCATCCGCATGAAAGACATCATGAAACCAGACCGGAGGGTTCTCGGCGATGTACGGGTGCTGCCAAGAATCCCATGGCAGGTAGGTCTGGGTCTTCCCGGCGACGAGTCCCCAGTTGATTGCCCCGACCTTATATTTCTTCGCGATGGGAAGCGTGTTGTCGAAGGTGCTGCCTATTCCACGGGCCATGTATTCCGTGCAGATGATCGGGCGATGGTAGGGCTCTAACCAGAGAATTCGCTGCTCAAAGTTTTCGGGCCAGCTATAGCTATGAAACGTGATGATGTCGGATTCGTCGACTTGCGTCTTTTCAGTCGGACTGAGCTTGTCATGCAGGGACCAGTTCCCCGATTCCCAAAGGCCGCTCGTGAGGGGTTGCGAGGGATTAGCTGAACGGGCCCAGACGAAGACTTGAGGAATAAGATGCTCTACCAGGGCCTCCTTGTCTTTCGGTTCCCATCGCTCATACGCACCGCCGCCGCTGTTGCTAGGCTCGTTCCAGAGATCCCATCCGAGGATCCGATCGTCGTTCGCAAACGCCCCGACTACTCCCACAACGTACGCCTGAAGGCGCGGATACTGACTGGGATCGGAAAGAGCCTGACCTGGGCTCTGCACCCAGCCCGAATTGTGGATGCCTGGGATTGGAGGATGTTGCAGGCCCAAATGAGGTTGTGGATCCCAGCACGAGTCAAACAGGACAAGCAGCGGTTTGATGTGATGTTTCGCCGCGATTGTCAGAAACTGATCGATGCGTGATTGAAATCCCTTGGGATCCTGCTGCCACAGGAGATCATGGAGAAAAACACGCATCGTATTCATGCCAACCGATTGCGCCCAGCCAAGTTCTTTGTCGATTTCAGATGGATTGAACGTGTCTGCCTGCCACATCTCAAGCTGATTGATTGCGTCGGCCGGAGTGAAATTGCTGCCTACAAACCAAGGTTGTCTGCTGTACCAAGAGTTCGCCTGCTCTGTGCTCCATCTGGCTCGTCCGCCGCTGCTTTGCGCGACCGCGGGGGCAAGGATCAAGAGGAGAACGATGGAGTTGCTTACAAACCGAAGAAGATTTTTTCGCATGGCCTGTCAAAAATATCTTCCTCCCGAGATCGACGCAACAGGGAAGAAGATTGGCCGGACCGCGGCGCCGTCAGTTGGGACCGAGCAAACCAACCGGGCATATTCTTTCGCGACTGAGCCGAGTTTCCTAGCGAAGTTGGACCTTCGTTTCGGCCCCTCCAAATGCGATTTCATGCCGCGTCGATCCCGCTAGTCCAACAAAAAACCTTCGGTTTTGGACTCTCTTCCCTGCAGCGGATCGGAGCAAAAGTGTGCCTGCGGCGTCATTCCATCGCAGTTCGGTGGAGGAGAAGTCTCCTTGTTCATAAGCAAAGGTCTGCCCGTCGTCTTCATAGAGGGACGACACACCGTGGTCTCCGGGATAAACCGTCAGCGTGATTGGCTCGGCGGAAGCTTCGCTTACGAACTGCTTGATGGGTCCAGTCGCCAGGGTTGTACCCGCTCTCACAAAAACCGGCATCGTTTCGAGATCGACAGCGACCTCTAAGGTCTGGCCACCCGTGATTCGCTGTTGTGTCCAGAAATCCCACCACGTGCCCTCGGGCAAGTACACCGCTCGCTTGGTGGCACCTGGCTCAAGAACCGGCGCAACCAGCAACGCAGGACCAAACAGATACTCGTCGGCCACTGCCCGCGCTTTCGTGTCCCCGGGGAAATGCAGCCATAGACCGCGTATGAGTGGTATGCCGGTGGCATGGGTCTCAGACACCGCCGAGTAGATATACGGCAGGAGACGATAGCGCGTGTTCAGGTACTTGCGGCAAATCTTCTCGACTTCTATATTGTGCAACTCCTCGGGTTTCGGAAGATCCTCTGCCGAGAACGCAGCTGTCAGTTCGGGCGGACCGTAGTCACCGGTGGCCCAACCCCATGGCAGCCGCAGCTTCCATGTCCGCCCGTGGCCGCGAAAGAGCGGACAAAAGGCACCGAACTGAAACCAACGCACAAAGAGCTCAGCGGTGAGTTCTCTGGTCGGAACGAAACCGCCAATATCCGTGCCCCAATAAGGTATGCCGCTGAGCCCTATGTTGATCCCCTCCATGACCTGCGCGGCAAGCGTCTTCCAGGTAGAAAACACATCCCCTGACCACAACCATCCATATCTTTGCAGTCCGGCATAGCCATTTCTGTGAAGAGCAAAGGGCCGATCGTTTGGACGTTCCTGCCGCTCGCCATCCCAATACATCTCATTGCGGACGAGCCGTGAGTAGGCCGGCAAAGGATCCCCTTCGTCAGGCCACCAGCCGTCTATACCCATTCGATCGAGAGGTGCGTGATGTGACCAGTACGTCGCTGCATTCGCAGGTTCTTCTGTCACAACACCTGTGCCACTTACTTTGCCGAAAAGATTCACCGGGGGGTTCACGACATGGAGGACTACCTTGAAATGGTCCTCATGCAACCGAACGACCATTTTCTCCGGATCGGGAAAGACAGCCTGGTTGAAGCTGAAAGACCCATGCCCGGTGTTCCACCCGGAAGGGCAAAAACCCGTCCCCAGGTAGATCAGCGTGTCGCAAGGCAACTGTTTCTCACGAAATGTCTTTGCTTCCTGCAGAATCTCCTCGCGGCTCGCCAACGTCCGATGCGATTGCTGATAGCCGAGTGTCCACAATGGTGGCAGGTGCGGAAATCCGACTAACTCTGCCCACGCTCGAAGCAACTGCGCGGGTGTCTCTGCAGCCAGCAGGAAGATATCATAACCGCGCGCGCTCTCGTTCGGCTTGAAGGTTGCCGTTTCGCTCGAGATAGCAAAGCTTCCTTGCGGTTCATGGAAGAACAATCCCCAGCCGTTGGACCCCATGAGCCAGGGGACAGGAACGTGTGCCCCATAGGTTTTGAGGTCGTCTCCAATCTGGCCATTCTTCATCGCGTCGGATGTGCCACGGCGATCTAGCGCATGTGCACCGGATCCCAATCCATAGACCGGTCCGTCACCGCAAAGAAATTGAACTTGCGCCGGGCTCTGCTCAAAGCGCAACTCCTGCAAAACGGCGGCGCCGTTTGCCCGAACTGTGACTCGGAGAGGGTCTGTGTAGACTTCCACAACCCTTCCACTCCAATGGACGGTTTGGGCGGTGGACCCGACAACGGCTCGAACCACGGCGTCTGGCCACACTCTTGCGACGAGACTGCCGTCTCCGTAAAGCCGATCCAGCGGCTCGCCAGCCGCGGCAACAGTCACCCGCAAAATGTTGTCATTGACAGCCGTAAGCTTGAGCTCGAGAACAGCCGGTCCGGTGCTAACTCCCTCGCTGAGTTTAGAGGCAAGAGCGCTTGCGACTGGGAAACGCAGCTCGAGGAGCAAGCCGCCCGCACCTGCGCTGATACCTTGCATGAGCGAACGTCTCGTATAGATGGAACGCAAGTGTCTCCCTCAATCAGCAAAAAAATTCTCAGAGATGTCTTGTTCTAAGCACTTTCGTGTCGATGCAGATCATTGGCGAAACAAAGGAGGACAGGAGCAATCTTGACCCTCAACGGACCTTCTCAGCGAAAGCTGGGGAAAGGTTTACGCGGCAATCGGTTGTGTGTCAAGAAGCAAAGAACAGGAGCAAAGAACAGGAGCGCCGACAGCGTGGGCCGCGGAAACGTTTTCTTGACGACCGACGCCGCCAAGGATTAAAACCGTACCGCAGTCTGAATCGAGGAGGCACCCGCTTGCAACTTCCTTTCTCTCGTCGCTCCTTTCTTCTTGCCACTGCTGCTGCCGTTGCGCCCGCGGCTAGCGCTCTGGCCTTCCCTCGCAGCGAGACCTTGCGTTCATTCTTAGAGTCAGAGAAGAGTTCCTCTACGGTTCCATTTGCCAATTGGAAGAATACCGGCGTAATCGAACTTTCGAACTCGCCTTATGCTCGCCTCAAAACAGTTCCAGTGAGCGCTGTCGTGATCGAAGACGGTTTCTGGTCGCAACGCCGACATACCAACGTCGAATCCAGTATTCCAAGCATGCATGACGAGCTTATCGCGCACGGGCGTATGGACAACTTTCTCCGGCTCCAGGGCCGGTCAACTGGTCCTCAGAAGGGGCCCGTCTTTTCCGATTCTGATATCTACAAATGGACTGAAGCTGTTGGGTTTGTTCTGCAGTCCGGGGACAAGCCACACTTGCGCGAGACAGCCTCCGAAATGATTCGTGAAGTGGTAGCCGTTCAGGAGCCGTCCGGGTACCTCAACACATATTACGTGGGCGATCTGGCATCCAAACGCATGCTGCCGGAGATCCAGGAAACTGGCCATGAGATGTACAACCTTGGCCATATGCTGCAGGCGGCGATTGCCTACTACCGAGCCACCGGAGACGCAACTCTGCTCGCCGCAGGCATCCGGTTTGTCGACGACTTTCTCCTCCCGAACTATGGGCCCTCTACGAATCAAAAACCCATTGTTGCCGGTCACCCTGAGATCGAAATGTCTCTGATTGAGCTGTACCGCACGACCGGCAATCGCAAGTACGTAGAGTTAGCGGCCTACATCCTTCACGGCGACGACCGCATACCGCTAACCGATCAACAGATCTCCTACATGTTCTGCGGTGCTCCCTTCACTTCGCGCACCAAACTCGAGGGGCACGCTGTGCGGGCCATGTACGCCTGTTGCGGAGCGACAGATTACTACCTGGAAACCGGCGATCCGGCTTACTGGAAGACACTCAACGCGCTATGGGAGGATCTTGTCGCGCATCAAATGTACATCACCGGTGGAGTGGGCGCCCGTTCGACGGGAGAGGCTTTTGGCGATGCATATGAGCTACCAAACGCCCGCGCTTATGGCGAGAGCTGCGCGGCCATCGGCAACATGATGTGGAACTGGCGAATGCTCGCCGCCTCCGGGGAGGCTCGCTTTACCGATGTCATTGAGTGTGCCTTGTACAACGGGATCAACTCAGGCATGTCACTCGATGGCAAGACCTACTGCTACAGAAATCCGCTCGCCTTTGATCCCACCGGTGACTCAAGAGACAGGCACCTCGTTCAAGGGAAAATCCGTAACCCCTGGTATGACACGACCTGCTGCCCCCCTAACCTAGAGCGTACCCTGGCATCCTTGTCCGGCTACTTCTATAGCACGAGCTCTGACGGAGTCTACGTCCATCTTTACGACAACTCAGAGCTGCACTGGCATCTCCAGGATGGAACTCCTTTCTCCATTCGCCAAAGCACACGCTATCCCTGGGAGGGAGAAGTTTCCCTCACCATCAACCCCGCCGAGGCGAAGGAATTCGTGGTACACGTTCGCATTCCGGGGTGGTCGCAGAAAAACATCGTCCGCGTGAACGGTGCTGAAGCAGGTAACGCAGTTTCCGGCGAGTACATGGCGATTCGCCGGCGCTGGTCCCCAAATGACCAGATACACCTGACGTTCGATATGACGGCGCGGCTGCTTCGAGCGAACCAAGCGGTTGGTGACGATCTGGGGCGCGTTGCCTTCCGGCGCGGACCGATGATTTTCTGCATGGAATCTCTGGACCAGCCCAGCTATGCCGGTAAGACGGGCTTGTCTGGTTTTTCAGCTGAGCTTCAGGGCGAAACCAAAGCTGAATGGCATCCCGAACTTCTCGGAGGGGTTGTCGTACTGGAGCATCCAGGATCGGTCACGCAGAACGCACAAAACTCGCTTTATTTTCCCGCGGAAGCAGGCGTCGCGGCGGCCAGTGCCACATCGTTGCGTCTGATTCCCTACTACGCTTGGGCGAACCGGGAACCGGCGGGGATGCAAGTCTGGATTCCCTATATCCGGGTCTAGAGCAATTATCTCGCACGTTGGCGCGGGAGAAAGGTGCGATTGTCGAATTTGGCGTGTGGATAAGAAGAAGTGAAAGAAAGATCATCGCCCAGGATGTGAACAACCAGCCGCTTCTTTTCCGATCGCGTGTGGTCTCGGCAGCTATCGTTCTAGTTCTTTTACTTGTCGCCTGTCGAAACAGCCATCCTAAGATTGCTGTAATTCCACGAACAGCGGGGACCACCCTATGGGAAGCCGAGCACGCGGGCGCAGCAACAGTTGCGCATGGGAGAGGGCTCCGCGTTTATTACAACGCACCCACGCGTGAGGACGACCTCACGAGTCAACTTGGGATCATCGAAAGAGCCCTGGACCAAGGGTGCAATGGCATCATCGTATCGCCAGTCGAAGCCTTGCCGCTCCGTACAACAATCCGAAGAGTGGTTGGAAACGGCGTACCGACCGTGATCGTTGGAACCGACCTCGGCATCCTTCCAGGCAAGAAGCTCGCGTACGTCCTGAATGATGAGGAAGCCGGAGGCGAATTGGCGGCGCGCCGAGTTGGTCGCATCCTCGATGGCAAAGGCACTGTTGCTATAACGGGAATCAGCTCACAGTTGACCAGCACCGCGACAAGAGCCCGGAGCCTAGAGACGTCACTGGCGAAAGAGTTCCCTCACATCCATGTGGCAATCCGGCGTCTCGGCCTGCCGACCGTACCCCAGGAGCAGCAGGTCGCCGAAGAGCTCGTCAGCAAGGGCGAGCATATCGATGCAATCGTTGCCCTCTCACAGGCTTCCACCCGAGGAGCCTACTACGCGCTCGTGGAATTCAATAGGACCGGAGAGATCAAGCTCGTTGGATTCGATCAGGATCTGCTGGCCCCAGTCAGAACGGGTGGCATCGACTCCGTCATCCTACAGAACACTTACGAAATGGGCGTCCGAGCCATGGGAATCATCGACGCTCAGTTGCGCGCAGAGCCGTCTCCTGCGTCAGTCCTGCTGAATCCCGTGCTCGTGACGCGCGAGAATATCGATTCTGCTCAAGTGCGCCAGATGCTGACGCTTGCCTGGTGGTTCGACCAATGAGTCACTTGCTACATCGGCGACATTTATTCATCCTCCTCGTTGTTGCATTTACAACTCTTCTGTTGGCAGCCCTCGGTTACGTTGCGTGTCGCTCCTTAGAGAAGCAACGACCGTCCTATCACGATTCTTTTGCACAAGAGAAGCAGGACGAATGGCAGGCATTTGGCGGCACATGGGAGATTGTTGATGGCGCCATGCAGAACGGCTCCGACGAGCGCGGAGCCAAACTGATGACCGGCTCGGCACGTTGGCAGAACTATAAGGTGGAAGCAGATGTGCAACTCCTTGGCGAGGCGGGTGATGCTGGATTAGTTATGCGTGTAACTCGAGAAGAGGAAGGAGTGGATTCTTACCACGGCTATTTTGCAGGACTTCGGGATCTCGATAACACGCTCATTCTTGGCCGCGCAGACTACGGCTGGCATGAATTCCAGTCCAATCGCGTGCCCTCCGGTGTGCATACTCGTGTGTGGTATCACCTGATATTTCTTGCTTATGACTGCACTCTCGCAGCAAGCGCGACGTCGCCTTCGGGAGAAACAACTGTCGACGCAATCCGAGATCCGTCCTGCCTCACATCCGGCCGGTTCGGCCTGCAGTCCTATGCCACAGGCGCGCTGTGGCGCAACGTCGTCGTTAGCCGCGCAAGCCAACAGGAGTTGAATTCCCTGATCGGCGCTCGCGACGCACAGCTTCCCACAGGCCACGATATTGCTTGGACAGGGAATACTGATCCGCAAGCCGACCGCAACGAGATCGACCTAATCGATCGCGATTTGCGTGATCATCATGCCGATTTGAGCGCGCAGCCCATCGGCACTCTACGCTTGCTGTCCCCAAACCAGCCGTCACAGGTGACGATCCACGGCGTCGTGACTCTCATATCCCCGGTGTTATATGTTCAGGACGCAACTGCGGGACTCGCAATACCCAATCCGCGTGCTACAAAGCCGTTGCAGATCGGGGACGCGATCGAAGCAAAGGGAAATGCCGAGTTGCATGAGTTTAGCTCGGTTTTAAGAGCGGCTGACGTACGTCCTCTGTGGACTCATACACCGGTACCACCGGTCGCTGTCTCAGCATCGCAAGCCGCAACAGGTGCGTTCGACGCGCAATATGTCGAGGTGGAAGGCCGTTTGCGAAGCTTGGAGTCCACGAAAGATCACCGGCTGGTTCTTACGCTCGATGAAGGCGCACAGTCCTTCCTCGCCATGGCAAACGACAAAAGCCCAAAACAGACTGCACGCCGCATCAGGGAGCAAAGCCGTCTTCGCATGCGCGGCGTCTGCGTCGTCGATCCTGCTTACACTCATGACCTCACGCCTTTCGCGCTGCTGCTCCCTTCTGTCGAGGACGTAGAAGTGATCAAGGGGCCGCCGTGGTGGAGTACCGGCAACATCGTGGCTCTCATCATCGGATTTCTCCTCCTCCTGCTTGCTGTGCAAACCGGATATAGTCTGATCGCCCAGTGGAGGCTACAGGCCGTGATTGAAGAACGAGAACGACTGGCCCATGAGATGCACGATACCTTGGCGCAGAGCTTTGCCGGGCTGGGTTTTCAACTGGAAGCTATCCGCGAAGACGCGAGTGAGGAAAGTTCTTTGAGACCGCAACTCGATTCCGCGATCGAAATGGTTCGCGACAGTCATAAGGAAGCCAGGCGCAGTATCGCAGCTTTGCGCCCGCAGAATTTGGAATCCATGGGCTTGCTCACCTCGCTGGAGCAGGATGCCCGGCGGATGGTTAGCGGTGGAGGCATTCACATCGCGACATCCATTACGGGAACGGCGCGCAGGATACCTATCTCTATCTCAGATACCCTGCTGCGCATCGGCCAGGAAGCGGTGGCGAATGCAATTCGACATGGAGAACCGGATACGGTCCTGTTGGCGATTGCCTATGAAAAGACAGCTTTGGAACTCACCGTGAAAGACGATGGCAAGGGCTTCTGTCCGGCGAATAGCTGCGCCGGTTTCGGGATTCGCGGTATGGGGAAACGTGCGGAGAGTATCTCCGCGGACTTCAAAATATGGAGCGCGCCCGGCCAAGGCACCACGCTTCATGTGCGCACGCCCATCCCACCCCCTTTGTTGCACGGGTCTTGGCCGCGGTTCTTTTGGCAGTCCTTTTGGAGGAAATTGCGCAATGGAAATTCAACCGGCTAGCTCGCCCATCCGGCTGCTTATTGTGGACGACCATCCTGTCGTACGCGCCGGGCTCAGCAGCATGCTTCGCAAGCAGACTGCGTTGAAGGTCGTTGGTGCAGTGCACGGCGGAGAAGAGGCGATTGCGTTCCACAAGCACAACCCAGTGAACGTGATCCTGCTCGATCTGCGTATGCCTAAATTGAATGGCATCGAAACCCTGCAAGCGCTTCAGAAGATCGATCCGGCCGCCAAGGTCATCATCTTGTCCAGCTTCGAATTCGATGAGGAGATCTATCGGGCTGTACAGGCCGGAGCGAAAGGTTATCTCTCCAAGGACACGTCCCGGGCGGAAATCATGGCAGCCATTGTGGCGGTTCACGAAGGCAAAACATATTTTCCGCCACCTATCGCAGCCAAGCTCTCCGAAAGACGGTCGCGCTCCAGCTTGAGCCCTCGCGAACTGGAGATCCTCGAGATGCTGTCAAAGGGACTCACGAATAAAGAAATAGCCCGCGTCCTTTGCATCAGTCAGTTTACTGTTCGGAACCACATCAACCGGATCACCGAAAAGCTGGAGGTCGGCGATCGAACAGAAGCTACCACGGTCGCAATTCAGCAAGGGATCATTATCATCACGCGTTAGGGCCCGTTAACACGAATAGGACGGCAGCGACGGGAGCAGATTTTGCTGAGTGCGAGAAGCGAGGAGAGACGAATACCGGGTGTATTTTAGCGACGAGCGACGAAGCAATCGGGAAAATCTGCCCCGTCCCTGCGGGTTGCGGGCAAAATCGGCCCATACTTCGTTGCAATCCTTAACTGGGGACCCGCCACAGCCTTCGGATTCCGCCTCGTCTGGCCCGATTTTCCCTCGCAACGCTGTCCGCCCTATTCGTGTTAACAGGCCCTAAGTGTTGTCGAATCCGCGCCCATAGTACATCTGACCCATTGCGCCCTGAAAGTCTCATCAACTAGTGTTCGGCTGCTCACGTTTGCATCCTGGAGCAGGACTCAGGATGCAAAATAGGGCGGGCAAGGGGCAAGGCCGGCCGCAAATGGAAAACGTTTACCGCCCCGCCAAGCTCATTTATCGCCCCGCCAAGCTCTTGGGCGACCTAGAGCCGATCGATCTTGCGGAGAGAGTACCAGCTCCTAGGAGGCATACTTTGAAACGACCATTCCTCATCTCAGTAATGGGCTTGATGCTGTTTTGCGCTCACAGTGCATTGGCACAATTCACGGGAGCACTGTCAGGGACAGTCATCGATCCCAGCGGGTCCGTAGTACCCGAGGCGAGCCTTCAATTGACGAATACTTCCACGGGTGTGGCGGTAACGGCAAGAACAGACGCTCAGGGTCAATATCACTTCAATTCCCTTGCGCCAGCAACCTACCAGCTAACCGCGCAAAAGGAGGGTTTCAGTCAGGCGCAGAAGGCTTTCACTCTCGAGACGGGTCAAACACTAGCATTGGATGTGAAGCTTGTTGTAGGCACCTCCTCTCAGACCGTCGAGGTCTCGACGCAAAGCCCCACGATCGATACCGCGGATACACGGCTGCAAGAGACACTATCGACGGGCACTCTGTCTGCCCTGCCGCTGGCAGGCCGCAGTATGATCTCGTTGGTCACGATTGCGCCGGGAGTTACCGGCTTGGGCGTGACCTCGAACGGCAGCCCGGGATCTGGCCGCGACAATTATTCGACTGAGACACAGGTCGATGCAAGCGCCAACGGTCAGGGCGCGGTTGGAAATATGTATGTGATCGATGGTCTGGACGTGACCAGCTCGATTCGCCCCGGCGTCCTCAATATGACACCCAACCCCGATTCCATTCAAGAAGCATCGATTCAGACCAACACGTACAACGTGGACTACGGACGGGCTAGCGGAATCCAGACGCTGATGACAACCAAGTCCGGTACGAACGGCTATCATGGCAATGCCAGTGACTACTTCACCTACCAGAAGTTCTTTGCCGGGACGGAGTTTACACACAAATACCAACCGTTTCACAGCAACAACATCTCGGCCACGATCGGCGGTCCGATCATCCCTCATCACAATGCCTTCTTTTTCTTCGCTATTGAGCCGCTGCGCTCGTCTGCGGGTATTTCGAGGAGCATAACGTTCGAGGATCCCCAGTTTACCCGGTTCGCCCAAAGTGCCTTTCCCAATTCGCTGGGAACGAAGCTCCTCAGCACTTATCCGATCAGCAAGGTGAGCAATGTGACCGTATCCACTACGGCGGGATGCAACGCGGCGGCGACTCCTCCCCTACCTTGCGGCTTGCCTTTGATCGATACCGGCAACTACAGTGATTCGCAGTACCGCAACGGGACTCAGTACAACTTCCGGCTGGACAAAGCTCTCTCTGCCGACCGCCTCTACGGCGCCTTTTATCGCACAACACTCAGCAGCAACACGCCAAGCGCACGAGCGGCCCTCGCGGCAACGAACAAGTTTTACCAGTGGGCCATTCAGGGGAATGAGTCGCACACCTTTAGTCCGAATACCCTGAATCAGGCTTATTTCGCCGCAATCCGGATTGAAGGAATTCAACCCAGTACGGGTCTTTTCTCTGTTCCTGTCGTGAATGTTACTGGCCTCAACATCACTGGTAACGGCACGGCCAGCCAGGCCTTCACAGGAGGGTTCGCGCAAGGCGACTTCATTCAGCACAACTACCACTGGCGCGACGTCCTCACGCATGTATATAAATCTCACAACATCAGCGCAGGTTACGAAGGGCTCTTCGGGGATGATGTCGAGCAATTCCAGGGCCCATACGACCAGCCTACTTTCACATTCAATAGCCTGCTTGATCTTGCGCAGGACAATGTCTACACCGAAACGGGTGTGGCCTACACCCCGCTGACCGGCGCAAAGATCCAATACGACTGGAACGCAGCTGGCGTTACGCATGGTCTCTTTGTGGAGGACACCTGGAAGGTACGATCCAACGTGACTGTGAACTATGGTCTCCGGTGGGATGATTACGGCAATCCATACTCGCGGTCCGCCAACACCGTCTTCGGGAACTTCTTTTACGGACCCGGACAAACGTTGCAACAGCGAACCGGAAACGGAGTTGTTGTTCCCCACCATCACGCATTGAATCGCTCGATCACAGATGTCTTCAGCCCTCGCGGTGGGGTTGCGTGGGATGTAACTGGAAGCGGCGCTTGGCTGATCAAGGGTGGAGTCGGGATCTTTCACAATTGGCCGACGCTCGCCAATCTTCAGGAGCAATATCGGGGCAACCCGCCAGGCCCCATCTTCCCCACATTCTATGGAGGACAGATACCGGCCCCAATCTTCGGCGTCGGTACGTCGAATCAAAAGCCTTTTGGCTACACGTATCCTACCCTGCCCGCGAAACAGCTGGACTCCAAAGGCGGGCTGCAGGGCCTACAATTCAACATCGGCGGCATCGATCCCAATCTTGTTTCCCCGGTCAGTTATATCTATTCGACTGGACTGGAGCATGCCCTGTCGCGCAACCTCGTCGGCAGCATCTCTTACTCAGGTTCAACTGGGCGAAATCTCCTCTCGGGAGGAGGACAAGTCTACAACGTTAGTTACGGACAGGATATCAATGAGCTTCCAGGGGACTTGATCATTCACAACAGCACGGTTCCGACCCGGTTGAACACCAGTTTCGGACAGGTAATGTACACACAGAACGACCGTGTCTCTAACTACAACGCTCTGATCGTTGGCTTACGAGGGCGATTCCAGCGGGCATTCTTCAATGCGTCTTACACGCACTCATCGTCGAAGGACGACACGCAAGTCTATCCGACCTATATCAATCCTCACCAGTACTACGCGCCGTCGATCTGGGACATTCCAGATCATTTCGCTCTGACATGGAACTACGAATTTCCAAGTCCGAATGGCGGTCTCGGTCTAGTTGGAAGAACGGCTGGCGGCTGGCAGATGAGCGGGACCACAATCATACAATCCGGGCCTCCGTTTACAGTCTCGACAAGAGCGGCGTTCTCTCCTTTGAAGGCTAGCAATGGAACCTTCACAGGGTATGCGCCGAGCAGTGGCGACTACAACGCGGATGGCGATAACTTTGACTTTCCTGATGTCAAGAGTTACTCGTACCCTACGAGCCGGAAGTCCTATCTGACTGGTCTATTTGGGTCATCCCACGCGGCCGCACTAGCGAACTTCCCGGCCCCCGCCACGTTCGGAGCTGAAGGAAATGAACGTTACAGCGCATTTCGCGCACCTGGGTTTAACGAATGGGATGTCGCGTTCCTAAAGAACACCAAGATTACTGAAGCGGTCAATTTCCAGCTCCGCTTCGAGTTCTTCAATTTTTTCAACAGACCAAACTTGAACACCGTCGATGTCAATCTACCCGACGGGAATTTTGGACGGGCCACGAATCAAAGCGTGCCGCGCTTCCTCCAAATCGGCGGGAATCTGATTTTCTAGATGCTCTTCTCGGCTCAAAACCGGTCTAACTTGGGCCGAGAGGCGGCCCAGGTTAGATACAAATTGCGTCTCACACCTCGCGGCATACACGGGTTACTGTTTGTGCCGCATCCTTTTCCCAACCCGGTATTTTTTGCGTGACTCAGTCATCTCACTTATCGCTGCTCAGAACAAAAATAGCCCTCCGCGAGATATGCTGTGGGTCTCCGATGGCATTTGTCTCTCTGACGGTTCTTTGTTTGATTTTCGTCGTGCAAGCTGGTCTTGGACAAGCGAATGCTGATCCAGACCAGATTCTGCGGGCGCTTCGTTCTAATGATTATCCGGCCGCTGTATCGTTGGCGGACTCGGTTCTTGCAACTCATCCCAAGGACTGCCGAGTCCTTAGCATGCGGGGCCTGGCGCTCGGTGGGGAAGGCCGCTCAGATGACAGCCTTCAATCGTTTCGACGGGCACTCGACGCTTGTCCCCGCTTCGTACCTGCATTGGAAGGCGCGGCCCAGATCGAGTACTCACGCCGCTCACTCGATGCGGTGCCCATTTTGGAAGAATTAATTTCGGTTAAGCCTGAAGATCCCACGGCCCAAGCTATGCTTGCTGTGCTTGAGTGGCAGCGGGGAGACTGTGCGTCGGCCGTTCCGCACTTTGAGAAGGGGTTTCGCTTAGTTCAGAAAAATCCCGAAGCGGTGCGTGAATATGCCGCCTGCTTACTGGCCGAAGGCGACGCAAACCGATCCGTGGATCTCTACCAACAGTTGATGGAGCAGTCGCCGGATACAGCAATACGCATGCAATTTGCAATTGCGCTTTGGAGGGCGAAGCGATTGGACGAGGCGCTCGCGGCGCTGTCGCCCCTGGTCGAAAACGGATCCACTAACTGGCGCGCTCTTGCCATTGCCGCCCAGATCGCTGAGGAGAAAGGCAACACACCACAAGCGGTCGCGTGGCTGCGACAGGCGATCCTGGCCGATCCCTCGATCGTAAAGAACTATGTACTCTTTGCAACCTTTGCATTCAATCACAGCTCGTTCAAGGTCGGTATTGACATGGTAGATGCTGGGCTCAGGGTGTTGCCAACGGCAGCTCCGTTGTATCTGTCGCGTGGCGTACTGCGCGTTCAGTTGTCGCAAATCGACGCAGCCTTGGATGACTTCCAACAGGCACATCGCCTGGATCCACACTTATCATTCGCTGAGGACGCGATCGGCATGATCCGCAGTCAGGAACATGACAATCGTGGGTCTTTAGAGATCTTTCGTGAACACGCCGAGAAGAATCCACGCGATCCACTTCTGCAGTATCTCTATGCCGAAGCTCTCGTGGAGAATCCGGAGTCGGGCAACCCTGAAGTTCAAGCGCAAGCCATCCGCGCAGCGAGCCAAGCAGTCAAGCTCGAACCTGACTATCAGCCGGCCCGAGACCTGCTCGCTGTCTTGTATCTGCGGGCGGGCGATGCTTCGGCTGCGAGACAACAGGCAGAGGAGGCCCTAAAGCGAAACCCCGATGACACCACCGCCCTCTATCAAAAGATGATGGCCGATCGCAGCCTGGGCTACAAAGATGAGATCAACGGATTAGTGGCACGGTTGAAACAGCTCAAACAGAGTGAGCAGGAAACGAAGACCAAATATCTCTTGGAAGAAGTGTCGTCAACTTCAGCTGTGCCTCAGCAGACTCCGTAACAGATTGGACTTAGTCCTCCAAGGGCCACTTCCATCACAACCGCCTCGCCGCTCTGCTGAAAAAAAAGAGCAGCGAGTAACCCACATCAACAAGGGAGCCATATGGGTAAAGCATCGCGAAGGACATTTCTCAAGGGTGGGGCCGCCCTAGCTGGTGCTCAAGTGCTTTCACGTAGATCGCGAGCCGGCTCATCTGCCGCCGATGCCGTGACAACGAAACTGCAACAGTTCGATTACGCCGACATTCAACTTCTCGAAGGGCCGATGCGCGAGCAGTTTGAGCAGAATCACGCACTGTTCTTGGCTCTCAGTGAAGACGCGCTCCTCAAGCCCTTCCGCCAGAAGGCTGGACTACCCGCACCTGGAGAGGAGATGGGCGGCTGGTATAGCTGGTCAAAAGATTTCGACCCGCCGCACAATATGACCGGATATATTCCCGGCCACAGTTTCGGCCAATATCTGTCAGGGCTCGCGCGGGCATACGCCACAACTCGAGATAGTCCGACGCGCCAAAAAATCCATCGCCTCGTCGAAGGCTTTGGAAAGACCGTCACTGAGAAGTTTTATGTCGATTATCCGCTGCCAGCGTATACCTTCGACAAGACCAACTGCGGGCTTATCGACGCTCACCAGTTTGCCGGGGATCCCGCGGCGCTTAGCGTCCTCGAACACGCAACAGACGCAGTACTGCCACATCTCCCGTCAAAAGCGCTTTCGCGGCCGGAGATGGAGGCGCGGCCCCACCCGAACATTGCCTATACCTGGGACGAAACGTACACGCTTCCGGAAAACTTCTTACTTGCATACAAACGGAGTGGGAACGCCCGCTACCGCCAATTGGCAGAACGTTTCCTCGAGGATGACACCTATTTCGACCCTTTGGCGGATGGCAAGAACATTCTCCCTGGTTTGCACGCGTACAGTCACGTCAACGCGCTCTGCTCTGCGTCGCAGGCGTATCTCGTGCTGAATAGCGAGAAACACCTACGGGCTGCTCGGAATGGTTTCGGATTCGTTCTCAGCACGCAGAGCTTCGCCACCGGCGGTTGGGGGCCGAATGAGACATTTCGGACTCCGGGAAGTGGCGATTTAGGATCCAGCTTAGAGAAGACCCATGCCAGCTTCGAGACTCCGTGCGGGGCTTACGGCCACTTCAAGATTGCCCGCTACCTAATGCGCGTGACGGGGGACAGCCGCTATGGCGATAGCATGGAGAGAGTTCTCTATAACACGATCCTAGGCGCGAAACCAATCCGCCCGGACGGCACGAGCTTCTACTACTCTGACTACAACAACCACGCCTCCAAGGTGTACTACGAGCAGAAATGGCCTTGCTGCTCCGGCACTTTTCCACAGATCACAGCCGACTATGGCATCAGTTCGTATTTCCGGTCTGAGGACGGTGTCTATGTGAACCTTTTTGTTCCCTCGCGGCTCAAGTGGAGAGTAGGAACGGCGCGGTACTCTCTTGAGCAACAGACACAGTATCCAACTTCACCCGAGATCAGAATCCAGGTGGGCGCAGAGCGCCCGGAGAAATTTACCATCTATCTTCGGGTTCCAGAGTGGGCAGGAGGCAAGACCTCGATTGCCGTCAATGGCAAGAACCTTTCCTTGCCTGTGCGTAGCGGCGCCTTCCTTGCAGTCGCAAGAGAATGGAAGGATGGAGACCGGATTGAGTACACGATCGATATGCCGTTCAGACTGGAATCGATCGATCCGCAGCATCCCCACGATGTTGCTTTGCTTCATGGGCCGGTCACGCTGTTTGCGATAGGCGCTTCGGACAACGTGTTCACTCGTGCTCAGCTCCTCGCCGCGACGCAGCGGGGTTCAGAGTACACGGTGCAATCGCGTAATCAGAGGGTCCGATTCCTGCCGTTTGCAGCCATTCACGATGAGAAATATCGACTCTATCAATATGTGATTGCTTGATCGAGAGCCAACGCAGATTTGCCAAAGAGGCAATCACAGCGCGACTACTTGGCCGAATACCAGATAGATGGCAGATCAGAAAGCGTCGTTCTCTCCACGCTCGATTGAATTGTCCAGCGTCTGTCGAATCTCATCCTCGATCGAACGCGCGTGTAACTGCGTCATCGATTCCTGCCTCTCTCCTTGGCTACTGCACTGCGTGCGGCAGTGGTTCGCTTCTTTCCCCCCGCCTTTGCGTTCTTCTCTATCCGTAGCTTCCATGCAGTGCGCAGAGCGCCTGTCAGGACATCTTCATTCGCTGGAGCGAGCTTGATGTGCGTCGCCCCCATTCTGCCCCATCCGCCGGCGACCGGGATGAATATCTCGGGCTGCTCTTCGACAAACGCCGCTTGCTGTTCGGGCGTCAGCATCAAGTTGCCATAGCCCAGACCTTGCGAGGCGAGCGTCGCGAAAATTCTGCCTCCAACTCGAAAATCGGGTGAGCCCATGTGCGAGCTCTCCTCGACGCCCTCAAGGCTCAGGGCTACTCTGCGAAAATCGGCGGCTTTCATGGCGTCCAACTCCAACATAGCAAACCGGTAGCAGTCTACTGCATAGGGTGCCTTGAAAGGGCTCCTTCTTCTTGGCACATTTCTTCGAGCAGGCGAATCGTTTCCGATCTTTCCACATCTATTCGACAGTTGTCTAAATATCAAACTGTCAAATGAGGAGCAAGATTCCGATGAGCAAGTTGACGGGTAAGGTCGCTGTGGTAACAGGCGCGTCGAAAGGTATCGGTGCCGGAATTGCAAAGGGTTTAGCTGCAGAAGGCGCGGCGGTGGTTGTGAATTACGCGTCAAGCAAGGAGGGTGCCGACCGAGTGGTCTCCGAAATCATCAAGAAAGGAGGCAGGGCGATCGCCGTTCAGGGCGACGTAGCGAAAGCAGCGGATGTGAAGCGAATCTTCGCAGAGACGAAGAAAGCCTTTGGGACGCTGGATGTGCTGGTGAATAATGCTGGCGTCTATGAGTTTGCCCCGTTGCAAGATGTCACAGAAGAGCAATTTAGGAAACTATTTAATACGAATGTCCTCGGACTCATTCTGGCGACCCAAGAGGCGGCCAAGCATTTTGGTCCTGAAGGCGGTAGCGTAATTAACGTAGGCTCTGCCGCGAGTACCATGACACCTCCCACGACCGCCGTATACACAGCAACGAAGGGTGCGGTGGATGCCGTGACACGGACTCTCGCAAAGGAGCTTGGACCTAAGAAGATCCGCGTAAATTCAATTAATCCAGGTTCGGTGGAGACAGAAGGAGTTCATGCACTTGGTCTCATCGGCAGCGACTTTCTAAAGGGCTTGGAGGCACAGACGCCATTGGGCCGGATGGGCCAACCGGAAGACATCGCACCCGTCGCGGTGTTTCTCGCTTCGAGCGACTCGGGCTGGGTAACAGGTGAGACGATGGTTGTTTCGGGCGGCCTGCGCTAACCAGCCTCAGCAGAGGTGCTGAAGAAGGAGCTGAAAGAGAAGAGAGGGAGGAGCATCGCACAACATCTGCGAGATCTCCTCCCTCTTTTGAACCCGTACGCTTACGGGCGAGTATCCGCCCGATGCGATTGGTTAGTGCGGATCCTTAGTGCGGCTTGCGGTATTGGATCCCTTCATCGTTCAAATAATATTCGGCTGAACAGGCGTCCGATCCACAAATCATCGATTCCAAGCCGACAAACTGGGTCTTGGTGATCAACCCCAGCGCGCCGCAACCCGGACAGGCCAGCACCGCCACATAGGGATTCGTGGCTTCCCCCAACGTCCCGGCGTTCTCAAGCACAAACAGCGTTCCAGGTTCCATCTGTTCCGGAATCCACTCGCCAAGCAATTGAAGCTCCGTCAACATTCGATTCCTCCTATGCCGTTCCCTACTGCTGGTGGCTACCATGTCAGGTCGCATGTGGGTCTTTCGTCTTGCCGTCGATTGCGCGAACGCCTATCTATTCGTTGGGTGCCCTCCTGGTTTCCGGTCGGGAAATCTTCAGCTCATTCTTCCGCGAGCGCCTTCACGAGTCAATGCAGGAATGTGTTGCTTAGACTGATTTTTGATGCCGCGCACCAAACCTGCACATAGCCCATTTAGGGCATGCCGATGATCTATTGAGGAACTGCAGTGTTGGTCGAGCGCGCTACACCTTCATGCTCATTGGCCGCGCGGCGATTCAGTTCGCGATAAATGGACTCGTTGCGGAGGATGGCCTGCACGTATTCTCTTGTTTCTGTGAACGGGATGGACTCCACAAACTCATCAATCCCGCTGTACTTGCCTGCGGTCTGCCAATCAGTCACTCGATCGTCACCCGCGTTGTAAGCAGCAAACGCATATTCCGGCTGGCCGCCGAACTTGGTCAGGACCTCGCCGAGGTAGCGCGTCCCCAGGCGGATGTTCGTGTCTGGATCGAGAAGCTCGCTTTCGCTGAAATGCCGAATGCCTTCCTGTTTCGCCATGGAGCGGCCTACCGACGGGAGCAGTTGCATCAATCCAAGCGCATTCGCCCGGCTAATCGCGCCAGCATTGAATTCAGATTCCTGGCGAATCAAGGAAGCGACCATATAGGGATCCAGGCGGTTCTTCGTTGCCTCCTGTTCGATAGTCTCCCAATGCGGCTGAGGAAAGAGAATTTTCCAGTAGCCGATCGGGATCGAATTGATAGGGGCTGACGCATAGAAGGGAATCGCGCGCTTGAGCACCTGCATTGCACGGAAAGCCTCCCCGTAGGAGGCGTAAATCTCCGCTTCGGCGAATGCCCCCCATTGACGGCTGCCATCGGCAGCTTGAATCTCGGCGGGAATGTATTCGTTCAATCCAGCGTTGGCTAGCAAGTGCGCTTTTACTACATGCTCATCATCTTCGGGGACGTCATCCGTGAGTGCGGGTATCTCTTCAGGCTGGATGTTCTTAAGCGTGGCGATCTCTGCCGGAGTCGTACTGCGAAGAGAACTCAACCGCTCCCGCGCCATCTGCGCGTAATAGTAGTGCTCAAAGGTACTCGCCACGGTGCGGTAGTAAGCCGCTGCCACCTCCGGCCGGTGTTCCTGCTCTTCATATAACCGACCGCGCCAGTAGAGAGCCGCAGGTATCTCCTTGCCTCCGGCATAGAGCGAGATCTGCAGATCCATCAATTTTGCGGCAGTCGAATAATCTCCTAATCTGTAGTTCAGCCAAGCTGCTTTCCAGTGACTGCTTCCCGAATACCTGTTCTTTGGAAAGAGTCTCGCCAAGTCTTCGTAGTAGCCAACGGCGTGCGAATAGTCTTTACGCAACAGGTACATGTTTCCAGAGGAATAAAGCGCTTCAGCCAGCCATGGGCTGCCAGGAAAGCGCTTCTCCATCTGTTCGACGATGGACCGCTGCTTATCACTGTCGTCTTTGTTTCGCGCCACTTCCATAAGCAAATAGAGGCGACGCGCACCGGTCTCATCCTGCGTATCCGGCAGCGCTTCCAATTGATTGCCGTTCAGCCGCTTCAATTTGAAGTCGCAGGCCGCAGCAGCGACAAGCAATTCATTCTTGGCATGCGGATCGGTGTCTGAGCGATCCGAAGCCAAAGAGCGGTATTCATCGGCAGCTTCGGCATATCGGCCCCCGGCATAAAGTGCGTCCGCATGCGATTTGCGCTCCGCGATGCTCAGAGGAGCCGTCGCACCGATGACGGCAAGCTGATCCTTTGCCGTTTGCGCTTCGGGGTGCAGGGGGAAGGTCAAGAAGATGTGCCGATAGAGCCGGGCGGCTTCCGCGGTGTTACCCGCCAACTGGTTGGCGCGGGCCAAAGCTAGTTGATAGTCGGCGTGGCCCGCGATTGCGTCTTCCCCGTGTGCATGAAGGATACGGAGCGCCGCCTGGGGATCGCCCAAACCCAGCGAGAGGTTCGCCATGGTCACAGGGAGACCCCCAACAAAAATGCTCTCAGGATACTTCTCGGCAAAGCCGCTCAATCGCTCCTGAGCGTCGGACAGCTTACCCGATTGCAGTTCGGCCTGCGCAGTCAGGTAGTCGGCATAGTCATCCAGAGTCTGCCCTTCGGTGCGTGCTTTCTGAAGATTCTGGATTGCCTCCGGATAACGGCGATCCAGAAGATATGCGTGACCTAGGGCAAGAAAGGCTGCAGAAGCCGCTTCTCCGGTATGGCCATGAGCATATGCGCTCACGCCAGAGTAGGCCGCAGGCGTCCGAAAGCTTGCAAGCTGCTGGGCCATAGGCCGGAGTTGTGTGGAAGCCACAAACGCTCGTTGGAGCTTTCTGCTGCGGGCGATGCTTTTTGCGGAACGAGGCTTACGCCGGGAGCGCACATGGTGAATCGAAGCGTGTCCCCTGTTGCTCCGGCCGTGTGTGGCAGCGGTCGAGGACTTGGACACGGAGTTTGCCGCGTGATGGCTGTGGCTGGGCTGTTTCGCGGAAGAGGCCGCAGTTGTCGTATGCGCTGCTCCGGCCATACTGCTCATGGCCAGCAGCACCCCCAAAGGCAGAAGTTTTCGAACACTTACAATCAACATCAGAACCGCCAGTTTGCTACTTTCCTTGTGTACGACTCTAAGCGGAAACTTTCGTTGCGAACTTGTTTTCTATGCGTCATAAAGCACCTCGGAACCCGGGCCGTAAATGCAGCGCCGCAGATGTTTCCGCTCAGCCTTTCGCAGAAAACCTGTTCGAGGACACCGCAATACCGCGCGTGACCGTGGCGTACCCTGACCTGCCAATTGTAAAAACCGAATCAACACTCTAGCCCGCTTTGCCGAGCCACACCCTGCCCATTTAGTATGAGTATGTCGTCTCACACCGACAAGCTCAAAAACTGGCTAAGACAACACAGTTCGTTACGTTGTTGGATCGTTTCGGTGCACACCCGTAAGTTACCTCCTGGTGAGCGCGGGTGCTCGAAATGCGCGGCCACGAAGAAAATCTACTGGAAGGTTGGAATTTCTGAACCGGTTGGACATGTCTACCATCCAAACAACACAGCCCGAGGAAGTTCACCCCGACATTTTGTTGGTCAATCGGGCGCGCGAGGGCGATGTTCATGCTTTCGAACAGCTCGTAAAGCAATACGACCGTCAGGTCTTCCGAATTGCGCAACACATCACTCAGAACCGGGAGGACGCTGAGGACGTGGTGCAGGATGCGTTTTTAAAGGCCTACGAGAAGCTGGATCAGTTTCAGGGAAATTCCAAGTTTTATACCTGGCTTGTCCGCATTGCGGTGAACGAGTCGCTCATGCGGTTACGCAAGCGCCGCACCGGGCGAATGGTCTCCATAGACGAGGATGTGGAGACGGAAGAGGGTTCCATGCCGCGGGATTTGGCCGAGTGGAGGCCTGATCCCGAGATCATGTACGGTCAAACGGAGTTGGCAGAGATTTTGCGCAAGACGATTCAGGGCCTCCCTCCGGGTTTCCGGATCGTCTTTGTACTGCGCGACGTCGAGGGACTTTCGACTGAGGAAACCGCCGAAACGCTGGGGCTGAGCGTGCCGGCGGTTAAGTCTCGCCTTTTGAGGGCGCGCCTGCAGTTGCGGGAACGGCTGAGCCGGTATTTCCGCAAGAAAAACGGGGATGGTACACGATGAATTGCTCGGAGTTTCTAGCTCAATTGAGCGACTTTCTGGACAACAAGGTAACGACGGGCCTTCGTGCGGACCTTGAGGAGCATCTCCGAGGTTGCGAGCATTGCGAGATCACGCTGAATACTACCCGCAAAACTATCGAAATCTATCGTAGCCACGAAATTTACGAACTCCCGAACGCCCTGCGAAAGCGGCTGCAGGAAGCGATCCTGGCCAAGTGTAAGAAGGGCTGTTGAATCGACTCACTCCAGTCAGGTGATCGCCCTACTCGTGCCAATGGCATCCGGTTTGCCCCGGCCCGGCAGCCTGAATATTACGCGACGAGTCAAAAAAGAAGGCCATCTTCATGGATGGCCTTCTTTTGGCTTCTAGCTCGCTAAACAGGCTGCTGAAAAACTGGTCTGCGGCGAACGAACCATCTATTCCTTGGGGTGCTCCGATTCGGGTAATACATCCTCTTGCGCCTCGCTCGTTGCTTCGGCGCGTTTTTCCGCACCCTGTAAATCCCCCCTCAACTCAGCTCAGTTATCGTCCCGGCGCTGCAGAGTCGGCCTATCGTTTCCTTGTCCTTGCGGGGAACTGGCGTTGGGGTCGTTCGGGTCGTTGTTGGAAGAGTTGGCCCGGCGCAGAGTTGGCTGCTTGTTCGTCTCTCCGTCCTTCAGCTTGCGCTTGTTCTCGATTCGCGCCAAACGGGCTTTGACGTCGTCGAACTCAGACGTCGTCACGACATATTCATCCCGAGGGGGCAGAATCGTAGCAATCTCTTTCTGGCTCGCCTCGATACGGCTGGGTGTCTGTGGGTGTGAGGCGAAAGCCTTCGCCAGCAACCCCGGTTTGGTTTTTTCGAGGTTCTGAAGTTTTTCAAAGATGGTGATGAACGCCTGGGGATCGTAGCCCGCGCGGTACATATACTCCACACCTAAGAAATCGGCCTGGGATTCGAAGTCCCGTGAAAACTGCAGGAACGTGAGCGGGATGCCGATATTGGCGGCCTCATAAATGCCGTATCCTGTCCAGCCGCCGATAAAAATCAAGGGAATCGTGCCCAGCTGGGCGTAGTTCATGCGCGTCTGTTCACGGGCCGCATGGTGCGCCGCGACGTGAGCAATCTCGTGCGCCATTACGCCAGCCATTTCCGCCTCGTCGTCCGCGGTGAGAATAAGCCCGCTGTTCACATAGAAGAAACCGCCTGGCAGAGCCATCGCGTTCACTTCGTCAGAATCGATGATTTTGATCGTAAACGGGACCTTCGCATCGGAGTTCTTCACCAGGTTTTGCCCGATGCGGTTCACATATTCGTTCACGACCGGATCATTCACGAATTTGACGCTCTTTTCGAGCTCGGCCGCATATGACTTGCCCATCTTGATTTCGCTCTCGGTCGAGTACCAATTCCCCATTCCCCGGCCGCCAATATCTCGTGTTCCAACTGCACTCACATCGTCGATACTGCCGGGCTTCACACCCTTCATCTTGGTGTCAGACGCATTTGGTGTCGAGGTGGAGCTAGCTGGAGGAGCGGAATCAGTACTGGCAGGAGGAGTTGAGCTTGGATTCGTCGGTGGCGTCGAGGTAGGAGTCGAGCTTTGCCCGCTTGCACCCAGCGTCGATCCGGACGCCAGCACCAGAAAAGTCGTGAAGAAGGCTCCCGCCGGTGTCAGCTTTCCGTGCAGAAAGTTTCTCATTTAGCCACCTCAAACCGTGTGCATATGCTTCGCCCTTTTAGACATCTTAAGCCTTGTTTAGTTTGCCGACGTATGAAATATGACCTCATCAACAACATTGGCTGCAATCGCAAAGCAACAGTGGCTGCAATCGCAAAGCCGCGGCACGGATCAGGGCGAACTCTTCATTCAAGGCTGTGGCAGAGGTATCATGCAGCCGGGCCCGATTTCCGGACGAGTTTTGGACCGATTTCCCGCTCTGCCCGGGACCGGATCAGGAAAGTGTTGATGGCGTGGGCGAAGATGCCAGGACACTCCTCGCTGGGGAGATGGCCGGTGCCGGGCAAAGGGATCAGCTCAGAGTGGTCGAAAAAGCGCTGTAATCGCCGTCCGGACTCAAGACTCACAGCGCGATCCTGGTCGCCCCAGACCAGAAGCGCCGGGAAGCTGCGAACCCGTTCGAGTGCACTCTCGAGGGAGTGCATATCTTCGAACCATCTGGAGAGAATGCTAAGCACGTAATCGACGGTTCCCGGGATCCGCAGGGAATCCATGTACCTTTTCAGCTCCCCATTTTGTGCAGCCTTTTCATCGCCGTACATGCGGCCGAGCGCGACTGCAGTAACCGGCTCCGGCAGATAAGGGATTCGGTGCGCGAACCAGCGCCCCAGGGGAGACTGGTAGAAGCGAATCAGCGAATCAGACCAATCTGAAAAGGGATTAGCCGGAGCGTTCAGGATCAAGGTTCGGACACGCGCCGGGTGCTTGGCCGCGAGCATCAAGGCCACTGCCCCGCCATGCGATGTCGCCAGGATGTCAGCAGTCGGGATGCCGACAGCTGCCATAAATTGCGCAACGCGATCCGCTTGCGCTTCGAGGCCGGAATCAATGCCCGGCGGCCGTTCTGACCTCCCGATTCCAAGCGCGTCGATGGCGTATACGGTCGAATCGGGAGCCAATCTCGGTGCCATGTCTTCCCAAGCCGCCGCTGTCCCGAGAAGGCCATGGAGAATGAGCAGGTCGGGACCGGTCCCCGCCCTCCAATAATGCATTTCGTGGCCGTCAACCGCAGCCGAGTGATGTTCTACCTCAAGTGATCCTTGAAAATCCGACATCCAGCGTGCAAGTCCCATGGCCCACCTCGTGCGAATCGCCGATCAGTCCTTCCTTGTACTTTGTCGGCCCGTCTGTCGCGAACGATTAACCCTTTATTCAAACTGCCCTATTTCACTTGGATGATTCAAACTGCCCTATTGCACTTGGATGGAGGCGTGTTGGTCAAAGAAAGATGCCTGGACGGAGGTTACCGCAGATAACATTCTCTGATCGGAAGTTCTTCCGTCGGATACGAAGCCCTCAGGATCCAGGGTGCGGGAAAAGCGTCACGCCGGGTCCTGGATGGTCGAGACGAGACTCCGCAAAACAGAATCCCTCAATATGGCGCTTCATATCCAGCTAGAGATATTCCTGCGTTCGTGGCTTTCATTCTGGATATCGTGCAGGGCCATTTCGCTTTGTTGGGCCATATCCACTGTAGAATTATGGATATACTCAAACGACAAGGTTCGTTTTTGCCAATTGATTCGCGATGGCAACCAGCGTGCTTGCTGTGATAAGTAATCTTCAGCTTCCCCTGTAGGGAGCATGCAAAAGCCTATTCAAATTCGAGTGGCTGTGGTGGTCCTTGCCCTGCTTACGCTGGGTGCAGCGATCCTAGCATCCCTGAATTTCGTGAAAGATGGTTCCTATCCCCAGCCGACCGACCGTGTCCTCTGGGTTGAAGGTCGGGGTGGACTCCTGGCCCAGCGGGTGCTATCCGATGGCCCCGGCGATCGGGCCGGAATCAAAGCCGGTGATCTACTCATCGCTGCGGCAGGCAAACCAACACCCCGCATGGCGTCTCTGGCGCGACAGTGGTTCTCGGTCGGAACATTCCGCAAGATCGATTACAGTCTGATCCGTTCCGGCATCCACATCGATGCGACCGTCTATCTTGATTCGACGGACCGAAGCATTGACCAGGGGATGCGGATTATTGCCCTTGTCTACCTCTCGATCGGTCTTTATGTGCTCTTCCGTCGCTGGACGGCGTGGAGATCAACACACTTCTATGTCTTTTGTTTAACATCTTTTGTTCTCTACTCATTCAGCTGGACGGGACGATTCGACAGTTTCGATTGGACGATCTACTGGGGAAAGATCGTCGCCGAAGCCTTGCAACCAGCACTGTTTCTCCATTTCGCATTGGCCTTCACAGAAGACCGGCCTGGCCGCGCCCGCAAGTTGGCTGGTTCGCTGATCTACCTGCCTGCAGTCGCGATCGTTGCGCTGCAAATCGTCGCTCAATTGTTCTGGTCGCCTACCGTTGTTTTGAACACGCGGCTCGACCAGATCGCGATGGGATATCTGGCGATTTATTACCTGCTGGCAGCTCTGGTTTTCTACTTGAATTACCGGCGCCAGGATGTCCCCCTGCGCCGCCAGCAGCTGAAGTGGCTTACCCGCGGAACCTTGCTGACAGCGGTGCCACTGACGGTGTTGTACGTCATCCCCTATCTGGCCGGTGTACCCGTCCCCACCCTGCTCACTAAGATTACGATCGTTTTTCTGGTCTTCCTGCCGCTCACCTTCAGTTGGGCAATCATCCGCTACCGCCTGATGGATGTGGACCTTATTTTCAAGCGTGGAGTCACGTACACGCTGGCAACGGCAGCACTGGTTGGCCTCTATTTTGCCGCTGTCGCGATTGCAGCCGAACTGGTGCACACCCGGCTGCCTAGCGCATGGGCGCTGATCGCCGCCATTATCATCACGGCTCAACTTTTCGAACCCCTCAAGCGTGGCATTCAGAACCGGGTGGACCGGGTCTTCGATCGCCGGCGATACGACTATCGACAGACGCTCATCACGTTCGGCCACGGATTGAGTTCGCAAACCGATCTGCGTGCCCTGCTCAGCTCGATCGTGGATCACCTGCCGAAGGCGTTGTTAGTGGCGCGCGTCGCCATCTTTTTCCCTAAACCGAATGGCACGCACACGTTGATGGCGGGGCATGGATTGCCGCAACAGCTCTATGCAGAAGGCAGCAACTTAGCACTCGGATTTCTCGATTTCGACCAGCCGAACGCCAGTTCACACATCTTTCTCGAGAATCCGCAACAAGCTTTGCACCTCACCGACGAGGAACGTCGCGCCGCAGCTCTGCTGGACCTCAACTACTATCTGCCCTGCCGTCTGCAAGACAATACGATCGCGATCATTGGGCTGGGGCGTACCACTCACGGCGATTTCCTCTCAAGCGAAGATGTTGAGGTCCTCGAATCTCTAGCCAGCTATATCGGCATCGCAATCCAGAACGCTCGCCTCTACGCCAGCCTTGAACAGAAGATTTCCGAGTACGAGCGCCTGAAGGAATTCAACGAAAATATCGTCGAGTCCATCAACGTCGGCATATTCGCGGTCGATCTCGAAGAGAGAATCGAAAGCTGGAACGCTCAGATGGAAGTGATGTATGCGCTGCCCCGCCGGGAAGCGGTCGGCCAGCGCCTCAGCGACATCCTTCCGGCCGAATTTGCCTCAGAGTTCTCGCGTTTGAAGGAGCAACCGGGTGTCCACAACCTTTACAAATTCCGGCTGCAGACCCCGAACGGCGAGAGCCGCATCGCCAACATGGCAATCGCGCCCTTGGTGTCTCGCAACTTTGTTGTTGTCGGGCGCATCATCATTGTGGATGACATCACCGAGCGGATGGAACTGGAGTCTCAACTCTCACAAGCGGATAAGCTCTCATCCATTGGTCTTCTCGCAGCAGGTGTCGCGCACGAGGTCAACACCCCGCTAGCTGTGATTTCCTCCTATACTCAAATGCTGGCCAAGCAGGTGCGCGGTGATGGTCGATTGGCCCCTCTGCTGGACAAGATCACGCAGCAAACTTTCCGGGCGTCTGAGATCGTCAATGGCTTGCTGAATTTCTCGCGCACCAGCGGCGCAGAATTCAAAGAGGTCAATCTCAACGAGGTGATAGCGGACACTCTCAAACTGCTCGAGCATCAGTTCCACACAGCGCAGGTTCAACTAGAGACCGCGTTCGAAGACGAGCTCCCGCCCATCCTTGGCAATCCCAACAAACTACAGCAGGTCTTCCTAAACCTGTTTCTCAATGCAAAGGATGCGATGGAGGCCGGGGGCACGCTTCGGGTTTCGACGCTCGTGAATGGAGAGGTCGCAGTGAATGTTACGGATACCGGCTCTGGTATCGCCCAAGAGCATATGCAGCGGATCTATGACCCCTTCTTCACCACGAAGAGCAATGTCCGCGAAGGACAACGCCGCGGCACGGGATTGGGTCTCGCCGTCACCTACGGCATCATCCAGGAGCACGCCGGAAAAATCCAAGTTGAGAGTCAGACGGGAAGTGGGACAACGTTTCATCTGGAGTTTCCCAGGGTAAGGAAGCCGGCGCATGTCTGAAGCAGGTACGCTGACCCTACAAGGGAAATCAGGTTTGAGTGCTCCGGAATCAGAACAACGCATCCTGATCATCGACGATGAAGCGGCGATTCGAGAGTCACTGGAGACGCTGCTTTCGCTAGAAGGCTATCTAGTCGAGACGGCGGTAGACGGAACGCAAGGCTTGGCCCGAATCGACACGCGGTCCTACGATTTGGTGCTCCTGGATTTCGCGTTGCCCGGCCAGAACGGCCTCGAGGTCCTCGCGCGGATTCGAGAGCGCCAGCCACAATTACCCGTCATCATGATTACGGCGTACGGCACAGTCGGCAACGTAGTCGACGCGATGCGTGGCGGAGCTCAGAATTTTGTCCAAAAGCCTTGGGACAACGAAAAGCTACTGGCCGATATACGGGCTTCCGTTGCGCGCCATCGCGCCGAAGAAGAAAACGTCCAGCTGAAGCGGGCTCTCAAACAGCGGTACAACTTCGAGAATATTGTCGGTAAAAGCGAAGCGATGCTTCGCATTTTCGACCTGGTGGCCCAGGTCGCGCCCAGCCGCTCTACGGTCCTGATTCAAGGCGAAAGCGGAACGGGCAAGGAACTCATCGCCAAGGCTCTCCATGCCAACTCTCCGCGGCGCGACAAGCCATTCGTCCCCGTGAATACAGGGGCTATGCCGAGTGATCTGCTCGAGTCTACGCTCTTTGGACACGTCAAAGGAGCGTTTACGTCGGCGATTGCTGCCAAGAAAGGCCTGTTCGAAGTCGCAAATACCGGAACGCTCTTCCTCGACGAGATCGCAACCATGGGAATGGATACGCAGGCAAAGATTCTGCGAGTCCTGCAAGACAAGCGCTTCATGCACTTAGGGGGTATTCAGGAAATTCAGGTGGACGTCCGGATTTTGGCAGCCACAAACGTGGATCTCCGCCAGGCTGTCCGCGAAGGCAAGTTCCGCGAGGACCTCTATTATCGGCTGAACGTCATCACGCTCGATCTGCCGCCTCTGCGGAGCCGCCGTGAGGATATCCCATTGCTGGCCTCGCATTTTCTCAAGCGCTTTGCGGAAGAGAACGATCTGCCCCCTCGGACCTTGGCCCCTGAGGCGCTGCGGGCCTTGGTCGATTACGATTGGCCAGGCAACGTGCGCGAGTTGGAGAATGTGATCGAGCGCGGTGTAGTGCTCTCGTCCACATCCACAATCGGCATTGACCTTCTGCCCGGACACCTGACCGGACGCAACTACTCGTCGAGCTTGCTTGAACACAATCCTGACGCGGATCTTTTCGATATCGTCGCCGACATCGAGCGCCGAATCATCATCGACAAGCTCGAGCGCTGTAATTGGAATCAAACCGAAGCCGCCGAACAGTTCCGCATTCCGCTCTCCACCTTGAACCAGAAGATCAAACGGCTTTCCATAGAGATCAAGAAGCGCGCGAAGGAATAGCGGCCATCGCAACAGCCTCCAAGCGCATTGCCTCCAAGCGCAGCTGCGGCCAGGGCTTCCCTGTGGTACCCTCGCTTTTGAATCGCTATTTAGTTCAGAGTGGCTGAATGAATATGGACGGGGCGTTTTGAGAGCATCCGGCATCGAGATCACTTCGGCGAAACATAGCAACGGAAATGAATCCAAGGGGCGGCAGGCCATTTCCACGTGACGTGCAAACGGCGGACGCAGACGCTCGTAAGCGATGAGTTGCAGTCGACTTGCCGGGAGACAAACCTGTGGAAGGGGTTTAAGTTTCGACTCTAATCTCGTCGCGTCCGAGCTATGCCAATCAACCTTGAAAGTTTCGCCAAGAGAATTGTCACCTCAGTTCAAGACTATGCCTTTCTCTGCGCGAAGGCCGTGGGGAATCTATTCCAACGCCCCCGCTACATGGCGGACCTAATCACTCAGGCCGACTCCATCGGAATCGGGTCGCTGCCAATCGTAATTCTCACAGGATTTTTCACCGGCGGCGTCCTTGCTCTGCAATCAGCTTCCTCTCTCTCTCAGTTTGGAGCCACGGCAATTACCGGCCAATTGGTCAGCCTCTCGATGATCAAAGAGCTAGGCCCGGTCCTGACCAGTCTTATGGTCTCTGGCCGCAATGCTTCCGGGATGGCCAGTGAACTTGGTTCCATGATGGTGACCGAACAGATCGACGCGATGCGTGCGCTGGGGACGGATCCCCTCAAGAAGCTCGTAACCCCGCGCCTCTTTGCTACGATCTTCATGCTGTTCTTTCTCACCATCATTTCTGACGCTGTTGGAACCGCGGGGGGCGGTTCGGTCTCGGTATTTATGCTCGGGCAAGATGCATCCCAGTATTATCATTCCGCGTATCAAGCGTTGCAATATCCCGATGTCCTGCAGGGGCTGGTCAAACCGCTCTTCTTCGGCTTCATCATCGCCACCATTGGCTGCTACTACGGGATGAACACGCGGGGCGGCACGCAGGGCGTTGGCCGCTCCACGACCCAGGCGGTTGTGGTCTCTTCGATATTGATCATTGCTGTCGATTTCTTTATCAGCCGCTTCATGATTGGAGTCTTTGGCCGCTGAACTCCACGGTTTAGCAATGGTGACCACACCCCAAGCCGAAAGCCAGGTGCGTCCGGAGAGTCCGCAGGAGCCTGTCGTTATCTTCGAAGGTGTTTCGATAGGCTTTGAAGGAAAAAAGGTCCTCGAAGGCATATCGTTTACTGTCTCTGGGGGCGACACACGTATCCTCCTGGGACCTGCGGGAGGCGGCAAGAGTGTGCTGTTGAAGCTCGCCAACGGTCTGCTCAAACCCGATTCGGGGCGTATCTGGGTCTTCGGCCACGAACTCAGTGAGATGCCGGAAGAGGAACTTTTCAATCTGCGGGGCCGGATCGGCATGGTATTCCAGGAAGGTGCCCTCTTTGATTCATTGACAGTGCGCGATAATGTCGCGTTCCGGCTGATGGAGCAGAAGATGCCAGAAGCAGAGGTTACGGAGCGCGTGAAAGAGGCTCTCCGCTTCGTCGAACTTGAGCAGACGCTCGACAAATTTCCTTCTCAGCTTTCGGGAGGCATGCGCCGCAGGGTCGCCATCGCCCGCGCCATCGTTAGCCAGCCTGATCTGATTCTTTACGACTCCCCAACCGGCGGCCTGGACCCGATCACGTCGACAACAATCATTGAACTTGTAATGAAGCAGCGCGACGTATACGGAACAACCTCTCTTGTTGTCACCCATCGGCTGCAGGACGCCTTCACTCTGGCAACGCACGTTTTCGACAAGGCTGCCAATCACATGGTGCCTATCGCTAACCATGGAATCGACGAACATACCAGTTTCCTTGTCTTGAACGAGGGACGGTTGATCTTCGATGGTTCGACACACGATCTGGTCCACTCGGAGGACCCTTTCATTAAAGAGTTTCTCTCCTAGGCTGCTTGGGATCTCTTTCTCGGCTTGCAGGTTCCCCAAACAATTCGGAGCAATGATAAGAGAGCCTCGCTGCGCCTCATTCGAAATCGGCCAATGCGAGCTGTTTGATCTTTGAAGCAGCCATTCTCCCGGACTCCCCGACTTTGCCCACCTTTCCCCGCTCTGCTAGTCTGAAGCGTTTTGAGCACGGCATTCGAGGTGCCTTCAACATGGCATTCAAGTTCAAGGGCGTCGATTTTCTTCAGTTCGACAGCATGATCTCAGACGAGGAACGTCTATCACGCGATACAACTCGCGAGTTCGTGGAAGACAAGGTGATCCCGATCATCGAGGAATGCAATCGCGAGGCGCGCTTTCCGCGTGAACTCGCGGAGCCAATGGGTAAACTAGGTTTCTTCGGCGCTAACCTTCAGGGATACGGCTGCGCGGGAATGTCGAACGTAGAATATGGATTGGTGATGCAGGAATTGGAACGAGGTGATTCCGGCATTCGTAGTTTCGTCAGCGTGCAATCCGCACTCGTGATGTATCCCATCTACACGTTCGGTAGCGATGAACAGAAAGATAGATGGCTGCCGCATCTCGCCTCTGGAGAGAACCTGGGATGCTTCGGCCTGACTGAGCCTGACTTCGGATCGAATCCAGGCGGCATGCGTACACGAGCAACTAAGGACGGCGACGGCTACGTGCTCAATGGTGAAAAGATGTGGATCACTTCCGGCTCGATCGCCGATGTGGCCGTGGTTTGGGCGAAGGTCACGGACGAGGGGGAGAAGGTGCGCGGATTCCTTGTGGAAACCGATCGCCCCGGTTTCACTGCCTATGATGTGCACGGCAAGTGGTCTCTACGTGCATCCGTTACTTCCGGTCTTTCTCTTCAGGATGTGCACGTTCCCGCGAAGAACTTGCTACCCGGCTCAGATGGATTGAAGTCGCCGTTGATGTGTCTCAATCAAGCCCGCTACGGCATCAGCTGGGGAGCTCTGGGAGCAGCCATGAGCTGTTATGACACGGCACTCCAGTATTCCCTGGTGCGTAAACAATTTCGTGAGCAGCCGATCGCCAGTCACCAACTGGTCCAAGAGAAATTGGCGTGGATGATCACCGAGATTTCCAAAGGACAACTCCTCGCTCTGCAAGTTGGACGGCTCAAAGACGCTGGCCAAGCCGGCTTCGAACAGATCTCGATGGCCAAACGAAACAATGTATGGATGGCTCTCGAGTGCGCAAGGCTTTCGCGGGATATTTTGGGAGCAAACGGGATCACCGATGACTTTCCGGTGATGCGCCATATGATGAATCTCGAATCCGTCAAGACCTATGAAGGCACACACGATATCCACACTCTCATCCTTGGACAGAGCGTTACAGGAATTCCCGCGTACTAGGGCCTTCCATGAGAAGGCCCTAGAGTCGTAGGTCCGCGACGGTGCAGAAGGCGTGGGACGCGAAGCTTCGATGGTTCCAGGAAGGATCTCGCTTCGATTGGATGGTTTACGAATCGGCTGCTAACTGATGGCTCCATGCGTCTTGGTGCAATTCAGGGCAGCAAAGAGAAAGTAGGCCAGAACGCGATTTAGAGCGCGGCGTTTTGTACAAGAGAGTCGCGAGGAAAAGTTATTTGGCAGGGTAGTTCGGCCAATCCGGCTTTCCGGAATCCACGCTTTGACTTGCGGGTGTTCTAAAAGTTCGGCTGCAAGAGCTCTGCCCGGCAAGATTTTCAACCTCACCAACACGCGCGGCTTCTCGGGCCTAACGCCGCTCCCATGAACAACGGATTTGGCACCATCAGTCCCACGAGTCAGTCCTACGCGGGTGAGATTCCCGTTTGCGGCAAAATTCCTGTTCTGACGAACCGCGGCTCCCATCCTTTTCGGTCCCCTTGGCCGGGTCGAAGGATTGGGATTGCACAACTGTTTGGCAAAACATTTCGCGATTCTCAATCGAAACGGAGGCGCTGCGATCTGGTGGCCACTCTGGGGTAATGCCCTTTTTGTGGCTCCCCATTTCCCCCTGAATGAGCATTCGGCGCAACCTCTTGCTGGAGATAGAGTCTTAATAGTAAGGAATAGAGTCTTATAAATTAAGGGTCGATTAAGGAGCTCTCAGCGATAATGGATCTGCAGCCGGCCTCGATGAAAGTGCTTAGACTGGGACGGATCGAACGCCGCCCGGAACTGGACGCGCTGCGCGGGCTCTTTTTGGTCTGGATGACGCTGACTCATCTGCCCACCCGGTTGAGCAACCTCGTAAATCAGCCTTTCGGCTTTCTCTCGTCTGCCGAAGGTTTTGTCTTTATGTCCGGGATGTTGGTTGCACAACTTTCTATACATTTGGCACAGGAAAGCCACAACGCCGTACACACAAAACTCTGGAAGCGGGCCCTGCGCATTTATGGGTATCACCTGCTCATGCTGGTTCTGGTCTTCACGCTGGCCGCCGCATTCGCCGTCACTACGCACCGCACCGCCCTTTATAACCTGCTGAACTTTTATCTTGCTCACCCGTTCACTGCGATCCTTGGGTCTGCGCTCCTGATTTACTGTCCGCCCCTGCTCGATATTCTTCCGATGTACGTGATTTTCCTCACTCTGACGCCGTCGATCCTGACCCTTGCAGTACGGAAGGGCTGGACCGCGATCCTGCTGACAAGCGGCACGATTTGGCTGATGGCGCAGTTCGGGCTACGCACCTGGGTTCACGATCATGTTGCTCGTATGACCGGTCTGCACATCCCCTTACAAGAGACTGGAGCGTTCAATCTTTTCGCCTGGCAGGCGATTTGGGTGCTGGCCATGTGGATTGGCGCAAAATCGGCCGAGGGTCAGAATCCTTTGGGTAAGGTACCGGGTTTCGTCGTAGCCGCAAGCGTTCCTGTCTGTCTCTTCTTCCTTGGAGTTCGGCATGGTTGGCTGGGCAGCTATTTCACACCAGAGACTTTGGGAGTTTCGCTGGACAAGTGGCAGTTAGGTCCGCTTCGGATGTTGAATTTGATTGCCTTCGCGTGCCTGGTCTACTGGCTGCGCGTGCCGTTCTCAAAAGCGCTCATGGTCGAGCCCCTCATCACCCTTGGCAAAGCGTCTCTGGAGGTCTTTTGCGCCCATCTGGTTTTCGTCTTTGTTGGCTTGGCCTTGCTCTATGGAGAGATGAGTGAGCTAACCGGAATTTACGCCGTTGTTCTCGTCTCAATCACATTTACGGGATTGATCCTGGTCGCTGTCAGGGAGCAGCGGAAGAAGCGCACCCGGGTGGTTTTGAAAACCTTCGCCGATGCGGCTTGAGTATTCGCCCGAAAGCCTAAAAGCCGGACGCCATGCACAGCGGGCGATGGATCTCTCGCGCGAAAACCAGTACATCACTGGGCTTGGTCCGGGAATGCACTCTGTTGGCTTTGTGTACTAAACAGCGACAGTGAAGGTGTCTTCGCTGCGGACCACGTTCCGGTACAGCGTATCCCGTTCGATTGGCTCGCGACCGGCCTCGCGAATGAGCCGCACCAGATCCGCTCGTCGCATGCCCTGAGGAGTGGTCGCGCCGGCATCGTGATAGATCTTCTCCTCGATGACGGTTCCGTCGATATCGTCTGCGCCGAATCTTAGCGCGATTTGGGCGATCTTTGCTGTCATCATCTGCCAATACGCTTTGATGTGGGCGAAGTTATCGAGCAGCAAGCGGCTCACGGCAACTTGGCGTATGTCAGTGAGACCGGTGGTGCGCGGAAGGTGGTCGAGCGCGGTATTGTCCGGGTGAAAGGCCAGCGGAATGAAGGTTTGGAACCCTCCCGTCTCGTCCTGCAATGACCTCAGGCGCAGGAGATGGTCCACGCGATCTTCGTCGTTTTCGACGTGACCGTAGAGCATGGTGGCATTCGAACGCAATCCCAAGTTGTGAGCCGTCCGAGCCGTTTCAATCCAGTCGTCTCCATCAATCTTGTGGTCGCAAATGATGTGGCGGACACGATCGGAGAAGATTTCCGCTCCTCCACCAGGCATCGAGTCGACGCCAGCCGCTTTCATCTTGAGCAACGTCTCTGCGATCGACAGCTTCGCGCGCTTCGCCAAGTATGCAACTTCCACCATTGTGAAGGCCTTGATGTGCACCTGCGGAAACCGTTCTTTCAAACCAGAAACTAAATCCAGAAAGTATTGGAACGGTAGATCGGGATGCAGCCCTCCGACGATGTGGAACTCAGTGACGGCCTCGGAATAGCCTGAAGCCGCCGTACTCCAGGCCTCCTCAAGAGCCATCGTGTAGGCACCGACGCTGTCCTTCTTCCTGCCAAAGGCGCATAGGCGGCAGGCAGCCACACAGACGTTTGTGGGGTTAATGTGGCGGTTCACATTAAAATACGCGATGTTGCCGTGCAGCTTTTCGCGCACATGGTTGGCCAACCAACCGACCGCTAAAATGTCGCTGGAGCGATAGAGAGCGACGCCGTCGGCGAAATCCAACCGGTGTTCCGCGAAAACCTTGTCCGCGATTTGCCTCAGAACGGCATCGCCGGTTTGAAACTGGCTGCGCTCGGACGCCGACGACCCAAAGTTATTCACGCTTCTATGATACCGGACATTCAGCCAGATCCACATTCGGCAACCACGTTTGCCACTGAAGCATCTCTCTGAGGTTTGAGCTACTTTCAAAGTCGGTCCAACACTGCTTTCCCATCACCACCGCTTGATTTACTATTCGGTCAGAAAGTACCCATTTGTTTCGCCACTCATTGAGTATGCGCATCCTTGGAGCGCTGGCCGTTGTCGCTGTCTCTTTTTCACTGGCGGCCCGGCAGGAACCTCAGGCAGTTTCGCCTGTGAAGCTGCCGACCGTAACCGCATATGCATTGGACAAGTCGAAACGTACGCTCCCTGCGGATTTTTCTTCGCCCTTGAATCTGCTAATTCTCTCGTTCGAGCGCGACCAGCAGGATGCAGTAGAAAGCTGGGTTCCCGTCGCAAAGCAGCCAAATGTTGAGCTCTGGGTCCTGCCAATCTCATCGCGGCAGGACGTGCTCTACCGCTGGTGGCTTAACTCTTCGATGCGAAGCAGTCTTCCACCCAATGAGTCCCAGCACACTACAGTTCCGCTTTACGTTAACAAGTCGCAATTTCTTAAATCCCTCGGCATTTCGTCAGAAAAACAAATCGTCGTCCTGGTGACCGACAAGTCCGGGCAAGTCTTATGGCGAAGTGAGGGGGCGGCGACGGACGATAAGAAGGCCTCTTTGACTGAGTTCTTGAAGACCTCACCGATCGCGCACTAGGATTGAGAGATGTGCTCCGAATAGCGCACCAAAAGATTTGCGGTAGCTGGAAGATTTTCAGGGCAAACCTGGATGTGAGGCAATGAGCAAAGAACGCTTTCAGGCGGAAGAAGTCGACGACATCGAGTTTCTGCACGAGATCGGGAGCCGGATGGCGGCGGCTGACCCCCTGCACGATGTCCTCGAACGCGTAATCGATTTCGTCTCGACAGTCGTGATGTGCGACTCGTGTTTTGTGTACGTACTGGAACAGGAGAAACTGGTCCTTCGGGCCTCAAAAAACCCGCACGCGGACGTCGTCGATCAACTTGGCTTGCAGCTCGGCCAAGGGATTACTGGGTGGGTCGCCGAACACCAGGAGCCAGTCGTGATCGCCTCACAAGCCTTCAGCGACACGCGCTTCAAGATGTTCAATGACCTGCCGGAAGATCAGTTTGAAGCGTTTCTGTCAGTACCAATCCTGTGCCGCGGCAAAGTGGTGGGGGTCATCAATGTTCAGCATCGTAAGCCACACCACCACCGCCGGCGTGAAGTGCGATTGATCTCCACCATTGGGTTCCTGGTAGGAGCGGAGCTGGAGATGGCGCGACTCGAGAGCGAACGGCTCCAGTTGGCCTCGCGGCTTGAAGTCAGGAAGCTAATGGAACGGGCGAAAGGCATTCTTCAACGCGATCTCAAGCTCGACGAAGAGGGCGCTTATCTCGCGCTGCAACGACAAAGCCGGCAAAAAAGGAAGACCATTCGCGAAATCGCAGAAGCGATCATTCTGAGCGACGACATCCGTAGAGCCAAGAAGTAAGAGCGGGGTGGGCAACCGGCGTCTCTCCTCAGATTGTCTCGATAGCGAGATTGCGAAAACGAATTCAGGGATACGTTTGTGGTTTCCCACTTTACACGCCGAACCACACGGCGCGTAGAATGGGGCACCCTTGAGTCGTTGCTGGGACAGAGTGAATCCCTACGGGTTCGATTAAAACTGCGGCTGTCGTTCCGGCCGCTTGCCCTGCGTCAACCCAACCCAGCTGAAGATCGTATCCAAATCTACCGTCTCGCGAACCGTTTGCGCGAGCCGCTCGAGTTCCCTTTCCTTACGTCCACGGAAAGCAATCAAGTGCGGTGGCGAATTCAATTGGAAAAACTCGAACGCCGCCCGCAGAAACGCATGACGGAATGCATCGTCGTCGAAAATGCCGTGCAGATAGGTCCCGAAAGTGCGCCGATCTCCAGCGACGCAACCGTCTTCCAACGGAACGTGCAGAGCGTCACCTACCGCTCTCGTCAAAACCGCAAACGGCTTTGCACCCGAGAGATAAATTGTCTGGCCAACATGAATTTCATAGCCCTGGAAAGAATTGATTTCGACCCGCCGCCCGAAGAGCGCGGCCTCACACAGGATGCCCTGGGCATTCACCGTGATCTTCTCCGACTGAAGGATGGTTTCAATAGGAAGCAAGCCAAAGCCTGGAGCTGAACCGGCAGTCTCGATGCCATCAGGGTCAAGGATTTCCTGTCCCAACATTTGCATCCCGCCGCAGATTCCAACTGTCAAGCCGTCTCGGGCATGATGACGAAGCACAGCTGCTTCGAAGCCCACCTCACGCATCCACGTGAGATCCTTCACAGTTTCTTTGCTGCCGGGGATCAGAACCACATCCGCCAGATCCAACTGGTCCGGCTTGTGACAATACCTCAGAGACACGGAAGGCTCTGCCATCAGAGCATCAAAATCGTTGAAATTAGCAAGCGATGGCAGGGCGATCACCGCAATCCTAAGCCGCTCCGGATCGTACACCTTCCAATCCTCAGCGGCCGCCGCCGGAAGTCCGAGACTGTCCTCTTCTTCGAGCATCAAGTCGTGAAGATACGGAACAACTCCCAAACAGGGCTTTTCCAGCCGAGCTTGAATCTG
The DNA here is from genome assembly GCA_036500845.1 of Acidobacteriaceae bacterium. Lineage (GTDB taxonomy): Bacteria > Acidobacteriota > Terriglobia > Terriglobales > Acidobacteriaceae > PALSA-350. Next base: position 47,594 of record DASYBJ010000184.1, read on the forward strand.
CTGAATTCCGGGAAGCAGGAGCGCGATATCGCCTCTGAATTTATTGATGAGAAAACCGCGAATGCGTTCGCGCTCACCAGGATCTAGAAGCTCTATCGTGCCCAGCAAGGAGGCGAAAACACCACCTCGATCGATATCGCCAATCAGGATGCACTGAGCATCCGCAAGCTCGGCCATGCGCATGTTAGCGATGTCGCGACTCTTCAGATTGATCTCGGCCGGAGAACCCGCACCTTCGAGCACGACAATATCATTTCTATCCCTCAGCCACTCGTAGCTCTCGCGCACGATCGGCAGCAATTCATCAGCGCGAGACTGGAAATAGTCCGCCACATCCATGTGCCGCCATATCTTTCCTCGGACTACGATCTGAGATGCTCGATCGCCGGTAGGTTTGATGAGGATTGGATTCATATGAACCGAAGCAGGTATTTTCGCCGCTTCGGCCTGAAGCGCCTGCGCTCGTCCGATCTCGAGACCTTCCACGGTAGCCGCCGAATTGAGCGACATATTCTGGGCTTTGAACGGTGCAACCCGATACCCTTCTTGCGCAAAGATGCGGCACAGTGCGGCGGTCAGCAGAGACTTGCCGACATGCGAGCTGGTTCCCAGCACCATGATGGCGCGCGCTGTCAGAGCAGTCTTCCTTCCAACCCAACAGCACTCGCCTCCAGCGCTTGTTTTAAGAAGGCTTTCGCAACCGACGGATTGGCGCGGAAATGCAGATGGATGTAGCTCGCAAGGACTCGGCCTCGACTATATCCTTCGTCCTCCTGCCTGCCCGAGAGCGTGTAACACACGCGATAGGCATTTGCTAAGGCGCCGGTCGGAACTGCGTCAGAACAGTGGAAGCTGTGGCCGCGCATGCGCGTTCCCTTGCTGCCAAGCAGGCAATCTGCAGTAAACTCCACCTCTGCGTAGCCGAAGTGAACTAATTTGCGAGTCATCCTTATGTCGAGTGGCAGCACACCTGCCATAGGAAAGGTATTTCCCTCAAGCGTAGTGAGAGTCTCCGCCAAGTACATCATTCCTCCGCACTCGGCATAAATCGGCTTGCCCGCCGTGGCGAACGACCGCATGGCCGCAAGCGCTGGCTGATTCTCACTCAGAGCCTGTGCATGCAGTTCCGGGTAGCCGCCACCGAGATAGATGGCGTCAAGCTCGTTGGGCAGATGGGTGTCGGCAAGTGGACTGAACTCGACGATCTCCGCGCCATGCTCCTCAAGGATGTCGAAGTTATCCGCATAGTAAAAGGAGAACGCTCGATCGCGAGCGACCCCTACTCGAATCTTCCGCGAGTCCGCTAGACGATCAACCATACGGGGGGCGAAGTGATCGGCTGGGCCTGCAGCGGGGATCTCCGAGCGGGTGAACCCGTCCGATTTGTGAATTGACTCGCTTTGCATCAGCCGGTCTAAATCCAGGTTCTTCTCCGAGAGGGCGGCAAAGGCTTGCAGCCTTTCGCCAGAATCCTGTTGCTCAACGGCGCTGTGCAGGCCCAGGTGACGCTCCGGGATAACCACCTCTTCAGTCCGCGGCAGCCACCCTAAAATCGGAGTTGTGCAAGATGACACGATGGCCTGCTCGAGAATCCGATAGTGGTTCAGGCCTGCGACACCGTTCAGCACCACACCGGCAAACCGCAACTCCGGATCGAACAGTTCGAAGCCCTTGACGACCGCGGCCAGACTCCGCGCACTCTTCGAGGCGTCCAGGACCAGAATGACTTGCAGGCCTAGTTGCTTGGCAATTTCGGCACTGCTTCCCTGATCGCCATTCCCCGCGACGCCATCGAAGAGGCCCATCATTCCCTCAACAATCGCAACATCCGCGTCGCGGCACGCCCGCGCAAAGATGGAGCGATTGTTCTCAAGATCGAGCATCCAGGTATCCAGGTTCCGCGAGGGGCGGCCGCAAATGGCGGTATGGTGGCTGGTATCCAGGAAATCGGGGCCGCACTTGAACGGTTGAACAGTGAGCCCACGCTGCCGAAACGCCGCCATGAGCGACAGCGCCGTGGTGGTCTTACCGACCCCACTTGCAGTGCCGGCGACAAGAAATGCAATCATCGCGTCATCTCCGGGCTCCGGGACTTAAGGAACCTCTGAATAAGCCAGCAGACAATCCTTCGGAGGCCTAAAGCCGCATTCATTCACTGTGCTGCGCTTAATGTACGGCTTAAAGAATCTGAAGAAAATCCTTATAGACCACGTACGCCCGCCTGCGGCGAGCGGACGTGGGGCACCTGGAGAAAGAATCTTCAACCAGAGACCGCGCGTGTCCACTCTCCATCAACTAAGCGCCAGATGCCGAGCGGATTGCTGCTCTTCAAGGCATCAGGAAGCGCGGCGTCGGGAAAATCCTGGTAACAGACAGGACGCGCAAAGCGAAAGATCGCCCGGGTTCCCACCGAGGTCGACCGGCTGTCGCTGGTAGCGGGAAACGGGCCTCCGTGAACCATCGCATGGCACACTTCTACGCCTGTGGGATATGAGTTCAACAGCAGCCGTCCAACTTTCCGAGTAAGAATGTCGATCAACTCCGCATACTGTTCCAGCTCACCATCTTCGGCGTGGATCGTTGCCGTTAGATGGCCTTCCAGATTTTCGGCAATCGCGAGCAGGTCCTCTCGATTCGTATATGGCACTACGAGAGTCGTGGGACCGAAGATCTCCTTCGCCAATTCCTCATTGGATTGAAACTCCTTAGAGTCGGCCACGAGTAGCGCCACCTGGGCGTTTGCTCCCGGCTCGCTCTCGTCGGCTTTGGCTCCCTTCGCCAGGACTTTGGCATGCCCTGCTGATGACCGGCTTTCAACGGCGGACGCGTACTGGTTGGCGATCCTCGGCGTCAACAGAGTTTGCGAGCCAGTAGATTCGACGTGGTTGCTGAGCTCTTTGAGAAAAGGATCCGTTCCCTGTTCCTTTGGAAGCAAAACGACTCCTGGTTTGGTACAGAACTGGCCGGCGCCCAGGGTGAAGGAGGCCTGCAAGCCCGCAGCGAAGGTTCCGCCCCGCTTGTTCAGCACCCCTGGCAATACGAATACGGGATTGACACTGCTCATCTCCGCATAGCACGGAATCGGCTCTGGCCGTGCCGCAGCGAGCTTCATTAGCGCAGTGCCCCCGGCTTGAGACCCAGTAAAGGCTACGGCCTTGATTGCCGGATGCTGCACCAAGCGGATGCCGATCTCAATACCCGCGTCGAACAGGAGTGAGAACACGCCTTCCGGCAGATTTAATGCGCGGACGCTTTCTCGAATCAACTGCCCAACGAGTTCACTGGTACCGGGATGCGCAGGGTGTGCTTTCACGACTACTGGATTGCCGGCGGCGAGTGCGGATGCTGTATCTCCGCCCGCTACCGAGAATGCCAGCGGGAAATTGCTCGCGCCAAAAACAGCAGCTGGACCCAGGGGCTTGAGCATGGAGCGGATCGCTGGTTTAGGTGCTGGCTTTCTCCCGGGGTCGGGCGAGTCCAAGCGTGCTCCCACCCAAGAACCCTCTTCCACCACCTGAGCAAAGAGCCGCAACTGATTGCAAGTTCTGCCCATCTCGCCCTGCAGACGCCCCTCTGGAAGCGCGGTTTCCAGGTTTGCACGCTTCACAATGTCGGAGGCGTTTGCCTCGAGTGCGCTGGCGATATGGCGCAGAAAGGCCGCCCGGTCCTTGCCCGGAAGACTCCCGTAAGCTGGCACTGCTTTCTTCGCCAGTTGGGCCGCCCTATCGACATCGGCCGCCGATGCCGCGTAGAACTGCGTTTCCAGCGGCTGTCCCGTGGCTGGATTGATAGCGGCGAATCCAGTTGCCTTTTCACCTTCGCGAAATCCGATCAGGGAAACACCCTTCAGTTCCAATGCGAACTCCTTTTCACGTTGCAATCCGCCGTTCGGGCTGGATGGACCAAACACGATGGACCACACATTAGAATACGATTGCCGAACCGATACTCATCTTTGCTCAACCAGATTAGCTAAAACTACAGGTTTGAGCACCCTACCCCATAGCGGGCGCCCGCGCGGAGCCAATGAATCGAAGACTGCTTGAAGGAAGCTCGAAAACTTCTCCTGGCACGGTCACCTGCGTGACCCCGACACCGCAGTTCCTGCTGGCAGGAGCATCAGCAGAGGTCATCGGGAGCGCCAGAGAATATCCGTCCTTACAGTTCAGTTCAATGTGCGCTCCTAAGACCGTATCCGCGGATTCAGATGCCTTTCGACGCAATCCTGAGTATCCTTGGTTTTCGTTTCGGTAGCACTTGCCGGAGCGTGGATTCGAAACGTGGATTCGAACAAGGGGAACATGAAATGCATCCAGGAAGAGCAAGAATTTTAGGCAAAGCTGTAGCGCAAGGTGCATTGCTCGCATTTCTCGCTTTGCATTCGCGGGCGGAAACTCCATTGCACCACTATGAACTGACCCTGGAGTCACTCAACAAACATCCGCTCCCGCGCTGGTACGACGACGCGAAGCTTGGCATCTTCATCCACTACGGCTTGTACTCGGTACCAGGTTGGGCTCCGTTGAGCCATCCGGAGCACGACTTTAAGAATGCAGACTACATCAAGAACAATCCGTACGCGGAGTGGTACTACAACGCGATGAGAGTCAATGGCTCGCCTACCCAGGCCTACCATCGGGAGCACTACGGCGCCGACTACAACTATTACAATTTCGCTGCTGTCTTCAATCAGGAAAACGAGAAATGGAACCCGGACGAGTGGGCGCGCATTTTCCGCGACGCAGGCGCCAAGTATGTAGTGCTGACGACGAAGCACCACGAGGGATTTACGCTCTGGCCGAGTTCCACGCCAAACCCTGCCCTTCCAAAAGATCGCCAGCACGCTGCCAGGAACATCGTCGGCGAACTGACGGCGGCGGTTCGCCAGCACGGTATGCGCATGGGATTCTACTATTCGGGAGGCTATGATTGGACGTTCGTCCCAGGCCCGATCACCAAGGCCTCAGATTACGCGACGGTCCAGCCCCAAACCGAGGCGTATGGCAAGTACGCGGCAGCACAGATCGAGGAACTCATCGAGAAATATCATCCAGCCGTCTTGTGGAATGACATCGGTTGGCCGAAGACCGGCAATGCACTCAAGGTGATTGCCGACTACTACAACACCGTGCCGGACGGAGTGGTCGACGACCGGTTTAGCATCACGCACGCAGACTTCGTCTCACCGGAGTACCGCGACGTTAAGGAGATCCAAAGCAAAAAATGGGAAGAGTGCCGCGGTCTGGGCCGCTCGTTCGGCTACAACCGCGCCGAAGGGGAGGGCGAGACCATTGCTCCCGACAAGCTGATCTACCTGTTGTCGGACATCGTCAGCAAAAATGGGAATCTTCTCCTAGATGTTGGCCCCGAAGCAGACGGAACGATTCCTCCGGTTCAGATGGCGAGGCTGGTCGCTCTGGGCGCGTGGCTGCGCCAGAATGGCGATGCCATTTATGGGACACACCCCTGGACACATGCTGAAGGAGAGAGCGCCGATGGCATAGGAGTGCGCTACACGCGCAAGGGTTCGAACCTCTATGCCATCATTCTCGGGACGCCGAAGGGCTCTGAAATCTCGATCAAGCAACTTGATGCAAGACCAGGCACCGCGGTTCGGCTTCTGGGGCATGCTGTGCCATTACATTGGACAAAGGACGGCGACAATCTCAAGGTCAAGTTGCCCGCCTCGCTTCCCGGTAAGTACGCCTATGTTCTTGAGCTGCAGCCTTCGGATAGCTAGGGCCTGTTAACACTATCAGGGCGAACAGGGTTGCGAGCAGAAACCAAGCCCGGCGAGGCGGGGGCCATGACGAATATTTGTATCAAACCAGTCCCGATCTGCATCCCAAAAGCGAGTTGGAATGCGTTGAGCGAGGCGTAAGTTGCTGGCCAATCCTTCCCAATATACTGGAATCAGTTCTGTACTTATGTTTCTTGATTTCAGGAGCATCGAGAATGGCATACCAGGAATACGGGTTCCAGGAATCAGAAGCGGAGCATGAAAGTCCTCAAAAGCATTTCCTGATCGGTTTGCGCCCAGGGCCACCGCCGGAACACCTGTGGAAGGAATACGACAACTACAGCATTTACACGGCTGAGCAGCACAGGTCTGTGTGGGAAAAACACACCCACGACTGTACGCAAATCACTGTTGCCATGAGCCCCGCGCAAGTAAGAGGCGAATGGAACGGCGCAGGGGGCAGGCCGGAGCGAAGAGAACTGACCGGGGACATGATCTGGATCGTACCGCCCGGAGTTCAGCACGTGATTCACTTTGACCGTCGTGCCAGACTTATACACCTGTATCTGAACGAGGCTTTCTTCCAGTCCATGGTGCCGGATGCTCCGGACAACATTCAGATGTCACTGACCCCTTCGCTGCTCGTGCGGGATCAGTTTCTGGTTGAGCTCGCGAAATCCCTCTACAGGGAGTTAAAAGTCAGCGCGGACAACCCACTCTTTACTCAATCCATTGCAACAGTTACGGCTACTCACATCGTCAGGACGTACAGCAGCCCTCAGGGCAGTCTTCCTCTCTATCGAGGCGGATTAGGGCCGACACGAGAAAGAAAGATCCGGGCCTACATCCTCGAGCACCTCAGCGAAGAACTATCGTTGGACAAGTTGGCGCGGGTTGTGGACATGAGCCCGAATTACTTAATCTCCCTCTTTCGGCAGTCGACGGGCGTTACACCACACAAATACGTTGTCCAGCAGCGTCTTGAAAGAGCGCGCACACTGTTGGCGGAATCGGAACTGATGCTGCTTGAAGTGGCGCAACGATGCGGCTTCCAGGACCAGAGCCAGTTCACGACCACGTTCCGCCGCTACTTTGGTGTGACACCCGGTCAGTACAAACGCGGGATGTAAGTTACGGCGCTTCACATCTACCGCGATCTCTCTGAGATTACCTTGCCGAGTTCTTTCTTGAGGAAACGCCTTTATAACGGTAGTTGCTCCTGCTCGCATCGAACGTGAAAACGCATAGCGCGGTCTTTTCGACGTGGGCTGGAAGCCTGCTCTAGCTCTTATCGCCCGGGTGCTGTTTCTCTAAAGCGTCTCCCAGAAGATTAAGCAGTCCGACGGCAGTGGCCATAGCACGCCGGGCATCCTTTGATGTAGCCTGTTTTCCAATGCTCAGCAGGGAAGCCTCCCGGTTTTCGGTGTCCGCAAACAGGGCGCTCAGCTTATCCGGATCGATCGACTTCAGGACATTTCCGAAGATCAGCAGGATCCGTAACACCCTGATCATCTCTTTCGAACTGACCACATCGACAACCTGGCTGATCACGGTGTCGCTCGCCCCAAGCAAACCGTTCAACAGGCTGAAGACGTCCTTGTCATGCAGCTGTTGCAGCAGATCATACGCCGCAAGAATTGCCTGAGCGTGCTCGGCCGGTGCTTCTCGAACGCGACGAGTGAGATCTTCACGCGAATCTGCAGGCTGGAACTCTCTGAAATCGACCGCAACAGCCATCTCTCCGAACCTTTCTTGCTATTTTTGCAATTGGATCTGGACAAGCTTCTTCGAACCGGGTATCCGATAGTCCTCCCGCTTCCATTTGCGCTCCACTTCGACACCCTTTTGTGGAGTGGGAGCGCCGGAGAAGCGGAAGTTGAGTGGCTTAAGCGGATTCGTGCCCTTTTCCGGAAGAAGCTGAATTTCTACGGCAGCTTCTTTAAAACCCGGAGTATTCGTTGCCGAGTCTGTATGCGAGCCGGTAAGAACATTCACCGGACCTTCCTGGGACAGTAGCGGCAAATAGACCTGCTTACCCTTCACGCGGCTGGTGACTAAGACCTTGATAACTAGGGATCCATGACGGCTAGTGACACGTACCCATCTTCCCGACTCGATCTTGCGCTCACTTGCGAGTTCTTCCGAGACCTCAAGATACCGCTCCGGAGTCTCCTCCCGGATGCCTGCCACGCGGTGCGTCATATTCCCTTCGTGGAAGTGTTCCAACTGGCGGCCGTTATTCAAGAACAGATCGAAGTCAGAATCGGGGCTTTCTGCTGGCTCGCGGAAGAAGACAGGATAGAAGCGTGCCTTTTTGTCAGGGAAGGCGAAACCGTCGAGATAGAGGATCGGGGAATCTACGCCATCCGGTGTTACCGGCCATTGCAGCGTCTTATACCCTTCAAGGCGTTCAAAGGAAGCCCCGACGTAGAGCGGCGTGAGCGAGGCCATCTCGGCCATGATTTCCGACGGATGCCGATAATTCCACTTTGCACCCATCCGATTGGCGATGTCCTGAGTGATCTTCCAGTCTGCTCGGCTCTCTCCCAACTCCGGCAGGGCTTGGTAAAGACGTTGAATGCGGCGTTCCGTGCTGGTGAAGGTCCCGTCTTTCTCAAGTGCAGGGGCGGCAGGAAGAATCACATCAGCGTAACGGCAGGTTTCGGTGAAGAAGATATCTTGGACTATGAAGAAGTCCAGCTTCTCAAAGGCTCCGGCGACGTGATTGGCATTCGAGTCTGCCGAGATCATGTCCTCACCCGCCATGTAGATCGCGCGAAGCTCTCCTGCATAGATCGCATCCACCATCTGATGGTTATCGAGGCCGCGGTCAGGAGAAAGGGAGACACCCCAGCCTTTCTCAAAGCGGTCGCGGATCACCGGATCGGTGACGCTTTGATATCCGGGGTAACTGTTCGGCATCGCCCCCATGTCGCTGGCGCCTTGTACATTGTTGTGCCCGCGAAGAGGGTATGCTCCACAGCCGGGACGCATGTAGTTGCCGGTCGTTAACAACAGGTTTGATATCGCAGTGGATGAGTCTGAGCCCATCGTGTGCTGCGTGATGCCCATCGCCCACAATACGCACATGGTATCTGCTGAGGCGATCTCTTGTGCTACAGCGATCAGCGTCTCCATGGGTACATCGCAGATACGGGACGCATACTCCATCGTGAAGGGAGCGAGGCTCTGCTTAAACTCCTCTATACCGTTGACCCATCGTTCAAGGAAATCGAGCTTGGCAAAGCCGTGGTCAAACATATAGCGGCTGATCGCCGAAATCCAGACTAGATCGGTGCCCGGGCGGGGCCGGAAGTGGATATCCGCGCGGCGCGCCATTTCATGTTCTCGCGGATCGGCCACAATTAGCCGCTGGCCAAAGAGCTTGTGGGCACGTTTAACGCGCGTCGCCAGCACGGGATGACTCTCGGCTGTGTTACTGCCGACCACAAGCACCAGCGAAGACTTCGCAATGTCCTCGATCGAACCGGAATCACCGCCGTATCCAACGGTGCGGAATAGACCCATGGTTGCAGGGGACTGGCAGTAGCGCGAGCAGTTGTCGACATTGTTGGTGCCAATGACGGCACGGGCAAACTTCTGCATCAGGTAACCGTCTTCGTTCGTGGCTTTTGAAGAGACGATCACGCCGATAGAGTTCGGGCCATGCTGTTGCTTGACGTCAGCCAGCTTGCTCGTGACAAGCGAAAGCGCTTCTTCCCAGCTTGTTTCCCGGAAACCGTCGCCTTCGCGAATCAGCGGCTTCTGCAGCCGGTCTTTGTGATTTACGTAGTCCCAGCCAAATTTGCCCTTGACGCACGTCGAGATCTCGTTTGCCTCGCCATGCAGAGGTTCAATCTTGAGTATCTTTCGGTCCTTCGTCCAAACATCGTAACTGCAACCTACGCCGCAGTAAGTGCAGACTGTCTTGGTTTTCTTGATGCGCTCTTCACGCATCTTAGCCTCGGTCTGCGAAACCTGCATGATCGCGCCATAACCCATCTCCGGCTCAATGGCTTTTACGACGTCGATCATCTTATCCAGCGAGCCCTGGGGAATGGCGGTCATATATCCTGCCTCCCCGAGCATCGACTTTTCCATCAGGGCATTGCATGGGCAAACTGTGATGCAGTGTCCGCACGAGACGCAGCTGGATCCGCCGATCTGCATGCCGCCGTCCCATAAGACGCGTGGGTGCTCGAGTTCCCAGCCGATTGAAAGTGTTTCGTTCACCTGCACATTCTGGCAGGCCTGTACACAGCGGCCGCAGAGGATGCATTGGCTGGGATCGTATCGATAGAACGGATTCGACATATCCACTTCATACGGCTTTGTTTTGAAAGGATGCTCCTGGTGCTCTACTTTGAGTGCGAGGGCGGTATTGTGGACAGTACAGTTCTCATTGTTGTTGTCGCATACCGTGCAGTAGAGCATGTGGTTGCCCAGGATTACGTCGAAAGCCTCAGCCCTGGCATTTATCGCACGCTGTGAGTCTGTGACGACATGCATGCCTTCCGTTACTGTCTTGCCGCAGGAGCGTACCAGCTCTCCGTCGATCTCCACCATACATGTGTCGCAAGTCTGGATGGGGCCCATCAGAGGAGAGTGATAACAGACGTGCGGAATTTCCTTGTTGCGCAGCACCGCTTCCAGGATCAGATCGCCTTCGTTTGCCGCTACATGCTGCCCGTCGACCGATATGGAAACCCCAGCCTGCTCATTCTTCGTTTCCCTTGAGAACGCACTTGGAATCTGGATTACACTCATTCTTCTTCCCCCGATCGAACCAGTCGTGGAGCATTCCGGCGCCCCTGATTCATTCCCGTGTCTACATACTTAGACTCAAAACAGCCAATCCAATCTTTTTGATTTCCGTCACCAATTTGTAAATTCTTCAGATTTAACGCATCGGCACCACGAGAAGGAGCCTCTTATTCCATAGAAAGTGCACCACAGAGGAGAGCTTATTCATCTCTCACTTAAAGTTGTGAATTTCTCCGATTTTTTGGCAAGCGCAATCAGGAGGGCGGTTCGGGAAAGATCCAAGTATCCGCACCGTTGGCTTTGAAGATGAATTCGCCTCTATTCTCCTCAGATCGAAATCGACCACTCCTTGAAATCGCTATCGAAAAGATGGTCGGTCTGACTTCAGCGCCGGCGCATGACAGCGTCGCGATCGAGGAGCCTCTCGAAATCCAACTTGCTTACGGAACAGTCGACGCAAGGGCTGTGAAGTCGATTACGGTGACCATGCGAACGCCGGGCCATGATTCCGAATTAGCCGCCGGGTTCCTGTTGACCGAAGGGGTTGTCCGGGATGCGGCCGATATCACACGCATCCTCAACCCTCTGGGAGAGACCGAGAACGATGAGCCAGCACCTTCTGCCGGTACCGACAGCTTTTTCTCGCATCCCTCCAGGCTGAATGTAGTTCGTGTGGAGCTGGACCCGGATGTAGAAGTGAACATGTCCAGCCTGGAACGCAACTTCTATACGACTTCAAGCTGCGGTATATGCGGCAAGGCTTCGCTGCTTGCTTTGCGTTCTGTATGTCCGCCGCGCTTCCCGAACTATTTCTCAATACAGGCAGAAATCCTTCACACCTTGCCGGAAAGGCTACGTAATGCGCAACGCGTTTTCGACAGGACAGGAGGACTGCATGGCGCAGGACTTTTCGACTCGACAGGACAGCTGCTCATGTTGCGCGAAGATGTGGGCCGACACAACGCGGTCGATAAATTGCTGGGAGCACAGTTTCTCGCAGACAATACTCCCTTACGTGACAAACTGCTGCTGCTTTCCGGGCGTGTCAGCTTTGAGCTTCTGCAGAAGGCGGTGATGGCAGGACTCCCCATGGTAGCTGCTGTGGGTGCACCTTCCAGCCTAGCTGTTCAGGTAGCCACGGAGTTCGACATCACCTTGATCGGGTTTCTGCGAGACAACCGTTTCAACGTCTACCACGGAGGCGATCGTGTACGTCCAGGCTTGTGACTATGGTTCAAGGAGAGGGTTGTGAAGTTACGCATACAGGGAAACTCTTTGCGGCTGCGCGTTGCCCGTTCTGAGCTTGCCCGCTTAACAAATGGAGAACGCGTCGAAGAAATGATTCACTTTGCTCCAGAGCCATCAGCCGCTCTGCGCTATGTACTGGCATCCAGCTCCGAAACAGATTCTGTCAACGTGAGCTATCTCCCTGGAGAAATTCTCGTGATCGTCGGTTCGGAGCAGCTACGGATCTGGAGCGCAGAGGATCAGGTTGGAATTTACGCCACCCTTGATCTCGGCTCTTTTGGTTCGTTGGCGATCTCCGTGGAGAAAGATTTCGCCTGTCTCGATGGCAGCGATGAAAAAAACCGCGATACGTTTGTCAATCCGCTTGGGAGTAGAGTCTGTTGAATTTCCCCCGACTCACAATTTCAACAAGTAATAGTTGTGCCGGCACAGACGGGGCGGATCCACTTTTCTCACAGGACGTTTCAACGCGGAGCAGGCTGCATTTCTGTAAGAGAATCAGCATGCTCGCCGTGATCGGCGTCTGCATGGCGTCGTCCTTGACGTGCTATGCCCAGACGCAAGTTTACGCGGATTACCCGCAGACCCGAGGCAAGGCTGAGCAATGGAAACAGGAAGACTTTCCATCCTGGCTGAGTCTGGATATGCAGATCAGGCTGCGCACCGAGCAGCAGACGTCCTATCGATATACTCCAGGCAACGATCGAATTTACGAACTGACGCGCATCTACGGTGGACTTACCCTCCGGCCTACTTCGTACCTCACCGGCTATATGCAATTTATCGATACGCATGCGTTAGGGCTGCCGGTGAAGATTGTAGCGTCGAATATGCGCGATGTTTTTGATCTGCGCCAGGGGTATCTCGAATTTCACCACAATAACCTTAGGGTCTACGCGGGCCGAAGGGAATTGAAGTTCGGCAATGAACGCGTCATCGGAATCAGCGACTACACCAATAACAGCAGAACCTGGGATGGATTTTACGGACATTTTGGTGATAGAACAGACAAGAACAACGTCGAAGTCTTCAGCACCTCTGTGGTTTCAGTTCATCCTACTTCGCTAGACAAGCACGGCGCAGGACTGACGTTTCATGGCGTCTATGCGACAATCGGCTCGTTGATTCCAAATGCCACGCTCCAGCCCTTCGTCCTGGTCAGAGCCTTGCCCCGTGTGAGGAGCCAGCAAGGGATATTCGGCTCAGAGGTAGAGACGACATTCGGCGCTGAAGCGGAGGGCCGTCTCCCCACAGGGTTTCAGTACGATTTGTTAGGAGACCTGCAGCGCGGCAGTTACTCGAACGACTCGATTCACGCCGGCGCAGGTATTGCAAAGGTCTCCTATCGGTTCGACTCTCTTCCGTGGAGGCCGCGGCTCGGCGGAGAGTATGACTACGCCACGGGCAACCCTCATCAGAATCCCAACCGCATCAGCACCTATGATCAGCAATATCCCAGCAACCACAACGCTTTTGGACTCTTTGATCTCTTTGGCTTCCAGAACATAAGGGAGAGAAGAGTCAATCTGGACCTTGGACCGACGAAGAACCTCTCGCTGTTGTTCCAGGGAGAAGCGCTCGGCATCTCTTCACGGTTTGACAGTGTTTACGACAGTGCGGGAGCAGCTGTAGTGCAAGCTCCGGCTCACGGCTTTGCAACCAGCAATATTGGGGACGGCTTTGATGCTTCAGCAAAGTATGTGTTCCACAATTACTGGGTCGTGAATGCCGGAGTCGGACACTTCTTTCCGGGGAGTCTGATGTCGGCCAATCGACACGGCGCCCCGCTTACTTATTCGTATTTCTCTATTACGTACCGTTTCAGGGTGAGTAAGTGATAAATGAAGCCTTGCTTGCGGGACGAGTTACGAGACAGATAGCGCAACTCTGGCCGCTGCTGTCTCGTCTGTTCATTACATTTTCTCTGAAAGGTTTGATTGAAAAGGCATAAAAGCATGTCAGACGAAGAGCAGAAACCCCTCAGCCGACGGAAGTTCATTGAAGGAAGTTCAGCAGCATTCATCGCGGCAGCCGGACTAAAGATTGCTTCCGCACAGGAAGCGAAAGTGCCGCGGTCGGCGGATCACAGTCTTCCGAATGAATCGGAGCCGGGGCCAAACAATACCATTTTGGATAAACAAAATTCCGACTCGGTATGGGCGCCCCCAACAGATGAAGGTGGACAGCCCCCGTTCAAATACTCCTTCTCGCTCTCCCATAAGCGACTGGAGGGAGGCGGATGGACGCGCCAGGTCACGGTGCGGGATTTTCCCCTCTCGAAAAAGATGGCTGGCGTTGAGATGCGTTTGATCACCGGCGGCGTTCGCGAACTGCACTGGCATATGGGGGCTGAATGGGCACTCATGCTTTACGGAACTGCCCGTATTACGGCCGTCGATCAGCAGGGACGGAGCCACGTGAGCGACGTGAAGGAAGGCGATTTGTGGATCTTCCCTGGAGGAATTCCGCACTCGATTCAAGGGCTTGGTCCCAACGGCTGCCGATTCCTGCTCGTATTTGACGATGGCAACTTCAATGAGTTCGAGACATTCCTTCTGACGGATTGGCTGGCGCACACCCCTCCTGAGGTGTTGGCGAAAAACTTCGACGTTCCCGAGAGCACGTTTAGCAAGATCCCGAAGAAGGAACTGTTCATCTTCGAGCGTCAACTTCCGCGTCCCCTAGCAGAAGAACAGAAGCAGGCTCAGGAAGGTACCGGCCCGGTTCCCCATTCTTTTGCTTTTCAGCCCTCTCAGATGCAACCGAATAAGAAGTCCAAAGGGGGCGAAGTTCGCATTGTTGATCGGAAGGTGTGGCCGGCAACCAACATCTCTGCGGCGATCGTGACGTTGAAACCCGGCGGGTTACGCGAACTGCACTGGCACCCGAACGAGGACGAGTGGCAGTACTACGTAACCGGCAAAGCGCGCATGACGGTGTTCGTCGCTGGCGCACATGCCCGGACGATGAACTTCGAGGAAGGCGATGTCGGCTATATCGAGAAATCTGCTCCGCATTACATCGAGAATATAGGCGACACGGATCTCGTCTTCATAGAAGTGTTCCCAACACCGTACTACGAAGACATCTCTCTCGCAGAATGGATGGCCCACACTCCCTCCCGTCTCGTCGATCAACACCTGGGAGTTGGTGAGGGCATGCTGCAAAGCATCTCCAAGAACGAAGAGGTCATCGTTCCGGAGTGAGGCTGACGTGGATACCCGCTTGCGCAGGTATCCACGCGTTTCGTTTGCTTCGCATTTGACGGCGCGCCGAAGGCACGCCCTGCACAGAATCAGGAGTAGAAAGTGAAATCGAACCGTTGGGGTATTGCCCTCGCTGGGATCGTTCTTCAGGTCGTACTTGGGTCTGTTTATGCGTGGAGCGTCTTTCGTGTTCCGCTCACGAAGCAGTTTCACTCGACGATCTCTCAAGTCACATTAACTTTTACAATCACTATTTTTGTGCTCGGGATTGCTGCATTTGTTGGCGGCCTTTGGTTGAATCGATCCGGCCCGCGCATTGTTGGCCTCACAGGGGCGCTGTTGTATGGACTGGGAACGTTTCTGGCCAGCTTCGCCGGCGGTCACTTGTGGTGGCTCTATCTCTCGTATGGAGTCATCGGCGGCATCGGACTCGGTTTCGCTTACATCGTTCCTGTGGCCGTATTGGTGAAGTGGTTTCCCGATCGTAGAGGTTTGATTACGGGAGTGGCTGTGGGCGGATTCGGAGCAGGCGCGCTCATAACTGCGCCGGTCGCTACGCACTTAATACAAACCGTGGGTGTCCTCCCGACATTTGCGTATCTGGGCATTGGTTACTTCGTCTTCGGTGTGTTGACAGCTTACTTTATGCAGAATCCTCCAAAAGGGTGGGTTCCGAAGGGTTGGGTCCCTTCGGCCAAATTGGCTGCACAGCGCTCAGCGAAGGACTTTACGCTGACCGGAGCCTTGGGGACCTGGCAATGGTGGGCACTGTGGCTGATCCTGTTTCTGAATACATCCGCCGGTATCTCAGTCATCTCCCAGGAATCGCCCATCTTTCAGGAGTTAGCGAAGGTAACGGTGATCGTCGCGGCCGGCATGGTAGGTATCGCCAGTATCGGCAATGCAGTGGGGCGGGTGTTCTGGGCGTGGGTCTCTGACGCCATCACTCGCCGCTTCACGTTTGTAATTATGTTTCTGCTACAGGCCGTTTTCTTTTGGGTACTGCCGGTTACTACCTCGGCGGCAATTCTGACTGTCCTCTCCTTCATTATTTTGATGTGTTACGGAGGAGGCTTTGGAACCATGCCTGCCTTCACAGCGGATTATTTCGGTACGAAAAACGTAGGTCCGATCTACGGACTCATGTTGACGGCTTGGGGCACAGCAAGCGCTTTTGGCCCGCTCTTGGTAGCACACATGAGACAGACGACCGGGAGTTATCTGAGTGGGTTCCACGTGTTGAGTATTGTGGTTCTCGCATCGACAGTGCTGCCGCTTATCGTTCGTCCACCTCTTGTGGCAAATCTCGCTGCCGAGAGTGTGCAAGAAGTCGCACGCAGCAGTAAATAAAAGAGCCGGTCTCGAGAGACCGGCTCTTTGTCTTTCTTATGCACTCAATGGATCAGTTACTGTAGAGCAGGACTCCTGAGGACTTCTCGTCTCCCACATCGCTGACCGGACGATAGAAGAGCTGGTTGTTCTCGAGGTAGACCTCAAGGAAGGCCGGCCGTACGGAGATGCCGCCAGCGATGAGAGCCTCCGAAAGGGGATCCTCAACGTAGCGCTGCAAGGCACGGCGCAATGGACGTGCTCCGTAGGTACGATCAACCAGAGTCTTCTCCAGAATCCACTTCTTGGCATCTTCGGTGACCGAGATAGTGATCGCCTTCTGCGCCAAATTGAGATTCAACTGCTGAACCAGCAACTCAAGAATCTGGATCAGATCGGCATCGGAGAGCGACATGAAGATGATGACTTCATCCAGCCGGTTCAAAAACTCCGGATTGAATGTCCGCTTCACCTCGTTCTTGACCAAGTCTTCCATCTTGTCGATCACCAAGTCTTCCCTGTCGGACTGGAACCCGAGACCCTGCTTTCTCTGCAGGTGGCGGGCGCCAATGTTCGAGGTCATGATGATGATCGTGTTCTTGAAATCGACAGTATTGCCGAGTCCGTCAGTGAGCTGTCCGTCTTCAAAGACCTGCAGCAGGATGTTGAAGACATCGGGATGCGCCTTTTCGATCTCGTCCAGCAGAACGACGGAGTATGGAGAACGCTTCACGCGTTCTGTGAGCTGTCCGCCCTCCTCGTAACCGACATAGCCCGGAGGCGAGCCGATGAGCTTCGAGACCGAATGCTTCTCCATGAACTCCGACATGTCAAAGCGGATCAGCGCCTTTTCGCTACCGAAGAGGAACTGAGCCAGCGTGCGTGCCATTTCGGTCTTGCCCACACCGGTCGGTCCCAGGAACAGGAACGAACCAATTGGGCGGTGCGGAGATTTCAGGCCGGCACGGGAGCGGCGAATGGCGCGTGACAAGGCCGAGATCGCCTTGTCCTGCGAAATCACACGCTTATGGAGCTCCTCCTCTACGCGCAGCAGCTTCTGTGTTTCCTCTTCTTTGATCGAGGTTATCGGCACGCCAGTCCAACGGCTGACGACGTCCTCAATGTCCTCGCGTCCAACGATGCCGGCAGTTGAATCATCGAGATGGTATTTGTCGCGAAGCGCGCGCAGGTTCTCGCGCTCTTTGCGTTCCTCGTCAGAATAAAAGCGCGCCTTCTCGAACTCATGGTTCGCGATCGCATTCTCCATGCGATGGACAATGAACTTGATGCGCTTCTGTACTTCGGTTATCTCTTCCGGTAAAGAGGTCTGCCGCAGCTTGACGCGTGCGCCCGCCTCATCGATCAGATCGATCGCCTTGTCAGGCAAGAAGCGATCTGGGATGTAGCGATTCGAGTGAGAGACGGCGAAGTTGATCGATTCATCCGTGTAGCTGACCGCATGGAACTTCTCATACCGGTCCTTGATGCCCATGATGATCTTCACCGCGTCTTCTTCGTTTGGAGGCGGTACTTTGACAGCCTGGAAGCGGCGCTCAAGGGAACGGTCCTTCTCGATTGACTTGCGATACTCGCCCGGCGTGGTTGCGCCGATGCACTGTATCTCCCCGCGCGAGAGAGCGGGTTTGAGAATGTTGGCCGCGTCGAGCGAACCCTCGGCCGAACCTGCGCCGACCAGCGTATGCAACTCATCGATGAAGATGATGGAGTTCTGGTTTTCCATCAGCTCCTTCATGATGGTCTTCAAGCGCTCCTCAAATTGCCCACGGTACTTGGTTCCGGCAACGATCAGCGACAAATCAAGAGCGAGAACGCGTTTATCGGCGAGAAAGCTCGGCACGTCGCCATCTGAGATGCGCTGCGCCAACCCTTCAACGATCGCCGTTTTGCCGACTCCTGGCTCGCCAATCAGAACTGGATTGTTTTTCGTTCGGCGGCAGAGAATCTGTACGACTCGCTCCAGCTCCTGGTCACGTCCAACCAGGGGATCGAGCTGGTTGTCCATTGCGACCTGAGTAAGATCACGGGAAAATTCGGCGAGGAGGCTTGACTCCCGGTTGCGCTGCGAGGGGGGAGCCTTTTCCTGAGTCGCGCGCGCCAACTCTTCGCGAATAGCGATTAGCTTGAGTCCGCGTTCGTGCAGGATCTCTGCCGCGAAGCACTTCTCTTCCCGCAACAGCCCGAGGAGCAAATGCTCCGTACCGATATGCTTGTGCGATAGGCGCTCGGCTTCCTCAGCGGCGTACGCGAGCACCCGCTTGCACTCGTTGGATAACGGCAGATCAACAGAGGTCGAGACTTTCTCCCGGATCGTAGTGTGGCCTTCGATTTGTTTGCGAATGGATTCAACCGATGCATGCGAGCGGAGGAAGCGGTTGGTCAGGGCCTTATCCTCACGCAGAAGGCCAAGCAGCAAGTGCTCGGTCTCAATGTAAGGAGACCCAAACTGGCTAGCCTCATACCGCGCGAAAAAGATTACGCGCCGCGCCTTTTCTGTATAGCGTTCGAACATGTTCCCCCTTGGAAAAGCCTTCCGCTCCTCTTTTGGACAGCTCCGGTTTTGTAGCCGGCGCTGAAAAATCGAGCGAGCTGCGAAGAGCCATCGTCCCTTTCCGTCTTCCTGGCAGCCGATTTGCTGCTCAGGATGACCATTAGGCTGGCGCGAATAGGAGGCTTTTCAGTCTTCTATTCGTTCAGCGACTTCAGTGGGAATCCCTCTGTAGTCGCATCATCCATCCAGACTTCCCGGACTCCCGCTCTTTTGGCAGGTGTACCGGTCGTACCCTACAACCTTTGCATCACGTCCCCAGTTGAATTGCTGCTGGAGACACTTCTTCAATCCGCCCGTTTGTCAGACGCAACACCCGCCTACAACGACTTGCGAGCGCGAGATTATGTGTAACCAATATCGATGTCAGGCCATAGTCGGCATGCAACCGCTCGATCAAGCCAAATACTGCGTCCGCCGTCCGGTTATCGAGGTCCCCGGTGGGCTCATCTGCCAACAAAAGCCTCGGTTTGGTAACCAAAGCCCTAGCGATGGAAACCCGCTGCTGTTCGCCCCCGGAAAGCTCTCCCGCGCGATGATCCGAGCGATCTGCCATTCCAACCTCAGAGAGCCAATGCAAGGCTTCAAGCTGTGCCTTTTTCTTAGACTCGCCCCGAGCCAGAAGGGGTAAAGCGACATTTTCTCGTGCAGTAAACTCAGGCAGCAAATAGTGAAATTGCCAAACGTACCCAATCTCGTGATTGCGAAAATCGGCAGCCTGTTTGACCGAAAGAGAATTCAAATGGATTGAGGCGCAGTATACGTCACCACCGGATGGACTATCAAGCGCGCCGATGATGTGGAGCAGCGTGCTCTTGCCGGCGCCCGACTGCCCAACCAAGGCCAGCAGCTCTCCGCAGCGGACCTGGAACGTGATGTTTTCAAAAAGGAGGAGTTTGCCGCGTCCCGTGGAATATTCTTTACGCAGCCCTTGCACTTGGACGATCGGCGGTGCTTCGGAGTCCCTTGCAGCACCTGGGGCGAAACTATCGAAGATACCTTCTTCCGCCGCCGCCGGTTCCATACCTACCTCTATCATCAATGAACCCTCGAACGGAAGAGAGTTCGTTGCCGGGTGTCCTGAAAAGGCACTCTCGAATCAACACGTGTCGGCCCGAAACATCCAGCGCTTGCGCATCCCTAGGGCCGATTGCGCTCCAAAACCTCCGGAAAAGCGCTTGCCGGATCATATGGTGTCTTTGATGCGAGAAAGACCTGCTTCGATCCATCCGTGAGGCGGCCGGTCGCAAACCGTTTCACTCGTACCGTAAGGCTTCCGCAGGTAACACTCTGGCCGCCGAACTCGAAGGGTACACAGTTGCCAGGAGCGAGACCAGAAGTGACAAAGCTCCAACAATCAAGCCGTCAGTCCAACGGGCTGCAAATGGAAGATAATCAATGGAATACACCTCGGCCGAGAGGTGAATAAAGTGATAATGTCCTCCCACCCAGGAGAGCAAGTATCCAGCGGCCAAGCCGAGAACGGTCCCGGTAACGCCAATTAGCAGTCCCTGCAGCAGAAAAATGCGCCGGACCTGAGCCGGGGCGACCCCAAATGACATCATCACAGCAATATCCCGGGTCTTTTCCATCACCATCATGGTTAGAGCCGTCAATATGTTGAGCGCCGCAACGCAGACGATGAGACCGATGACAATAAAGGTCACGATCTGTTCCAGTTTGAGGGCTCGAAAAAGTTCACGGTTCTGTTCCATCCAATTTGTGGTCAAAAAGCCCGGGCCCGCGGCTTGCTCGATATTCCGGCCAATGACATCGGCCCGGTAAAGATCGTCGACTTTGAACGAAATTACAGAGATCACATCCGGTTCGCCGAAAAGCCGCTGTGCGTCTTCCAACCGCACGAATCCCATGCTCGAATCATATTGATAGAAACCCGACCGGAAGATTCCCACGACACGAAAGCGCTGGTACTTGGGGATGAGGCCAAAGGGGGTCAGCTTGCCTTGGGGACTTGTCACGAGCACGGTTGAGCCGACTGTGGCATTCAGAGAGTCGGCAAGGTCCTTGCCGATCAGCAGGGGGGGGAAAGTCAAGTCGGGATTCGAATTCGCGCCGGAGGCCGCAATGTCCTCAGGCGTGGGTTCAAGGGGCGCCGTGCTGCCCAAAGACACTGAAGAAAGCAGGTCGCTCACTCCGCGTTCCTGGTCGGGCAGAATACCTTCGACCAGCGCATAACCGGCCCGGGCTCCATTCGAGACCATGACCTGTTCATAGAGCCCGGGGGAGGCAGCCTGTACATGCGGCAATTTGCGAAGGCGCTCGGTCAGAGGGCGCCAATCCCGAATGCCATCATCTGCCACGCGCATCAGTTGCACGTGTGCGGTCGAGCTCAGGAGCCGGTCCTGGAGATCGCGCTGCATCCCATTGGTGATCGCGAGCGCAATGATTAGGGAAGCAACGCCAGCCGCCACTCCCAGAACAGAGATCGCTGTGATAATGCCGACTACAGCCTGGCGGCGTTTGGCCCTGAGGTAACGCGAAGCGACAAAGAGCTCTAGGCTCATGATTAACGAACGATGACCTTGGCAGCGTTCACATTGTCATACCGGTCATAGACCCTCACCGCAAGAACATGCTCGGTCAAGTCGCTGAGGTTCTGCTGATTCACGCCAGGCTCGTCACCCGGTGGTTGCGCCTTCAATGGAATTGCGAAATCGTAGTGCTCGATCAGCGAATCGGAAAGTTTGCCCACAGGCTCTAAATACTGCCAAGGCCCCGCGTCGAGCGAGTACTCGGCGCGAGTCACCGGCGAGGTAGCATCCGCCGCCTGGAACGTAGCCTGTACCTTCCCCGCTTCGAGTTTGGCGGTCAGAGCAGAGACCGCAGGGGGCGTCGTATCGATGACAAAGTGATCGCTTTCCTTTGCACCGCTGAGTGCATCGCCCGCGAGATGCGATAGAGCATCGCTGGCTACGACCTTCACACGATAGCCGCCGTCAGGAATCCGGATCGAATCGAACGAATAGAAGCGTTCTCTAACGCGCGCCCTGAGCAGGCGCCAGTTCTTCTCCCCATCGCCGCGAAAGTACACATCGAATAGAAGCTGATCTCCGTTTTCATCGTGCGCTCCCCAACGAACTGTTACCGCGCTGCGATCTTTGAAGCCGGCAAGCGGTTGCGTGGAGGCATCCTGCGAATAACTGATGCCCGCCGCCTGAGCAGACGGCAGGTTGATGGAGACCGGTTGCGGTTGTTGGGGCTGCAGTGCGGCTTGGTTCACCCTGGCACCTGGCTCCACCACGACCTCGTCCACCACAGGAGCAATGTTCACCGGGAGATAATTGATGCCCACAGAACTGACCCGAGCACCTGGCTGAAGCACCACCTTCCATTGCACAAACCGTGCCGGGGGAGTACCGAGAGAGGCGCTATCACGCGTGACCTTCTGCCACGGACTCCAGTTTCTTTCGGGATTCTCGATATTGCCGGTGCGCGCGAAGAGCTCAAACGGCCCCGACGTGCCCCCGTCGTTCGCATTCAGCTCCGCCCTTCCCCAGGAAGAAAACACTCCCGAGTCGAAGACGTCGCTCAAATATGTGCCGTTCGCAACAGGCTGCTCGCCCATCTCGTACAGCCTGCCCGTATTGCTGGTCGCAACATAGATGCCATCTGGCGCATTGGCGAAAGCCATCGCCTGACCCGATGCCGCGCGCACCAGATCCGTGTACGACCCGTCTTCAAGGATGCGATAGATTCTGCCACGATTGCCTGTTGCCGCGAGCAAACCATGCGCCGTGGAACGTAGTGCGTACACCACATCGTCACGGGAAGCCCAAAGCTTGCGTGGTGCACCTTGAGGAGTGAGTTCATCGACCTCGGAGCCTTCCGGGATGAGGGTATTCGAACTCGAGGCTTGCACGGAGCCCGGTGTCACAATGGTGATGGTTGCCGTTGGCACCACGATTCCCTGAACCGGAAGCGGCGGCAGAACACTCTTGGTCTTCTCTCCCACGGCGGCCACATACAACTGGCCACCCGGGGATTCCGCCAGAGCGGTCACCTCGCGTTTCGGTGCGTCATAGAGGACAATTCCCTTTCCGTCCTTGCCAATCCTGTATACCAATCCAGTGCCATCAGTCCCGGCGATCAGATTTCCATCGGGCTCGAAAAGCATGCAGCGAATATGTTGTTCGTCGCTGGAAAAGAAGAGCTCCGGCTTGGCATTCGGCTCTGCCGCATTCAGCCGGTAGATGGAGGCCGGCCCACCTGCAGCGATGTAAAGCCGTCCCTGTTTGTCGAATGCCAAGTCCCAGATGTACTTCGCTTGGTCGTCGTGTTTGACCGGTGTGCCGAGCGAAAGGCTTGCCGGATCGAAGACAACGGCTGCGGTGCTTTCGTCGAGATTGGTCTGATTCGGCTGAATCTTGTAGACCTTGCCGTTGGGAAGCGTCGCTGCGTAGATTGTGCCATCGGAGCCAACCTGTACCGCCTGTACGGAAAGGTCCTTGGTCGAGAATAGCTTGGTTGACTTTCCGTCGGGAGACACCTTGAGCACCGTGGCAGGCGAGCCTGTCGCCACATACGCATTGCCGTGGTTGTCGCATGCGACGGCCCAGATGTAGGTCGACGGAGTAAGCAGAATTTGCCGGAGTTCAGGGCCGGACTCGAGATGGCCACTGCTCGCAATTGCAGCGCTCTGCGGCTGGCCCTTCTCAAACTCGTCGTAGTGGGATTGAAGCCAAAGACGGGTGCCTTGAGCTGGAAGGAGGTGCGGACAAAGAAGAAGGCTAAGCCAAACTGCAAATAAGACGCGGCGCATCATGCTGAAATAAGTTTACTGGACGAAGCAGCGATCGGGGGGCTCCAGGGCTCGGTTGTCATCCCCAGTTGCCAATGTTGGACTGAAGACTGTCTGTTAGTTCGCGAGGACCGCGCGATACCGCACGTTGTTCTTCTTCACTTTGATCACTGCGTCGTTCGCTTTGGCCATCGGGAAAGCCTCCGTCATAGCCTGCACCTTATGACGGGCAGCAACATCGAGCATCTCCACCAGCATGCGCGGGCTGCCGATTGGGCTTCCTGTAATCACTTTTTGTCCTGCCACTAAAGGCAATGCAGGAACGGACACGGGAGCTGGAGGAACACCCACAAAGCAGAGCGTTCCTCGGGGACGGAGGCCATTGACATAGGCATTCCAGTCTTGATCCGCATTAATGGTCGAAAGGATGAAGTCGAAGTAGCCGGCAAGTCTCTTCAGGGTCTTGGTCTCGCGTGTATTTACGAACTGATGGGCCCCGAGCGACCGCGCCTCACTCTCCTTGGCAGGCGAAGCGGAAAATGCGGTTACTTCCGCGCCAAACGCGTGGGCAAACTGCAACGCAAGGTGCCCTAGCCCTCCGATGCCGACGATGCCGACGCGAGAGGATGGGTTAACGCCATAGGTGCGAATGGGATTGTAAACAGTGATGCCGCCGCACAGAAGCGGAGCCGCCCGTTCACTGTCCAGCGCATCGGGAATGGCAACGACAAAGCGCGCGTTCACACGGACACGCTCCGCATACCCGCCGTGGCGGTGCACACAGGTGCCTTGGCTGTCCGCGCAAAGATTCTCCGCGCCTTGCAAGCACCACTCGCAGTGCCCGCAGGAATTCGCCTGCCAGCCCACTCCCACGCGATCCCCAACATTGAATCCCAGAACCGCGGAGCCGGTAGCAGTGACCTTGCCGACAATTTCGTGGCCCGGGATAAACGGATACTGGCTGACTCCCCAATCGTTGTCGATCAGGTGAATATCGCTGTGGCTGACTCCGCAGTGGGAGATGGCGATCTCGACTTCGTTCTGTTTGAGATCTCCCGGTTCGTATTTGTATGGCAGAAGTTCAGCACCCGCAGCATGGGTGGCAAATCCGTTGATCAGAGACATAGGGAAGTTCGCTCTTGCAGAGAAGATGATATTCGACTGCCGGGGGAGTTAGTCCAGGAATGCCGATCTTTGTGTTTGCTCTTTGCGGCTTTGGTCGTCTCCACTCTACTCAATAGAGAGTGAGACGACCCTCTGCCCGGTTAGCATCGCATCGACGGGAATCGATGTTACCGGAACAGCGGATTCTCCGTTGAGTGACATTTGACGATTCCCGCGCAAGGGATCCAGCACGTTCGCCATGGAGATAGGGATGGACGCTAAAGTGCGACCATCCACGACCGCCTGGGCATTCGCCATCAGGAGCGTAACGTAAAGGACGTCGTCGGAATGGGCAGAATTGAGTTGTTGAATCGTGCTGCTGAGATCGGCCGGCTCTTCGACCCCTGGATTCGCGCTTGTCAAGCGATCGAGGGTGGCGCCGTCACTGAGCAAAATGCGGAGTTGACCGGCGGGCAACGTCTGCGGGAGGCGGATGGGAATGCGGAGATTCCTCGCCTCTCCCTGAAATGGCCGCAGTGTCGCCTCGATTGTGACTGTATCGCCGGCATGAGCCGATGGTTCGGCAATCTGAGCCGTTTCCAGTTCAATGCTCCGCCGGCCCGGAATGGTATCGACATCAAGGTTGATCGACCTGATGCCGCGCAGCCGGGCTGCATTGCCATAGATGCGTCCGAAGCGTTGTCCCACAGTCAAGGCGGCGCGCAGTGCGGAAGGTAGTTGTTCGGTGGGAGCTACGAGTGAATTCACGTGCAGTTCCGGATATCCGTCGATGATCACCGTGCCTTGCACCGAGTAGCTCAATTCCGCGGCATAGCTATTGGTCTGCATCAAGGATTGATAGAGCGAGACCATCACGGCCGCGGGTGTTACGTCGGGATTGTCAACGACCTGAATATTCAGCGTGCGCCCTTGGCCGCCATTGTGTAAATGGATGCTCACCGGAATCATGTGAGCAGTTTCTCCAAGTACTCCGCGGATCGCGGAGGCGCGATCTTCATTGAAGGCGCCGATCGTCTCAGCCGTGTTGATGATCTTGAAGGCGTTCAAGGGGGATGGCAGTGTTGCCACAACCTCCGCTTTGGTCATGGGCATCGAGACATCGCCGAATTGAGTGATCGGATGTCCGCAAGCCAGTACCTGCTTCGGGTCGACGAAGGTCACGGTACAAGTGGCGGCAATCTCCAGATCGCCCTTGACGAGAAGGGCGCTGACTGCGGAACCGGGGACCAGAGGAGCCGATGTCCCGATACCGGAGCCTCCAGGCGCTTCCCCGCCCAGGCCCGCGACCGGGGTCAGCCCGATTGCCCGGAATCGATCGCCAAACAGCTTTACCGCTTCGGGGCTGAAACCCGAGAAGACCAGCGGAGTTTCGATTGGAAAAATCTCAGAGTCGCCTGAGACAGGGGTAAGACCCGCCGGCTGGCGCAACATGCCGGTATTGGCGCCGGGGTCTGAACCGGCTCCGGCGCCGGCCTGAGTGCGCAGCTGGGCGCGCTCCAGAGCGGGAAGCCCATGTCCCACGTCCAACATTTCAGCGATAGGCGTGATGCCTGCAATCGGTTCTTTGCTGAACTGTCCGATCCTGTAGGAGAGCGCCCCAAGCAATTTCCCGTCGATATAGACAGGGCTGCCGCTCATGCCGGCGACCACGCCCGTGTACTCTGGCTTGGAGCCCGTCAGGCGTGCCAAAATCATATCCTGACCGGGGCCAAGCGCGTTCTTGAGCACGCCGAGGATCTCGACATTCATAGCCTCCGGCTGCGTGCCCTCAAAGACCGTGTAAGCTACCCCATGCAGTCCACGGTGCACGTCCGACAGCGGGAAAATGTGGGTCGCGGACGAAGCCGGTGGCGTAGATTGGGTAACTTGAGCGCCAAGGTTGGGTGCCAAAGCAAGAATTGTGGCCAGAATAAAATGGCTATTAGTCATACATCATTTACACACGTCTACAGATTAGACGCTCCAGACGTCAGAGCAAAGCATTGTATTTAGGACAGAGCAAAAACTGTATTCCAAAACCAGCAGTGAGGTACCAGATGAAGGCCGACATCTCTTCCGCTCCTCGCAGTGAAGCCATCTTGGGCAGAATGGGACGACAGCTTGCGTGCTTGATCGTGGTGCTTCTGCTGAGCCTTAGCGGTCGGACTCTTGCCCAGAGCACTCCTCCGCCAAACCAGCAGAATCAGCAGGATCAGACCGCACCGGATGCGGGCGGTCCAGCCGGTGACAACGGGTCAATCGCCTTACCCAAAAAGCCGGAAAAACCAGAAACGCCGCCACCCCCACCCGAGCCAAAGGTCAAGAATCCATCCGGACTGGAGAACTTCTCTCTACGCGTCGATGTGCCCGTCGTAACCCTGGACGTGAGCGTAATCCTGCAGAAGACGCATCAGTTCGTCCCCAACTTACAGCAGGATAACTTCCGCGTCTATGAGGATGGAGCCCCGCAAAAGGTCGTCGGTTTCCAGCGGATCAAGGCCCCCATCACTGCCGTCCTGCTCTGCGAGTTTGCATCCACAAACTACTGGTTCGTCTATGACATGAGGAACGCCGCGTACTCTTTCGCGCAGCAATTACAGCCGGATGATTATGTTGCGGTCGTCACCTACGACATGCATACGCAGATCTTGACCGACTTTACACAGGACAAGCGCCTGGTTTACGAGTCACTCAACAGCTTGATGATTCCCGGATTCAGTGAGACAAATCTCTTCGACGCCCTCTACCAGACGCTCGACCGATTAACGCGGATCGACGGCCGGAAATACGTCATCCTGGTTTCCTCTGGAATCGACACGTTCAGCAAGATCAATCTGGATAAGATCTTGAAGAAGGTCAAGGAAACCCCGAATGTCACCATCTTCTCGATCGGGACAGGACAAGCGGCACGACTGACTGGCAATGCCCGAGGCGGCATGTTCGGGCCTCACGAAATCGACTACCTTCAGGCAGACAACCAGCTCTCGACCTTCGCACGGATGACTGGCGGAAATTCCTTCTTCCCCCGCTTTGAAGGTGAAATGCCTGATATTTTCCGGTCAATCAACGATACGATCCGGAACCAATACGCGCTGAGCTACTCTCCAACCAATCCCAAACAGGACGGCACGTACCGCAAGATCCGCGTAGAACTCGTAGATAACGAAGGGCAGCCACTCAAAATGCAAGACGAGAAGCACCACCCGCTCAAATACGACGTAATCGCGCGCGACGGGTACAAGGCCAAGCAAGAGGTGGAATAGGCACCCGCACCCTTTTTGACCCTTTAGAATCCGCGAGCCCGGCGTCCCCGAGGGGCCGTCGGGCTCGATAGCCCGTCTCCGCCAAAGCCTGTAGGTTCTATTTCGGATACCGAGGTGGAACTCACGCAAATGTCGTAATCCCGCGTTCAATTCTCCGGAGCATGGGGCCTTACAATGAAAGCTCACTCCCCTTAGAAGAATCGTGTCCACAGCGACCCTACCGAAGGCACCCGTTCCTCAGCACGTTCACCACTCCTCGGTCGAGGGATGGCATCCGAAGTACAATCCATGGCTGATTGCGCTTACCGTCACCTTAGCGACGTTTATGGAAGTGCTGGACACTTCCATTGCCAATGTAGCCTTGCCGCACATCGCCGGCTCGCTGGGCGCCAGTCAAGCGGAAGCGACCTGGGTCCTGACCAGCTATCTGGTCTCGAGCGCGATCGTACTCCCGATCTCCGGCTGGCTGTCGGATCGTTTTGGGCGGAAACGCTTCTACATGACGTGCGTCGCGCTGTTTACGGTCTGTTCGTTGCTATGCGGGATCGCCCCCTCGCTACCGTTCCTGATCCTGGCCCGTGTCTTGCAAGGCCTGGGTGGTGGCGGCTTGGCGCCGAGCGAACAGGCGATCCTCGCCGACACGTTCCCTGTGGAGCAACGCGGGCAGGCGTTCGCGCTTTATGGGATGGCGGTAGTCGCCGCTCCCGCGATCGGGCCCACCCTGGGCGGCTGGATCACCGACAATTTCAACTGGCATTGGATTTTCTTCATCAACCTGCCGATCGGCATTTTTTCACTAATACTGAGCAATCGCATGGTTGAAGATCCGCCTTACCTGGTGAAGAAGCGCGCCGAGTCCAGGCCGGTGGACACGACCGGATTAGGTCTGATCGCTCTCGGAGTCGGGTGCCTCGAGTTCGTTCTTGACAAGGGCCAGGAGAAGGACTGGTTCAGCGATCCGGCAATCTCAACGATGTTTATGAGCGCTGTAATCACATTGATGGTCTTTGTCTGGTGGGAGTGGCGGCACAGCGACCCGATTGTTGACGTCAAGCTGCTCAAGAATCGGAACTTTGGCACTGCTGTTGCATTTCAATTCGTGCTGGGCATGGTCCTGTTCAGCACAACGGTTCTAATACCCCAATTTCTGCAGAGCTTAATAGGCTACACGGCGGAGCGAGCCGGCATGGCTCTCTCCGCAGGAGCGTTGGTTTTGATGCTCATGATGCCAATCGCGGGCCGTCTCGTCTCTAGGCTGGACCCACGCATGATGGTGTCGATAGGATTTGCCGCAACCTCGATTGCTCTTTTCAATATGACCAAACTCGATCTGGGAGTGTCTTTCGGTCACATCGTGATGATGCGGGTATACCAAGTCCTCGGATTATCGTTCATCTTTATCCCGATCAGCACGTTGAACTATGTCGGCGTGCCGCAGGGAAAGAATAACCAGATCTCCAGCTTCTCGAATTTCGCCCGAAACTTCGGCGGAAGCACGGGCACGGCACTCCTTACGACATTCCTCACGCGAACGCAGCAGACGCACCAGGCCACGTTAACGGGCAATATTATTTCCGGCGGGTATGCTTATGAGAATTTCCTGGCGCAGACAAAGAGTGCGCTGATGGCGTCGGGGGAGGGTGCGACCCAAGCCTCGGCTGCGGCCTTGGGACGCGTCTACCAAGAACTGCAGCGGCAGTCGGCGATGCTGAGCTACCAAAACGCGTTCTACGTTTTGGGGGTACTTGTAGCCCTACTGGTGCCTTGGCCATTCGTCATGCGTAAACCGCCCCGCCGCGCCAAGCCAGCTCCAGATGCTCACTAAAGACAGCTGAAACGCTGTCAGCTAAAACCGGTAGCTAAAAACCAAAAACCTGTCAGCTAACCGGTTTTTCAGCTGACAGCTTCTTAGCTGCCTATATACGGACCTTGGCGGTGGAAGCGGGGATCGGTGAGTTGAATGAGCATGAAATCGGCGACATCGGCCCGCGAGATGCGCTGTGATCCTGATGGCATAGCATCCGGCAGAATGCGATATGTGCCGGTGAACGGCGTATCCATCAGGCGGGATGGCCGAACGATTGTGTAGTCGATCTCGCTTGCGGCAAGCAGTCTCTCTTGCGCTGCCTGGTCGGCGAACGGGTGGCGCAGCATTGTGCGCTTCGCCACGCCGTAGATGATTCTAGTCAAGGCATTTTGATACTTGCCATAATCGCGTTGAGTGCCCGCGGCGCCGAGCACGATCAGGCGGGTCACATAATGCTGCCGCATGCCGGCCAGAATGTTCGGTATTGCGCGCGCCAGCAAGTCGGTTTTCTTTCGCGTGCGTGCTCCCAAGGCCGAAAGAACGGCTTGGTGGCCGACGATGGCATCAGCAACTTCCGCTGGATCGAGGACGTCGCCTTGGACGACGCGGAATCCGTACTCCTCTCGCAACGAGTCCGGATTGCGAACGAACGCTGTGACCGAGTGACCCCGAGCGAGCGCCTGTTTCACTATCTCCTTACCAGTATTCCCGGACGCGCCAAAGACGATGATTTTCATCTTCCAACCTGACCCTCAATCCCCTGAGAAGATTAGCAGCCTGGAGATTTCCGCGACTTTGTACAACCGAGATCAAGGAGCTAAAGCGAAGTCCTGCTCAACGAAGGAACTCTGCCGCGACAAGCCGGAAGGCAACGAAGATCGCTACGCCGGCGAAGAAGACCAGGGCCATCCGGATACCGGGTTCACGGTTGACCTCGGGAATAAGATCGGTAGCGGCGACATAGATGGCGACTCCAGCAGAGAGAGGCAAACCGGCACGGACCCAACCCGGAACGAAGTTGATTAATAAGACCCCGCCCAGAGTCGCGGCTGCGACAATCGACGCTGAGATCAGTGCGGCTTGAGTGCTGCGTCCGCTGGCCAGAGTCACCGATGCGACAGTGAAACCCTCCGGCATCTTGTGCAGAAAAATCGCAAAGAAGATGATCCATCCCAACCAGTGCGAAAGGACGAATCCGGAGGCAATCGCCACCCCATCAAACAACGAGTGGACCGTCAAACCACCGACAACAGAGTTGCTGGTGTGACGCGAAAGAAACTCGTCATGGTGCGTTTCCTCGCCAAAGTGGAAGTGCGGCGTGATCGTGTGCTCCAGCAAGTGAATCCCGCAGTACCCGCCGAAGACAAGGACAGGAGCCCAGCGGGCAGAAATACGAAAACTCTCAGGAAGCATTTCAAGGAAGACGGCTGCGAGCATAAAGCCGGCGCCTAGGGCGACGAAGTAGCGGAGATAGCGCTTCTCCCAATTCGCGCGGACCAAGAGGAGCCCGCCGAAGATATCAGCCAAGGCCGCAACCAGACCTAGAAGAGACGCGAGCGCGAAGGTCGACATGTTCGAGGGGCTAGTTTCTAGCCGCTAGCTCCTAACGTTCGTGATTCGACAATCGGATCGGCGGAGCAGCCGAAAAGAAAACGGGGCGGTCCTCCGTGATCTCTTTCAGCCGGAGTGACAGAAATTAGGAGTGTGGTCAACCGTTACTCGCTGGGCAATCCTGAAATGCTTGCCTGGAGTCCAGTGAATGACAGCGTTGAAACCCGTAGCTCATCCGCTGTGCCTGATGTGCATCACGTCTCCATCTTCGACGCGGTAGTCTTTTCCTTCCAGACGCAAAGTGCCCTGAGCACGGGCTGCAGCCTCAGAGCCTGCGGCAAGCAAAGTGTCCCAGTGAATGGTTTCTGCGCGTATAAAATGCTTTTCGAGATCAGAGTGGATTGCGCCCGCAGCCTCCTGCGCACGCGTGTGAACGGGGATCGTCCAGGCGCGGCATTCGTCTTCGCCGACGGTGAAGAACGAGACCAGACCTAGAAGCTCATAGCTCTTGCGTATGAGGCGGCGAAGGCCGCTCTCAACCAAACCGTAGGAGGATAGAAATTCGGCGGCTTCCTCCTCGCTCATTTCGGCCAGCTCCGCCTCTACCTTGCCGCAAATTGCGGTCGCTCCTGCATTGGGTCGCGAGGCAACTTCCTCCAGCTTGTACTTGACCACAGCCGACTCCAACTCGGCCCCTAGCGTCGTGCTTTCGGAGATGTTCAGCACATAGAGCATCGGCTTTTGGGAAAGAAAAGTGAATCCGCGGATCAGCTTCTTTTCGTCCGGAGACATCTCCATCTCACGCAACGGCTTCTCCTGCTCAAGCTGCTGCTTGCAGCGCAGAAGCAGCGCATTTTCCTTCTCCAGATCCGCCGTGCGCATCTTTTTGAGATCTTTCTCCAGGCGCTCCAAACGCTTTTCCACTTGTGCCAGATCGGAAAAGATCAGGTCGAACTCGACATTCTTGATATCGCGTAGGGGATCGATGTCGCCCACGTGCGGTATGGATTCGTCCTCAAAAGCGCGGAGGACATGGATTAGGGCGTCATTGTTGCGCAGGTGCGCCAAAAAAGCGGTTTCTTTCAGAGCTTCCTGTCCGATTGCGGCGACGTCTGCGTACTCTACCGTCGCATATACAGTCCTCTTAGGAGAATAGAGGGCAGACAACCTGTCGAGGCGGTCATCGGGCACCTTGGCGATACCAAGATGTGCTTCACGAGGATTCGAGTAGGCCTGGGGATCGAGCTTGGCCTTGGTAAGAATTTTGAACAGAGAGGTCTTCCCAACTTGGGGTAGACCGATAATGCCAGTTTTCATAGAAAATTGTAGGACTCGCCATTCGAGAAGGACCCACGGTCCAGGCAGGGGGCGCTTGCGCGCCGGAATTGGTTATGGACCTCAGTCGAAAAAACGATCCACCGGGCAAAACTAGAGTATATCGTCCGCAGAACCCCTAGGGCCTGTTAACAGGCCCTAGATTGCCGTCGAGAGATCGCGGCGTGCGAGATGTACTGTCGCTCCAAAGGCGGCGAACCCGCAAAGCAAAACGATGGTCTCAATTCGAACAGAGAGCTGGTGTAAGTGATCGAAGATCTCGCGGCCTGGGTTGTTGGCGGCGACGGCTTCGATATTTCCACCGACCGCGTCGCGCGCGGTGTTCATCCTGGGAATGATGGAGAACTGCGAATAGCCAGTCAGGAGCAGCATCAATACCACTAAGACGGCCTGAGGAAGCACGGTGCGGTAATGGACGCGCGACAGCAGCATCACGGCCAGAAAGACGACGCCGAAGAAGAAGCCCATCGAATGGAGACGGACCAAGGAATCCCCGACAACGACTCCGGCAGCATGAAAACCTTGCGGCCGGTTTGCGAAGAGCGGCGGAAGTTCGCCGAAGGCGATGGGAGCAACCGCAGCACCGAAGAAGACCAACGCCCCGAGCCAGAGGCCGAGCGAAAGATAGACGATCGAATGGAAGAGTGTCCGCATGTTTTTTCGTACCAGGGCGCGTTCGAGATCTTGCGCGAGACCGGGTTAGCTGATCACGGGGCGTCCGATGAGCCTTTCGATGCGCTTGGCGATAGGGGGATGGGTAGAAAAGAGACTGGCCAAACTCGCCCCACTCATCATCGGTTGAACGATGAACAGATGCGCAGTCGAAGGCGACGCTTGCAATGGAAGACGCTTGGAGTACGCGTCCAGCTTCTGCAAGGCACTGGCCAGAGCATATGGATTTCCTGTGATGTGTGCTCCGGTCGCATCGGCTTCATATTCGCGAGAACGCGAGACAGCGAGTTGAATGAGCATTGCGGCAATCGGTGCAAGAATCAGCATCAAGAGCCCGCCGATTCCACCGCCGCGGTCCCGATCGTCGCGGCCGCCATAGCCGCCGAAGAGACTAGCCCACCATCCCATCCGCGCAAGCATCGTAATCGCGCCCGCAAGCGTCGCGGCAATCGAGCTGGTGAGAATGTCCCGGTTCCTGACGTGACCCAACTCGTGCGCCAGCACTCCCTCCAACTCTTCATCGTTCAGCAATTGCAGGATCCCTTGCGTCACAGCGACAGATGCGTGCTTTGGATTTCGACCAGTGGCAAACGCGTTGGGCGATTCGCTGGGGATGACGTAGATTTTGGGCATGGGTAAACCAAGCCGCTGCGTCATTCGCTCGACGACCTGGTAGACACGCGGCAATTGCTCGCGTGTGACGGGCTGTGCGCGATACATCGCCAGCGCGAGCTTGTCCGAATAGAAGTAGCTGAAGAAGTTCATTCCTCCGGCGAAAATGAGCGCCAGAATCATTCCGTTACGCCCACCGAAGTGGTCGCCGAGAAAGATGAGAAACAGCGTGAGAGCCGTAAGCAGAAATGCAGTTTTCAAGGTGTTCATGGGGCAGCGCCGCCTTGCGCCAATAGATCTATTCTTTCACGGTCTCGACAGCTGCTCTCTAATGGCTCACAGGCCGAAACTTAGCTCTTCTCCGAACATTGCCCGCCACATCCCACTGGAAGCTCCAGTGGCCATTCTTCACGGCTCGGCAGGAGCAGCACCCGAATCGCTCTATTGAAACGAAATTGGCGTAGTTTAGGCGAAAGGGATTTTGGCCTTTTTTTCGGGGGCGTGAAACAGGCGGCGGATGGGGGCGGGCGTCATTTCGTGAAGATGCGTTCCACCTGCGCCGTTGCTGGTTAAAACAGCTCCGTGAGAAAGCGTTTCAGACGCGATCCCATCTGAAAATCTGTTCTATAAGCTGTCACTTATATAAACAGATATTTATATCTCGAGTTTCCCTATTGGATTCGCTTTCTCTTCGCTTCCACTCCTTAAGGCGAGATTCCGGAGCAGTCGTTCAGTTTTCAGCTCTCGATTTTTGCGGGCCCAAAATCCAAGAAGCTCATCCCTGAAAGAAGACCCCTGGCCACAGGTTGGTTCAGAAATCCGGATGAAACCTACCACTTATGGAATAGTACAGAGCTGATCAAAACCACAAAAGGACACATGGCGCGGCAGATACTATACCACCTGAATAGTTAACAGTTGATTGATAGCGGGTTGCTAATCTCCCGGAGTTACTGGCCTCAAAATTGCAACACTGACTCTCCAAATCCCGGCAAGTCCAGCTGAGCACCAGTTGAGGAGATTTCATGAGAGGTCCAAGAGTTCCCCCCAGCATCAGAAAGAATTTTCTCTTTCTGACATTCCTTGCGGTTTTCGGCGTTTCTGCGTTTACCTTCCCAACATTCGCTCACGCACAGGCAACTGTCTCGACCGGTACCATCCAGGGAACTATCACGGACCCCAGCGGGGCCGTGGTTCCGAATGCCAAAATCACACTGACGCAGCCCTCTACCGGAACGACGAAAGTATTCACCACGACCGGAGCCGGCTTCTACTCAACCGGATCCTTGATTCCCGGAGACTACATCATTCAGGTGGATACCCCTGGATTTGCTCCGACCCAGAAGAAAGTCGAGGTTGCCGTGGGCAACGTGACAAGTGGAGATATCCATTTGAGCGTGACTTCCACCGCCCAGCAAGTTGAGGTACAAGCCAGTTCAGTCCAGGTGGACCTGGATCAGACGACGATCCAAGGTGTTCTGGACGCAAAACAGATCCAGCAGTTGCCCATTAATGGACGCAACTTCCTTGACCTAGCCCAGCTTGAACCCGGGGTTGAAATTCAGGACGGCCAGAACTTCGATCCAACCAAGGCCGGCTACTCCTCGATCTCCTTCGGTGGCCGTTTCGGCCGTACCGCTCGGATCATGATCGACGGCGTGGACATCTCGGATGAAACGGTTGGCACGACTACCACGGATATTCCTGCAAGCTCCATTCAAGAGTTCCAGGTCGCACAATCGAACCTCGACATTTCGACCGAGCTGACCTCTTCCGGCACGGTCAATGTGACAACAAAATCGGGGAGCAATCAGGTCCACGGTCAGGCATTCGGCTATTTCCGCGATCACTCGACGGGAGCCGCACTTCCCCACCCTGAAGGCTTTTCCGCACCTTACTATCAGCGCAGCCAATACGGCGGAGACCTCGGCGGCCCGTTGTGGAAAAATAAGCTATTCCTCTTCGGGGACGGCGAACGAACCAAGCAGGATTCAGCAATCCCTGTGGTATTCCAAAGTCCATTCACATCCTCTTCGGGAACCTTCACCAGCCCCTTTCGTGAAGGAATGGGCTTAGGCCGCCTCGACAGCAACCTCGGCCACGGCTTGCACATGTTCTACCGCTACAACCTGTACGACAGCTCGACCGATGCAACCTTTGGGCGCGGTTTCCAACGCTACAAGACGAAGAATCAAACGTTCCAGCACACAGTAGGCGCCGACTTCGTCACCGGAAATTTCAGCCACAACATACGCTTCAGTTATCTGAAGTTCGAAAACCAGATCGTCGATGCGGTGCGCGGCAGCAGCCTACCTTTCGCGAACCAGCCGGTCAGCGTCGTGATCGGCTCTTTTTATGAAGGAACCAATTACCTCGCTCCGCAGGCGACACCGCAAAGCGACAAAGTCATTAAGTACGACGGCTCATGGTTGAAGCACAACAACATCCTCCGTTATGGCATTTCCTACAACAACAACCGGGCGGGCGGTTTTGCAGGGTTCTATGCTGCGAATCCCACGGTTGTCGTCCAGACCGGACCAACGGAGATTGCAATGGCGGCAAACGGTCCGTACCCCGCACTTTTTGCCAATGACCCAGCGGGAAAGGCCGACAACCCGCTCAACTACCCCGCAGAACAAGTCTTTATTGCGAGTCCCGGTTTCTCCACTGAAAAACCAGCATTCGGATTCGCGGGAGGACTTTTGGGGCCGGACAATCGCATCGGTCTGTATCTCGAAGACTCTATCAAGCCTCAACCGAATCTGACTTTTGAAGTCGGAGTTCGCTACGTTCGCGACACGGGAAGAACGGATAGCGACCTGCCCGCCGATGCCCTGATCAACTCCTTTTTCCCTGGACAGGGCAATCGCGTCAAACAGCCGAATTGGAATTTCGCCCCCCAAGTTGGGATGGCATGGGATCCCTTTAAGAACGGAAAGACCGTGTTCCGTGCAGGGGGTGGTCTCTACTATGAGAACGTAATCTACAACAACATTCTTTTCGATCGTCCGCTGCGATTGCAACAAGGCGCATTCTTGAATGTCCAATTGGCCTGCAATAATTCCCAAGTGCAAACCATCGTCACAGCGAAATCCGGTCCGATGGGCATCAAGTTGCCGAACGGCGTCTGCGGTGGACCGATCGGAACAGTCGGAAACCAGCTTGCCGCCTTCGAACAGCAGTTCCAGGCGGCTACCCCGCCGAACCCAAACGCAGCGAATCCTGGAAGCGCCGACCAGCTGCTCGCGGCAGGTGTGAACGTCGGAACTGCGGCGAACCCCAGCGGTCTGTTCGCCCCAAATTACAAAACCCCTCGTTCTTTCCAGGGAAATGTCGGCATTCAACGAGAACTCCGTCCTGGCCTCGTGCTTAGCGTCGACTATTTGCGTAACGTGGAAACGCATTCGCTGTTGGGTGTAGATATCAATCACGCGGGGGACGTCTCTTATTTCGATAAGGCAATTGCTCAAACTGCAATTGCGGCGACCCTGCAACAATTCAATGCAAGCACAATCGACCAGGCCATCTTGAATGGAGCAACAATCTCAGATTTCGCCCACAACGGCCTGACCTCCTCCACGGAGTTAGGGAGCGCTGGAGGGGCCTTTACCGGCATCGATCCAAGGATTGCCGCCCTCTACCAAAGCCAACCAATCGGCCGCTCCGTCTATAACGGCCTGGATGTAAAACTCGTTGGACAAATCAATCATCCGGCGCCAGGTCTGAAGGTGCTGAACACACAGGTCGCCTACTCTTTCTCCCGGTTCGTAAATACTGGCGGCTGGAATGCCGGGGACGGCACGGGTAACAGCGATCAGGATTTTGTGATTGCTGCCGTGGACAACAGAAACCCGCTCGGCTCTAACGGTCCATCGTTACTCGACCGGACCCATCAAGTGTCTGTCGGCGCCGTGGCTGATTTGCCATATAGCTTCCGTCTCGCTTCTACCGTACACGTCTGGAGCGGTCTGTCTCAGAGTTTGAACCTCCAGTCAACCGGTGCGGGCGGCGAAATCTTCCGCACCGATCTCACTGGCGACGGCACCGGTCAGGACCTTCTACCTGGAACCAAGATCGGTGGGTTTGACCGCAACGGCTTGAATGCCTCCAACCTCAATCAGACGATCAGTGCTTTCAACTCTCGCTATGCGAATCAGGCAACTCCGGCGGGGCAAGTTCTAATCAACAACGGCCTGATGACCCTGAGGCAGCTGCAGCAGTTGGGCGGAGTTGTGCAGCCGGTCGCAACCGCCCCAGCAGGCCAAGTCAATATGGATCCTCTGCGTGATTGGGACCTAAAGGCCAGCTGGTCCAGAACAGTAGAGCGCTTCACGATAGAACCGACCGTAGGCTTCTACAATATCCTCAATTTCGCGAACTTCGATCTGCCCGGCCCGACGGCGATGCGAGGGGTGTTACAGAACGCCGGCTCAACCGTTTCGACAGGATTCATAAATAGCACAACTTATAGTGGCCGTCTCAGCGATCGTGTCGGCACTGGCACAGGCGTCTTCGGTCTAGCCGCACCGAGAGCAATCGAGTTCAGCTTGAACCTCAGCTTCTAAAGCTCAGGTTCGGGTTGCATCTTTGACCGGAGGGCTTCGGCCCTCCGGTCTTTTTTTACGGAAGAAGAGAATATAAAAGTTGATCGCCGCAAGCTCCCGGGGAGATATCAATCTTCTCTTCGGCCGATTCCAAACTGAAAATCGGCTTGGAAGAGCATTTCAAGACAATTGAGAGTCTAACGCTAACTTCCCGCGGAGCAATAACCGGAGGGCGAAGACCTGCAGTTGGCCTTTGGAATGAATTGTTGACTTTGCAGGAAGTCAACGGCGATACCTCGGGGGCCGAAGCCCTTCAGCAGGAGATGGCTTGCGGCACGGCTAAAGGGCGTGTGATCGAACATGTGCCGGAGTACGTCGTAAGTGCTGGTCTTGCAGCGTAAGCATAAACCCAGGTCTCAAGAGCGAGGCCCTGGGGCACCCAGCGGTTCGCTATGAAAAGCCGCATCATCGCAGGCGGAAGCAGAGATCGCTCTCGCCCGTAGGTCATGGCGATTGGGGGAGCAAAACCTCAGACAAATTGGACAGATTGGCACTCACTTGGCGGAGTGCCACGGCTCATCTTGCATCGAATTCGATCCGCGCCTCTTTTACTTGCTTCCAATTTTGTGTAACCCAATCCACGAGACCCTGCATCGGGCGTAAAAGACTTCGGCTCAGAGTGGTCAGCTCATACTCCACTCGCAGAGGCACCTCGGGAAACAACTCTCTTGTGAGCAACCCGTCTCGCTCCAGGTTTCGCAGTGTCAGTGTCAGCATTCTTTGCGAGATGCCGGGGATTGCTCTTTCGAGCTCAGAAAATCGAGCGCGTCCCCCCGGCAGTTTCGCCAAGAGAGGATCAAAAAGATACTCCACTTATCTCCTACTTTGGTCAGCAGCTCGCGGACGGCAGCAGGGTCCTCATGACCGCAGACAAACAAAGAGTTCAGTGGTTTCTTGGGGTCGTGCTTTTTCATAGTTACTCCCATGTGAGCTACGTAGCTTAAAGTGCCATGAATCAAACCCTAATTGTCGAATCAAGCCCTCGCGGATCCGAGTCCGCGAGCCGCCTATTGACCAGCAAGGTGAGAGAACGGCTTGAGATCCAATATCCAGAGGCTAGGGTCATCGAGCGCGACCTGGTGAAGGACAAACTTCCGCACTTCGATCAGCCGACCGTGAAGGCGATTACTACGCAAGACCCGGTGGAGGCGGAATCACTGAAGGAAGCTGTGTATCTGTCCGACCAACTAATTGACGAACTTTTGTTGTCGGATCTGTTGGTTATAGCCTGCCCCATGTGGAATTTCGGAATCCCCTCTTCTCTGAAACCGTGGATTGACCATGTTGTACGCGCTGGCAAGACCTTCAACTACGCCGGGGTCGCAGTAGAGGGGTTAGCAAAAGGTAAGAAGGCAATCCTGGTGCTTGCATCTGGTGGAGTCTTTAGTGACGGGCCTTGGAAATCCTGGGATTCCGTGGAGCCGTATCTGCGCCAGATTCTGGGCTTCATTGGAATTGATGACGTCCAGACTGTACGTGCCGAGGGCATGAACATACCACCGCTTGCGATCCATGCTGTACCCAATGGTGAAAAGGCCGTTGAGGCCATTGTGATTTGAAGGAGAGAACAATGCTCGACCACATGATTCTGACTGTCAGCAATGTCGAACGTTCGTTGGCGTTCTATGAGGCGGCCTTGAAGCCTCTTAATATCGAGCTCTTCCTACCCTATAAGGGGCAAACCCAACAACCTGGAAAGATACGGAAGTAATGAGTCAAAAGTGCTAAAGCCCAGCTTGTCTCCGACAATGTAGAACTGGCAGGAGGCTTCCACGTGAAAACTCTATTAGTCACGCTCATCCTCTGCTCCGCGGCGTCGGCCAAATACAGGTCCGGCCCGAAGTATCAGGACGCCATTTTCCAGGAGACTCACGCGGAATCTGTCCGCATGAACTGCGATGGGTCCGGGTACGGCACCAGCATGTCGACCTGTCACGACGCGGAAATGCTTGTCTATACGGTGAAAGTTGGGGAAGCGGTCTACACGCTGACACCTTACGGGACGTGGCCTCATCACGAATCTCTCTGGAGGCAACCGGCAGGCGCCGCGGTGGCGGTCTGGAACGATGGGAAGCGTGTGCATGTCCGGACCGGCGCGAAGGAGTCCCAGTACGACATCATTGGGGAGAGCGCCCAGGACGCTACCAGATGATGGACAACCCAAGGCGCTAACCCGGTCAAAAAATCATGGTCAGATGGAGACTGGCATTTTACGGAAAGTCTAAGTCAACCCCGTCCACGAATTCCGTCTGTTTTCACAAAGTGTCAGTCCCGTCTGGCCACGAATTGTCTAAGCTCGCACTGTGAGCATCAGCTTTAGGGATCTTCCCGTCCGTCCCCTTTAACTTCCGTCCCCCTTAACTTCCGCTGCTGGCTGCTGAGCGACGGTGCGTGCCTAGACTGTGATCTGCGATTCGAGCAGTGGGTATTGCCGCCAGCATTTCGTATTGTCTACCACCGCGGCTATTTCGCCGGCTTTCCTGGCCCTTGCCCAGCGGGCTTTCTGCGCGGCGGCGATTCTTGCTCGGGCTTCGGGTGAGAGCTGGCGATTGTTCGATGCCGGGGCTGCGGGTCTACCGGGGCCGTGCTTTGCGGTGCTGCCGATTAGTAAGTCCTTGACCTGTTGCAAGCGGCTTATCTCTTCATCGATTTGCGCAATGATATGGCTTGTTCCCATTTACTGACAATATCAAGCCGTGAGCCGGTAGTCATTGCGAACTCTTACTCCCAATGCCTGAACGGAATAGCGGATGGCAATGGAACTGAACATGATGAGTGCCCGCTAAGGCGCTTGGGTAAACCTCGACCCCCGGGATATACAAGTACAGACGTAACTTCTCCCTCGCCGTGAACCACTGAAACGTTCCAATGAACGCGACTTAAACCGCAATGATTACTGTCACGATGCCCTGTAATCCGTGCTTCTGGGGGAGCGCTGAGAGCGTTTTGCCTTGCGCAACCCCGGGAGGCGCTCTTCTATTTAAAAAGCGCAGTCGGAAGGATACTCGGCTCTCTCCAACCGCCTCCTAAATGGCCAATACAGAACTAACCGGGTCACGGTGTTCCGCTGGCGCGGATGTGCCCTTAGGCAGCTAGGAGCTTGCGTATAATTGCGGCCTGAAGAAGAGCCGAATTGTCCTGAGAATATCTTCTGGCTCTCTTTAATCCCGCAGACGTGAGCCTCTCCTGTTCACTGGTCGAGTCCATCAGCCGTTCGATCGTATCCGATAACTGATCGGAGGAATACGGCGAGAAGTAGGGTGAAGCATCACCAGCAACTTCAGGAAGCGATCCGGCAGCAGAGCAGATTACGGGTGTGCCGCATGCCATCGATTCAATGACCGCGAGCCCCAAACCCTCTTCAGAGGGGGGCAGGATCGCCATCACGGCTCCTGAATATAGCGTCGGTAAGAAGAGATCCGTCACGCCTTTGAGCCAGAACACGGCACTCTGTAGCTTCAACTTAGATGCATAACTCTTCACCTCGTGCCTCCTCCCGTCATCGCTTCCGACGATGATCAGGCTAGGTGCGTCACGCCACTTTTGATGCAATCGACCAAGCGCTTCTAGAGGCGGGTGAGTACATCCGGAGCCACCCGCAAGTTGGGGACAATCGGCGTTGGGATGTAACTCCGCTTTGAGCGGGAACCTTAGTGCGGTATATCAAGTTCTCTGTCACCAGCGACTGACAAACCTTTTACGATCTGTCGACGTACTCCAGGCTCCTTGCGCACCTACAATTGGTGGCGGTAAAGATATCGCGCGCAACCAGCGCCGAAATAAACATC
>DASYBJ010000185.1:0-10193 GCA_036500845.1 Acidobacteriaceae bacterium
CGATCTCAAAGGAGAGGGTCAAAATGATGCAATCTTGCGGCAATCGGCTCTTGTATCTTTTGTGGACCAAACCGGTTCAACTTGGCCTCATCATCGCTGCCCTTAACCTGTAATTGCCGGCTTCCACCCTTGGTCGTTGTAGGTCGAGCCTGATGTCGTCGTTCCCCTAGTTCAAGCTAAACACACACTCCAGCGGCAAGATGCGGATCTCTCGTAGAACGGTCGCCCCAATACTTCCCTAACCCAAGCACACCTGGAGCTCAGAGCTCCGGATCTGCAAAGTTGCCGCCCTCCTTCGCCGCGCTTGATTCCACGGCGCGTGGTGGCTAACTTCCGTCGCGGACAGAGCTGATCACAAAATCGACCCCACGTTCCCGGTTCAGCCGCACCGTTCTTCCAAGATCGAGGGCCTGAATCGGAAGTAGTCCCTCGGACCCGTCGAAGGAGTGATATCGAATTCGCTCGCCATTTTCGAACCAGTAATCCCGGACGAGCATACCTCCGCCGCGTTTAAGGACGAGAGCCGTACCCTGGTCCGATGTTGCGGCCAGAACTGGCTCAGCCGAAGGAGCGGTGGAGGGTTGATTGGTGGATGCCTGGTTAAGAGCGGGCGCAGTCTTGGCCGGATCAGGCCGGAAAGCTCCCGGTTTTATGAGGCGGCGATTAGGAGATATATCCGCAGCATCTTCCGGAATCGGCAAATCCTGCATGAGCTTCAAGCTGATGCGCGCTTCACCTTTGAGTGCCGGCCGGGGTCCACGCATCGGAAGTGTGACAATCTTTTCCGGCCACAAAACAGGAATGGACCATTCGGCGATATCACGGCCAGTGTGCCCGCCGCCGTGAACCTTTCCCTGAGCATCGACGCGCAGATGCTGCACCTTGGTCACCTTGGTGGAGAGGGGAATCTCCGCGCCGGGCAATAAGATCTTGTCAAAATCAAGCTGCATCCATCCCTTCCCCCAAAAGTGTCCGGGGTCGCGAAAATCGGCGAAGCGGCCCTCCAAATACGCGCCGCGCGGCAGCACGGGTACACCAAAGACATAGAGCGGCCCGACATCGCACAGCACCGGGTCACCGGCTTCGGCTGTCTTGGAGGAAAGGTTGGGTTCATTGAGAGTGCACTGCAGAATAGTTCCCGCAGGGACGACGACTTCCTCTCCCCGGAGGGGCGCGGAAGCTGCAAGAAAGAGTGCGGAGAAGATAACTGCCGGGAGTCGAGCCGTCATTGACCACCTCGAAAACGGTGATTGCCACCTAACGGACCAGTTGGAAGCACGATCAGCCTTGGACTCGCGGATGGCGGTTTCTGGGAGCGAAAATCGTGCCTGCTTCCACGAACATCATGGACCAACACCGCCGGGCCGTCAATCGGCTCTTGGCTCCTGTCGCTAGCACATCAAATCTTCACAGAGCGACCGACGAGGACGGGTCAATGCAAGAGGTTATGGAGGACTATTCGACGGTCACTCTTTCAAGTATCCAGGTTCAAGTATCCAGGTTCAGCAGGAGACGAGATGAGCAATTGAGAGTAGGTGGATGGAAAAAAATTCCTTGATGCCAAGCAGCGGAAATCTT
This sequence comes from Acidobacteriaceae bacterium, assembly GCA_036500845.1. Taxonomy (GTDB): domain Bacteria; phylum Acidobacteriota; class Terriglobia; order Terriglobales; family Acidobacteriaceae; genus PALSA-350. The sequence goes on from DASYBJ010000185.1 coordinate 1,579, forward strand.
GCCGGTTGCGCGCTGGCGAAAAAGAGGAAGACCAACGACACTCTGCGCACAATGGTTCGTTCGACGATGATCAGTTGGAAGAGGCGATCTGGAAATATTCATCCGTTCTCCGTGTTTCATCTATGTGTTTTGTGGCTTCGCTAGAGGCGGCCGCAACTCCATTTCGGAAGTCCCGATTTACGAGACGCAGTCTTTACACCTGAAGTCTCATCAAGTGCATCACCTGAACTTGGCCAGTTGACACAGACTATCTCGCTCATTGCGCCTGAAGCAGGCTCGATTTTCAAGTTATCGATCCATCACGAGGTAAATAGGAGTCGGGAGTAAGTTGTCATTTCTTTGTCTCACTTCTGTTTTCATTTTTTGACCGCTCACGGGTAACTCGATCAGCGGCCTGGTCGGGACCAAGTCGAAGAGGGAGCCCGGGTAGTCTTTACAGGCCTCTTCGTTCAGTACTCGGGGGATGCCAGATTGGAGCCGACGGTTCGGACTGGTGCGCTTTCCACGATCCCCGAAGAGGCAATTCCCACGACGTTACGGAAACCGGGAAACATTTACTTAGCGCAGGCCCAGACCTACAGCGGCAACAGCGGTTCTCCCATGTTTGTGAGTACCGTCAAAACGGAAGGCACTGAACCCCAGTACTTGTTCTTCGGAGTTCTCAGCGGACAGGTGCAGGAAAGCGCAGATCTCTCACTGCAAACCACAGTCGACAACAAGGTGAACAGCAGCGGCGTCTCCGTAGTGACGCCACCGACCAGGTCAAGAAACTCCTGCTCTCTCCCGCACTCCAAGAGGCGCGGAATATGTCGGTAGCACAGAGCGCAGCGAAATAGCATACGATTCGGGGTGTCCGTACGGCATTGGCGCGACACCGCGACGGCCTCGGCCATTACCAGATTGAAGTTACCATTATGCTGCTGCTTGTTACCGGGATTCTGTAGCCAAACACCTACAAGCTTGTATGCTTGCAATCAAGCGGTGATTCTCACTGGCTGTGGATTGATTCTCGGGGGAGGACTCAGTTCGCAGGACGTGTGAATCACCGTTTAATGTTTCTGCGCGAGTTGGCACGTCAGAAGAATAAGGCTGGGCTTTCTTGCTCGAGATCTAAGCCATCCTATGGCCCTGGTTTCTCGATGCACGCCTTTGTTGTATCCCAGCGTTCGGGCTGAAAAGCCACCCCGAAGAATGTGGCGCCCCTCTTCCTGGTAATTCATACTGCTACTGTTTTTGGTGGGGCTTCAAGATAGCTTACTTCTTGTTGCTCCTACACAAACAAGCGGGCTAAGTCGGAGAGTCAGGGGAAGCAAGGCGGGATGTTACTCTCTGCACCATCTCTCTCCCGCCTAGCAGGCTGAAAAACTAGTCTGCGGCGAACGAACCGTCTATTCCTTGGGGTGCTCCGCTTCGGGTGATACATCTTCTAGCGCCTCGCTTGTTTGCTTCGGCGGGTTTTTCCGCAGCCTGCTAGGGAAGCGATCGCTGATTTCGAATCGAAGCATCGAGAAGGTTAATTGTGTGGACCACGCGCGTTCTGTGGCCGCTCCGTGCCAGCGCAGCCCTGAGTTGTAAGAGACACCCAGGGTTTCCTGTCGCCACGATGTCGGGGTGAACGGCGGCGATATGGCCCGCCTTTCGATCCGCTAGTTCGTTGGCCGTCTGGGGCCGAACCAGGTTGTAGATTCCAGCCGATCCGCAGCAGATGGCGCCTTCGGGCAATTCGATCAACTCAAGACCGGGAATCGCAGACAACTGAGCGCGTGGTTGGGTGCGCACGCTCAACGCGTGCTGCAAATGACACGAGTCCTGATAGGCAACACGCGATGGGAAAGCGTGACGCACAGCGCGAGGTCCGATCTGCTCCAGAAACTCGGCGATGTCCTTGCATTTCGCGGAGAATTTCACTGCCCGCCCGGCATACGCGGGATCGTCACGCAACAAGCGCCCATAATCCTTCAGATTCGAGCCACACCCACCGGCATTCGAGATCACGACGTCGACCCCAGCCTTCTCGAAGGAGTCAATCATGCGCCGCGCGAGCTCTTGCGCCTGGCCTTCCTCGCCCGCATGCACCAACAACGCTCCGCAACATGGCTGCTCTTGCGGAGCAACGACTTCGCATCCCTCTTCGGCCAGCACGCGAACTGTTGCCGCATTGACTTCAGAGAGAAACTCGCGCTGCACGCACCCAAGCACCAATCCGACCCGCCCGCGCTTTTCGCCCACAGCCGCTGTTATCCTTGGAATGGTTTCATAGGCGGCCAGTTGGGGAAGTAAAGCTTCCATCGCTTGGAAACGGGCGGGAAACAGTTTGAGGATTCCCAGCTTGCGCACCAGGGTCTGGAGGCCTAGCTTTTGATAGGCAAAGAGCAGATAGCGGAGGAGACGCAGCCGGCCGACCCTGGGGAAAATACTGAAGATCATCTGACGGAATAGGCGGTCGCCTACTGAACGCGTGTGCAGGCGTTCGATCTGGGCGCGTGTGGACTCGATGAGCGCGTCATACTGCACGCCCGAGGGACAGGCAGTGAGACAGGACATACAGCCGAGGCAGGTATCGAAGTGTTCCACCCATTCCGGAGAGATGGTGGTTTCGCCATTGCTCGCCATTTTCATCAGATAAATGCGGCCGCGAGGCGAATCCATTTCTTCCCCCCACAGCACGTACGTGGGGCACGCCGGGAGGCAGAAACCGCAATGCACACATTGACTGATAAGATCCGGCGAGGGCGGATGATGGGCGTCGAAAGCGCTTGGGCATTGGGCGCCGGTTGCGGACGTGCCGTCGATCTGGTGGAGCGTCATCAGATTCCTCCCACGTACCGGCCGGGATTCAAAGTGCTTTTCGGATCGAACTGATCCTTTAATGCCCGCATTAAGGGCAATGCATCTCCGGGATTTCCCCACACGTCGAGACCCTGAGCGCCGAATGGAAGACGCTGCACAACCAGCGAGCCGCCTTCTCCTTCGATTTCCGTCCGGAGCTGCTCGAGCAGCTCCGGGAAGTGCGCTGCATCGGCTTCTAAACTGATCCAACCAATTCCTGTTCCTTGGATCACCGCCCGCCATGCCGCCCTGTGAGCGGCACTCGATCTCTCGACCATTGCGAGTGTGTTCTGGATCGCGGAGGGAATCACGCTGATCTTCACAACAGCTCCGTCACTTGGCCCGGCATTCGCCGCCCCTGATTCAGCCAGCCAAAGACGTTCGCGAGCAGCCCACACGCTTCCATCTTCCGGGCCTGCGAGGGCGGGGCTGGCTAATCCTTGAATACGATCCACCTGGGAAGGCAATCCCGCATCAGTACCTTCCAGAGCGACATCAATTACGGGCACAGAAGCGGAAGCTGCTCGAACCTGGATCGCGCTAAACGCAACGTTGGAACCGAGGAGCGCCAAGATGAGACGCTGCATCCCGTTCAGGGTCTCAGCTCGTATGGATAGGGTTTGGGTCTTTGCCGGAAGGGGATGTACCCGGAAGATGGCGCGCGTGATCACGCCAAGAGTTCCGCCTGCTCCGGTTGTGAGCTTAGGCAAATCGTAACCCGCAACGTTCTTGACTACTTTGCCGCCGCTTTTGGCGAGGGTTCCGTCCGGTAAGGCGAGGGTGATGCCGATGACGAGGTCCCGCAGGGCTCCGAAGCAGAGCCGCATCGCGCCGGTATCATTCGCGGAAAGTACACCCCCCACTGTGGCCCGGTGGGGCCATAACGGATCAATGGCCAGCCGCTGTTTATGCAGAGCCAGAGTTTGTTGCAGACTTTCGATCGTGCATCCAGCCTGTACCGTGACGGTCAGATCGGCCCAGGCATGTTCTTCAACCCGGTTCAGCCGCTCGAGCGAAAGAACGAGGTCCGCACCCCGCGGAGGATTTCCCCATGCGAGTTTGCTGCCTCCACCGCGGGGAATGACCGCAAGGTCCATTTCATTGGCCAAATGCAATACAGATGCGACTTCTTGCTCCGAACCGGGAGTGACGATCCATGCAGGCAAAATCCCGCCGATCGCTTCAGCACTCCTAGGCCGCCGAACATACTCCGAGCCAGTAAGCGCAGAGAGCTGTTCTCGAAGTAGGCTGGAATTGACGGCAGAGCTCGAGGCCATGGATTAGTAACGCTCCGCGACGCCGGCAATCTCCAACGGATGAGGAGAATATTTGCCGGGCTTTTCACCGCAGAGACGGGGCCGCGGGAAGACTTTCGTTGGATTTGCAAGGTGAAGAGGGTCGAATGCGCACCGTACCCTCTGCATCGTCTCGAGGTCCGGTTCGCTGTACATTTTCGACATCATCATCTTCTTTTCTTCTCCGACGCCGTGCTCGCCGGTGATCGAACCACCCTTCTCGATGCAGAGCTCGAGGATTTTAGCGGAGAGAGCCTCGGCTGCGGCCTCTTGCCCGGGAATACGCGCGTCATAAAGGACGAGGGGATGCAGGTTGCCATCACCCGCATGGAAGACGTTCGCGACGCGCAGGCCCGCCTCGGCGCTCATCCTGCTGATCCGCTCCATCACTTCGGGCAATGACGTGCGGGGAATCACGCCATCCTGGACGATGTAGTTTGGGGAGATGCGTCCCATGGCAGCAAACGCAGCTTTCCTTCCTTTCCAAATCAGCGCACGTTCTTCTACCGTCTTCGCCATGCGGATCTCCCAGGCGCCGCTCTTGCGGCAGATCTCTTCGACGCGCTGCAACTGGACCGCTACTTCCGCGGGAGGGCCATCCAACTCGACTAGGAGGAGTCCTCCGCACTTTGGATAGTTGGCGTGAACCGCCGCCTCGGTGGCCTCGATCGAAAGACTGTCCATCATCTCGATCGCGGCGGGGTACAGGCCGCCAGCAATGATGCCGCTAACCGCCGCACCGGCCTCGTTGGTCGTATCGAAGCCCGCCATCAGAACATGAATGCACTCGGCGCGTTTGATCACCCGCAAGATGATTCTGGTGGCAACTCCCAGGGTGCCCTCGGAACCTACAAAGACTCCCGGCAGATCGTAGCCAGGCCTATCGAGCGCTTTGCCCCCGAGATGGACCAGTGTGCCATCCGGAAGGACAACTTCCAGACCCAGCACGTGGGTAGTAGTGAATCCATACTTGAGACAATGCAGGCCGCCCGCGTTCTCGGCTACGTTGCCGCCAACCGAGCAGACCGACTGTGAGGAGGGATCCGGCGCGTAGAAATAATCCGCGGCCGTGACGCGGCTGGTCACGTTGAGATTGATGACTCCCGGTTCGACAACCACGCGGGCGTTCGGCAGGTCGACTTCGAGGATCCGATTCATGCGCGCAAGGCTGATGACTACCCCGTTCGCGACGGGAAGCGCGCCGCCACTCAGTCCTGTGCCTGATCCACGAGCTACGAAGGGAATCCGTTCGCGGTGGCAGACACGCAGGGCCGATTGGACCTGTTCCGTCGAACTGGGCAAGAGCACGGCGCGGGGCATCACGCGAAAGTTCGTGAGGCCATCGCACTCGTAGGTATGGAGGTCTACGGGCGAGGTCAGCAGGCCGCGATCTCCGAGGATCGCACGCAGTTCATCCAATATCCGGCCGGTGATTCGTGCATTTACGGCATCACTCCCGGAAGGCGGCGCAGTCGCTTGGGCGCTAGAACTACGGCTGGATGTGAACGACATATTCGTGATCACCCGAAGGAAATTGAAGACACTGCAATCACTGTTTACCTGTTCGCCCGCGGCCGCCTGTTCGAAGCTGGTTTGTATGGCCCAGGCTACCTCTCTCGAAACAGCGAGAGATTAAAACCCCTCTTTGCTGTGCTCCATACCCTACCAAACTACGTCCTCAAGGCGCCACGCGTAGTATCTTCTCGAGCTCAGATGACCAACCGGACAAAGCACATCCGGCTCAGAGATACGAATAGGCCTCCAGGGTCATGAAATCCTTGAGGTCGCTGCTGACGATCAGGTGCTCAAAAAGACCTGCGGCCTGATCAAATTTGCTCTGTTTATAGTGCTCCGGGCCTAAAACCTTGCGAATCTTTTCGAGTTGCAGGGCGATCGTGTCCCGAACCAGATCCGCTGTGACCTTCCGGCCATCGGAGAGAGTCGAACTGTAGCGCAACCACTGCCAGACCTGCGTCCTCGAAATTTCAGCTGTTGCCGCATCTTCCATCAGGTTATAGATGGGCACGCAGCCATTGCCGCGCAGCCATGATTCGAGGTACTGGATACCCACATCGATGTTCTGGCAGAGGCCATTGTAGGTGATCTCTCCGTTTGGCACTTTGAGCAGATCCGCCGCTGTAACATGCACATCACCCGGCTTCACGCCGATCTGGTTGGGTGTCTTCATGTACTCGTCGAAGACGTCTTTGGCTACTGCGACGAGGCCGGGGTGGGCAACCCAGGTGCCGTCGTGTCCGGCTTTGACCTCGCGGAGCTTGTCCTTGCGTACCTTCTCGAGGGCGGCTTCATTGGCGACAGGATCCGATTTGATGGGAATCTGCGCGGCCATGCCGCCCATCGCGTGGATGCCTCGCCGGTGGCAAGTCTGGATGAGCAGATCGACATACGCTTTCAGGAAGTCCCGATCCATGGTTACGAGCGCGCGATCCGGCAAAACGAAATCTTTGGAATTTTTGAAAGTCTTGATAAAGCTGAAGATGTAATCCCAACGGCCACAGTTCAAGCCAGCCGAATGCTCCCGAAGCTCATGGAGAATCTCATCCATTTCGAAGGAAGCCAGGATGGTCTCAATGAGCACGGTAGCGCGGATGGAACCGCGGGGAACACCAACATGTTCCTGCGCGAACAGGAAAACGTCGTTCCAAAGCCTGGCCTCGAGGTGGCTCTGCATTTTGGGGAGATAGAAGTAGGGCCCACTGCCCTTTTCAAGCAGCGCCTGGGCGTTGTGGAAGAAGAAAAGCCCAAAGTCGAAGAGAGAGCCGGAGATCGGCTGACCCTGAATCAGGAAATGCTTCTCCACAAGGTGCCAGCCGCGCGGCCGCACGATGAGGGTAGCCGGATTCGGATTGAGCGCGTACTTCTTGCCCTCAGGGCTGACGTAGTCGATGGTGCCGCGGATCGCGTCTCGGAGATTGATCTGTCCGGAGATCACATTATCCCACGTGGGGGAATTCGAATCCTCGAAATCCGCCATAAAACACTTCGCGCCGCTGTTGAGAGCGTTGATGATCATCTTGCGATCGACCGGTCCGGTGATCTCCGTCCTTCGATCCAGCAGATCGGCAGGAATCGGGGCGGTGGTCCAGTCGGACTTCCGGATGGACTCGGTTTCTTTCAAGAAGTCGGGACGCGCTCCTGCATCGATTTCACGCTGCCGTACCACGCGGCGCTCCAGCAGCTCCCGGCGCCTCCCGTCAAAACGGTTGTGCAATTCAACCAGGAACTCGAGGGCTTTCGGTTGGAGGATTTGTTCGAACTCCTGGGAAACAGGAGCATCGATCGCGATTGCACCGTCTTGGAGATTTGCTAGAGCCATTTACCAGATTCCTCGCTTTCGTCGCGCTTCGCCGAACCCGGGCGAAATCTCATACTGTAAAACTTCGTTTCACAGTATAGTCCCGAATTTCGAGCTTTTTCAATCAGGTAAGGCCGTTTGTGCCGCGTTTCTCCGCAGGTTTTCAGGGTGTAACGGCATTTAGAGGGCTGCGCGCGGTCCATCTTTCGCGCCATGGGGGCGGCTTTGGAGCAATGTAGCAATGTATCTACTGATCGACACGCCTGCACAGGTTTCGGTGATTCGACCGGCATAACTCTCGATGGTGGTCGAACCACCACCCGACTCAAGAAGGGTAGTCTCCGCGAGGATGCCGGGCAACCAACCTAAGATACCAGCAGGGGAGCGGGCGATGGCTGCGCCGATCCAGAGCCCGCAGGCAGATTCCAGGGTGAAGTGGCCGAGTGGAACTCGATGGATTACGCTTGGGCGCGTGGGGAACAAAAAGAAATTCCGAGCGGTTTTGGAGCGCGACAACACCGCCCTGAAATGGGTGATTGTGAGGTTGCCGTTCGATGCCACCAAGGTTTGGACGACGCGTAAACGGCTCCGTGTCAAGGGGGCGATCAACGGCTTCCCTTTTCGCACTTCATTGTTTGGTTCGGCGCGAGGCGGCCATCTGCTGCTAGTGAATAAGGAGATGCAAAAAGGCGCGAGAGTTACGGTGGGCAGCATGGCTGAGATCGTGCTTGAGCCCGACCTCGAAGAGCGTACCGCGACCGTGCCGGCTGAATTGGCGAAGTTGCTGAAGGAAGAACGCTCGTTGAAGAAATGGTTCGAGCAGTTGAGCTACTCGATACGGAAGTATATTGCGGATGCTGTCAACGGGCCGAAGAGTGCGGAGGCGCGCGTCCGACGTGCGGAGCAGATGGCTGAACGGATGATGCTGGCGATGGAGGGCGAGCGGGAGCTTCCGCCAATTTTGCAGGTAGCGTTTCAGCGGTATCCGCAAGCGCGTGCGGGGTGGGAAGCGATGACGGCAGTACAGCGTCGCGGGCATTTGCTCGGTATTTTCTATTATCAGAGTCCCGAGTCACGGCAGAAGCGCGTCGACAAGGCAGTCGATGAAGCGCTCAAGGCCGCCAAGCGGAATCGAGAGCCCATTTGACGGGGAGTCGTTGGCGGCTCAGGGTATG
>DASYBJ010000186.1:0-5594 GCA_036500845.1 Acidobacteriaceae bacterium
ATGTGAAGTTTCCTGATCCCAGCGAAACCTTAACCGGCCGATCGTTCCGTGTCGGATTGATGATCCAAAGGTACGCGCCGCCAGCTCCCTGATGAAGTCTTGCCTGCACGTTGTTGTCGTCGATTTTCAGGTTCTGCGCGACTCCAGCACTCTCGAGGAAACCGGCGAAGAGGGTCTTTGTCGCAGGAGCGTGATGGAGGAAATAGCCCGCTCCCGGGAAAGAACCCAATAGAAGAGTCCGGCCTTGACCGAAGGTGTGCGCAACTGCGGCGATGTTGCCGTTTGCGAAGTGTCCCGCTGCCTCGCCGCCCTCTAGCGTGTACTCCTGCCGGAAATAGCGCCCATGGATCTGACTACCCTTCACTTCGAAGATCAAATCATTCGAGATATCGGGCATGAATTCGACATAACATTCTCGTGCCCCGAAAACCTCATTGAGCCCGTAATTGGGTTGCACCGTGCCGACATGGCCGTGATCCCCAAAGTAGCCGGGCAGACCTTCGCTTATCAGAATGCCGCCCTGCTCAACGTACTTCCGGAGTTTGGCAACAGTTTCGCTCTTTAACATCACGGGATAGGCGAGGTAAATGAGCTTATAACTGGCGATATCATCGAGCGAGACAAAATCCGGTTGGATGTTGGAATCAAAAAACGCCTGGTAAGCCCCGCGGATGGACTGGGCATAAAAGGCGGTGTCGCCCTGCTGTATATAGTTGAAGTTTTCGGATTCGGGGACGAAAACGAGCCCGACGTCTCCCTTGACAGGTTGCGATTTCCAAATGTTCGGATGGCCGTTCGTCCATTGAGCGACGCGGCTGGCCATCTCCGATCGAGGAGTAGCTGAGCCATCCATGGCGAATGGACCGAATGCTCCAAAGAGCGGGCCGTCCAAGAGAGGCCGCCATCGGCAATAGAGAATTCCTTTCGCTCCGCCGGCGCAGGAGACAAGATTCCAGAGCCGGACATCCTCTGCGTCGGGGATTCGGCCGTCTTCTTTGGTTCGCCCGATAACTTGCGGCTGCATCCAAAGAGGACCGCCCTCAGCCTCGGCATGCCAGAATGGCTTGCCCTTTGCTCCTCCGCGAACCAGGTCGAGAGTCTGAAACTGCTTCCAAGGCTCGTCACCCTTTCTTGCGGCAATCCACGTCATGCCCCATGTGTCGACTTTCGCGGCGGAGCGCCACTCGTTGTGCCCGGAGGAGGGTAAGTCTTCAAGCGTTCCCGCTACACCGTGGGCAGTGATGCGATGGTTTGGGTCAAGTTTGCGAAACAGCTTCACCCGCCAGTCTTGCAGGCTATACGCATCGTCAATGCGAAACTCCAGCCAATCCAGACTATCGGGATAACCTGAAAACGACCGCGGCGGCTCCACGTCTTCCCATGTTTCGTAACTATAGCGGTGCCACGTCTTTGCCAACTGATCGAGCGATCCGTAACGGGAGCGCAGCCATTCCCGCAGCTTCTGCTTCGTACCGTCACAGTAGCAATGCATCTTCTGCGGTGTCCCGCCGTTGAAGGTGTTCTCGTTCCAGAGGTCGTAACCGAGTAGCGCTGGATGAGTACGATAGCGCTCGATCAGGGTCACCAGAAATTTCTCGGCGAGCGCGAGCACGTCGGGATTGTCGAGGCAAAGGCCTGGGAATCCGCCGGTTGCGCTGCTTTCGGAGATCGTGCTGTTCGCGACCGTACCGTCGCTTGCGAGGAAGCGAGCGTTGGGGTACTTGCGAAAGGCCCACTCCGGAGCGCAGGTGACCTGTTCCGCGATGATGACTCTGATCCCGTTTTGCGCGGCCAGGTCCATCATCCTGTCGTAATCAGCCCAATCGAACTTGGCGGGGGCAACCTCAACCGCCGACCACATGAACCAGTGGCGGAAGATGTTCATGCCGCAGTGTGCCGCAGTCTGATGGTCGCGAGCCCAATCTTCCGCCGGCGGATTTGACTTGCGGAAGTAGACAGCTCCATAAGGAAAGACTGGCATTTGTCCCTGGGGCTTCGCACTGCTCTCCGCTTGAGAGCCGGCCGCGTTTGGCAGCTCGGCAGCCCGCGCCATCGCTGCGGTCGCAGTCAGAAGAGCCGTGTTGCGAATGAATGCTCTGCGCGTCAGATCGATGATTGCCGGCATGTGTTTGTTATTCATCTCAGAAATATAGTTTCAGTGAGAATTGAATCTGTCTTCCGGTCGCGCTGCCGTTCGATAGTTTCCCGAAGTTCGGGTTGTTCGCATTGCAAATCGCTCCCGGCGCACCTTGGCAAGTAAGTGTGGGGTCACTGGCCGAAGGAAGAAGGAAGGTTGGTGTATTCGTCGTATTGAAAAACTCCGTGCGGAACTGCAGATACAGTTGACCCGACTCGGTGAAGAAGAAGTTCTTGAAGACGGAAGAGTCAAGATTCTTTGAGCCGGGCCCGTTGGCGACCCGGCGGCTGCAATTGCCAAATTCTTGAATAACCGCTCCCGACTGACTTTTGGTCACCTGGGGCACGGTGAACGCCGCAGGGTTGAAGAATCCGTTCACCCCAGCATTCGGAAGTGTTTGAGAGACTCCGGGCACGCAACTGGCAACATTGAAGGTGTTGAAGACGGGAGGAAGCACATTGGTGCGGATGTCTGTCGGAAAGCCTGTCCTCAGCGAAACGATCCCGTTGACTACCCAACCACCAATCAGTTTCGGAGCGATTCCGCTGCCCGACAAGAACCGCTTCCCGGGTCCAAAAGGTAACTCATAACTTACGCTGGAAGTGAAGTTCTTCGCGATGTTGATCGGGGCGACTGCGCGTTCGCGGGAGAGGTTATAAGTATCGAGCGCGATGCTCGTTCCGCCGTTCTGGGTGTAGGCGTCGGGCCCGTTTCCTCCGGACTCGATATTCTTTTGCCAGGAGAAGTTGGTCAGGAATTCCAATCCAAACGACAGGCGCTTTTCGGCCTTCACGTTCAAGGCATTGTAGTTTGACCTGGCGGTGGAGAACACCGTAAGAATGTTGGAACCCATGTAAGGAAACGGACGATTTACCTGCGTGTTTGTTCCATTCAGCGCGTACGAAAAGGGCACTTGATTTTCATTGATAAACAACGAGGCCAGGTTGCTTCCCGAGGCGCCACTGTAGGACGCCTCAAAGAGGAGCGTGGTCGTGGCTTGATACTGCAGGTCGAGATTGTATTGACTCAACATCGGCATGCGAGCGTTGTTCAAGCTCTGGGTTTTGATCTGCAGCCCATAGGGTTGTGCCGGTGTGAAGCCTGAGAGATCTGTGGTGGCGGGGAGTGCAACGATCGGCGTGTTGAGGGTGAATGGCGGCGATACAGTGTGGGCCGCGGAGATGCTGGGGAGCGATACGGTCGGAATGTTCGGTGTATTCCCGGAGAATTGGGTTACCGATTGATTCTGGTCGCGCATGGAATAGAAGATGCCATAGCCACCACGGACAACCCATTTGGGCGAAAGCTGAAAAGCAAAACCCAATCGCGGACCGATGTCGGTGTGATCCCCATTGACCATCGCCCGGCTGAAGCCGTTCTGGCCCGGCACAGCGAACTTGCCGGTGCGAACATCGAAGAGGCTACCCAGGTTATGCCTATCGATGGGCTGCGTATACAGTTCATAGCGCAAACCGAGGTTGAGCGTCAACCTGGGGCCGACCTTCCAATCATCCTGGGCGTAGCCACCAAAGAACGTAGTGAACTGTCGTCCCTCGGCGATCATCGGCGCGCCTTGAATTGTAGTCGGGTAGCCCAGCAGAAAATCGGCGAGCGGCAGTCCCGAACCAGGAGCATCGGAGCTCGAAGAAAAGATCGATCCGAAGATGTCCGATCCGAAAAACGGATCGCCTTTGAGCGTGTCGAACCGCGACCTGCGAATATCCACACCGAATTTCATGGCATGGCTGCCGCGGATCCAGCTCAAGTTATCGGCGACTTGTGTTGTAGCGAGAATGTTGAGGTTGGGATTGCCTCCGCCCCATGTAGTGAACTCTTGAGATCCGGAGATGCCGCCCGAAAAATTGAAGTTGATGGTCGGGAACCCAGCCACGGGAGAGGGAAAGAGCGCGAGTCCCGACGCTTTCCCGAAGCTTGCGCCTAACTGTCCACTTCCTGGTTGGGTACCGTTATTGCGCAGATAGCCCACTCTGAGCTCGTTGATCAGGGACGCGGTGAAGGTGTGGATATCGGACAAGGTCCCTTGATCGTTATCATTGATAAAGGAAGAGCCGCCACCGATGAACCCAGGGAACAATCCTACCGGCGGCTGATAATTGTTCGCGATGGAAAAACTCCCGAAGATGCTGTTCTTCGAAGTGAGCGTTGCGTCCATTCGTATATCGCCTTGGTCCGTGTTGTTGAACTGTGGGGGCTGGTAGAAGTAGTTTCGGGAAACAGATCCTGGGGTGCCGAAATTGGGGAGCGGAACCTGGCCGATGATTGCTTTCGAGGTCGGGTTGATCAGGTTGGCAGGAATGACGTTGCCCGGGAATTGCGAAGCAACCACCGTCCCAGCCGGTCCGATGTGGCGGGTCCTCGGATCGAAGATCTTTGTTCCGCTCTGGGAAAAATCCCCATTGCGAAATGCCGGTGGTGGAACACTGCTGACTGAAGTCTGGTTGGTGCCAGTCAAACTGGTTTGCCGAGTTCCTTGGTAATCCGCGAAGAAGAAGAGGCGGTTACGTATGACCGGGCCACCGAGCGCGGCGCCAAACTGATTTTGGTGGAAAGGTGGTTTCGGCAATCGGGCAAGGTTCGTAAAGTAGTTGTTGGCATCGAAGGCATTGTTGCGCAGAAATTCGAAGAGTACTCCATGGAATTGATTGGAGCCGCTCTTAATGGTTGCGCTGACGATGGAGCCTGCGGCATGGCCATATTCGGCCTCGAAGTTGTTCGTTTTTACTTTGAATTCCTGAATGGCGTCCACGGACGGAATGACAGCAATCCCGTTGCGTCCAATATTTCCCTGGTACGAGAAGGTGTTGTCATCGACCCCATTGAGGGAGACGTCGATATTGTCGAACCTGCCGCCGCCAGCGATGAACGGAAGGTTCGATTGCATTCCAAACACCGGCGTCGTATTGCCAACGAGCAGGCCCAGAGCGAAGGGATTGCGCCCATTCAGCGGCATGTTCAAGACTTGCTTGTTGTCGATTACCTGTCCCAGGGACGGTGTCGCCGTGTCGACCAGCGGGGCTGCGCTTGTGACCTCCACCGTTTGGCTTACGGACCCGAGTTGCAGAGTGATCGGCAGGCTAACCGTCTGATCGACCTGCAGATTGATGCCTGTGAGGGTCTTGGTCTCGAAGCCAGGCGCGGCCACGCTGACGGAGTAGTCGCCCAAGGGAACGAACGGCGCATTGAATTGGCCGTGTTCGTTAGTGCGGGTCTGGCGTTTTTCTCCGGTCGCGGTATGGGTGAGCGATACCTGTGCATCGGGGATAACTGCCCCTTTGTTGTCCTGAACCACACCCGTGATTGTCGCTGTTGTGATCTGCGCTGTGACGATACAGGGGACCAAGCACAGGGCCAACAGCAGCATGGCGAGCCGTGAGATGGTTTGCATGACGATCCTCCCAAATTCCTGCAGTGCATGAGGCCTGGCTCGGCTAGGAAA
>DASYBJ010000187.1:0-10054 GCA_036500845.1 Acidobacteriaceae bacterium
GTCGCGGCTATCCCCTCGGGCCTCATCCGTGGTCACAACCGCCATGTGCAGCCCTTCTTTGATCTCAGAAAAAAGCAGCCGCTTTCCTCCTTCAATCCAAGTCAGGGATGAAGCGTTGGGCAGCAGCAAATGAGGCTGGCCACCGAGAACAGCCACTTCCCAGGTGTTCCATGGATCGGTGACGCCATATGCAATACGCGAGTTATCCGGAGAAAACGACGGCGATAGCTTTGCCTTCGAGTCGTGGGTGAGCGGGACCGGCTCGCCGCCGGGAAGCAACTTGACATAGAGCTCTCCACGTCCAAGGAACGAATCACCTCCCCTAATGAACGCGAGGATTCGTCCGTCCGAGGATAGGGCGGGATAGACTGCCGAGTCAGTAAAGAACGTCAACTGTTCCCATTGCGTGCTGGCAGGGAGAGGGCGCGGAGAAGGGGGTTGAAAAAGAAACGCTCCCGCCACAATCGTCAGAACGAGAACCGCAGCGGCCACATAGTAGTAACCCTTCCGCGTCGCCGGTCTTAACCTCACGGCAGGCTTTACTGGTTGTGAACCTCCTCTCTCCGGTTCCTCTTTTCTTGAAGACAATTCCTCCCATTGGCGTCGGCTACGGTCCCGCGTCAGGCGTTGCAGATCCGTTCGAATGTCCGTGGCATTCTGGTAGCGCAGCCTCCGGTCTTTCTCCAGCGCCTTGTTGATGGTCTCTTCGAGATTGGGGGGAATGTCGGGATTCAGGCGCACTGGCGCGACCGGCGCGCAATTCAAAATCGCCGCAGCAATCAAGCCGAAGGTCTCGCCACGGAACGGCAGGACCCCTGTCGCCATCTCGTAGAGCACGACTCCGAAGGAAAACAAATCGCTGCGGGCATCCAAGTCTTCACAGCGCACCTGTTCCGGCGACATGTAAGCACTGGTGCCCATCGCAGTACCTGGTTGAGTAAGCCGCTCCGGTTGGCTGACTGACGGCATCGCGGAAAGATCCGTGGCCCAGGCGGCCGGCATCAACTTTGCCAAGCCAAAATCCAAAACTTTTGCGTGGCCGCGCTCGGTCACAAAGATGTTTGCCGGCTTAATGTCCCGGTGAATGATTCCCTTGCTGTGGGCGGCTCCGAGTGCGTCAGCTATCTCGATTCCCCATTCAAGCACCTGTTCAAGCGTCAGTGGCTTTCCGGCGATGCGATGCTTCAACGTGGCGCCTTCCATGAATTCCATCGCGATAAACGTTTGACCGTCCTGCTCGCCGATTTCGTAGATGGTGCAAATGTGGGGGTGATTCAGCGCGGACGCCGCACGCGCCTCTCTGCGAAAACGTTCGAGCGCCTCTGGGAGCCGGGCGAGGTTGTCAGGAAGAAATTTCAGCGCGACAAATCGGCTGAGGGAGGAGTCCTCGGCTTTATAGACAACCCCCATGCCGCCACCGCCCAGCTTTTCGATGATTCGATAGTGCGAAATGGTTTGGCCGACCATTGGGCGAAGGAAGGGGATGCCGTTGTCATCCGGGACGCCTTTGAGATGGACGAGTGGTTGGTCTCGCGAGCCGGTGTTTTGCTGTTCCGCGTCAAGAAGCAGTTTGAGGTGCATCTTTAGTTCGAGGTCGTTACCGCAGGCAGAATCTACGAATGCGGCACGTGTCTGTATGTCCTCTGCCAGGGCGGCATGGAACAACGGCTTCAGGCGCTGCCAGAGTTCAGGAGTCATATTTCGATTCACGTCGATAGTTGCTGGCGCAGCCACGCACGGGCCATTGTCCAGTCGCGTTTCACAGTACGTATCGATACACCCAGTTGCAGAGCGATCTCTTCGAATGTGAGACCCGCAAAAAAGTGCATCTCGAGAATCTTTGCCTGCCTTGGATCAAACTCGGTAAGCCGGGTGAGCGCTTCATCGACAGCTAATATGTCTGCTGTAGAGTTATTGGCGCCAGGAATCATGTCGTCGATCAGCGTCACCTGAAGCTGCCCATCCCCGCGTTTTCCTGCATTATGTGCCCGGGCATAATCCACGAGAATGTGACGCATCACATTGGCGGCCACGCCCAGAACGCGGGAACGATCCTGCCACATGGACTCGGAGCCCCCACCTAGGCGCAAATAAGCTTCGTTCACGAGCGCGGTCGGCTGGAGGGTATGATTTCCGCGTTCGAAGCGCATCTTGCCTACGGCTAGCCGATGCAACTCCTGGTACAGGCTCGAGGCGAGGTCATGTCCGGTCTCTGGCGACAATGGCGATGAGGGTAACCTCGACGGGTTTTCATGCCGGCGGTTAACCATGCTACCTCGTGTATGCAGGTGGCCAGTATAGCTCCAAACCCGTCTGTCTCCTTCCGTAGCCGACGAGTTCGGCTTCGTGACGGCCTCTGATACCTGGAATCCATAGTGCGCTGCAGAAGGCGCCCGCGAGAGCCGCGGTTTTAGTTGTACTGCGTTTGGTCGGGTCGGTGAAGAGATAGCCAGATCGGCACTGCAACGCCCGATATTCACACACCCTTAAAATGGGCAGCGATTGGCCAGTTATGGCGATTTAGCGTACCGAAGCCGGAGCGCTAACCTAATTTCCCCGAATTAATCGAATTAACCCAATTAACACGGCATTGACACCACAATGGGCAATCAGGTCAGCGTTTCCAGATACGCGAGAACCATAAATTGCTGGTTGACAGAGCTAAAAGGCAAACGTAGACTCGCTGCATAATTCGCCAGAGTGGTTTGCTTTGGCGGTCCCCCGAAAACTCCCTTCGTAGTTCAGTGCGCGGCAAGTAACGGGATTCGTCTGCGCACTCGAGAAGTATAGGAATGCCGGAACGGTAGAAAGGGATCGGCAAACCAGGGCCCCGGCAATACTCACACTGAGTCCGTCCGCTGCAGTAGGCGCTTCCGCCGATTGAGTTGGGTACTCACCCATCCACGCAGTACCAAGAAAAAGATACGGAATTCCCGGAAAGGTCTTCCCATGGGTTTCAAGAGGTGTGCCCTTGTTTCGCCGGTGACCGGCATGCGCCGGTCGACGGTACGTGCGGCGGCGATTGCCGTGGCGATAACGCTTGCCTGTTTCCCGGCTGCACCACGGGCGCAGGCGCAAACCACCACCATCACGGTGACCAACCTGAACGACAGCGGCACCGGCTCTTTGCGCGCCGCGATCGCGCAGAGCGCGAGCACGCCGACGGGCCAGAGCACGGTCATCAACTTCGCGTCCGGGGTGACTGGAACCATTCCGCTCGCCAGCACATTGAGCGTCTGCAATGGGCAGGCGTTGACGATAGAAGGCGCTTCGCAGATTCATGTCAGTGGACAGAACACTGTCCAGGTATTCAATATCTGCTCGGGGACGGCCGTCACCCTCTCCGGCCTGACGATCGAGAAGGGGCTCTTTCCCGGCGGCGTTGGGACAGGCTTTGACGGCGGCGGCGGCATTGAGAATAACGCGTGGCTGACGGTCACCAACAGCACGATTTCCGGCAACGCGGCAGGAGGTCAAGGCGTCGCCGTAAGTATCGGCGGCGGCATCGAGAATAACGGCACGCTGACGGTGACCAACAGCACATTCTCGGGCAATACGGCCGGCACCACCGGCCTCGGTGGCGGGATCAATAACATCGGAATTCTGACGGTGAGAAACAGCACATTTTCGCACAATACGGCGGCGAGTGGCGCCGGCATTTACAACTTCAGCAAGCTGATCGTTACCAACAGCACGTTCTCCGGCAACGCGGGGACCAACGGCGGCGGCATTTCGGACTCGGCCCCAGATCTCTCCGATTCCATGCTGATCAAGAGCACCATCCTGGCGGGGAACACGGGGGGGAACTGCTTCCACAGCATCAATTTGGATTCGCAAGGCTACAATCTATCCGATGACGCGACCTGCACGATCGGTGTCCATGGTTTCACGCAGCCGACGGACATGAACAACACGCTCGCCGGTCTCGATCCGAAGGGGTTGCAGAACAACGGTGGGCCGACGCAGACGATCGCGCTGCTGCCGGCTAGTCCGGCGGTGGACGCGATTCCGGTGGCGAATTGCACGGATACGCAAGGGAACCCGGTCACCACCGACCAGCGCGGGGTCAGCCGTCCGCAAGGTAAGGGGTGCGACATTGGGGCATATGAGCTGATCCAGAGCGTGCCGTTCGCGACGTTCAAAGCCGAGCTGGCGATCTTTACCCAAAAGCCGTATGGGTACGCACTGACTGCAGAGTTCACGCCAGGGACGAGCAGTACTGGCATCAATCCGACGACCGAGGGGGTAACGCTGCAGATTGCCACCTATACGGTGACGATTCCGGCCGGTTCCTTCAAGCAGCTATGGAGCGGGCCGAGGGCTCCGTACGCGTACGCGGGAACGATCAACGGAGTGGCGACGCGGGTCGTGATTACGCCGCTCGAGGACAACCGGTATGGATTGATCGCGGCGGCCTCGCCGGTTGACCTGCCGGGGGCGGCAAACCCGGTGACGGTGATGCTTACCATCGGCGACAATAGCGGGAACACACCAGTGAATGCGATCCGGTTGCATTGACGTGGCGACTCGGGAAAGCGCCTCCGTTCGGAGGCGCTTTTCGCTTGGAGTCTCGTTGCCCAGAGCGATTTATTACTGTCATTGAGACCGTGCTTGGAGGCCTTGCGTGAGAAACGCAACTCGAGAGCTAAAGTAGCTGCGGTTCCGCCTCCGGGCGCAAGATATTCATTGCCGAAGCCGTGACGTCTGCGTATTTGAGGCCGGCGCCCGTGTTGAACACGACCACTCGATCCGAGGGCTTCAGAAATCCGGTGGCGATCAGATGATCGTATGCAGCGGTTGCCGCAGCTCCCTCGGGAGAAAGGAAGATGCCTTCATTGCGAGCCCAGTCCTGAATCGATCCCAGGATCTGCGCATCGGGCAGAGCCACGGCGATACCTTCGGACTTACGCAGGATATCCAACATGATGTAGTCGCCATAGGGCTTAGGAACCCGCAGCCCCGCAGCGACGGTGGACGCGTTGGGCCACATCTGGCTTGCGCTCGCGCCAGCCTCGAAAGCGCTCACAACTGGCGCACAGCCCGAGGCTTGTACAGCGATCATGCGAGGCCGTTTCCCTGGCCTAACCCAGCCAAGATACTCCATTTCCTCGAAAGCCTTCCACATTCCGATCAGTCCGACTCCGCCTCCGGTGGGATAGAAGACGGCATCCGGGTATTCCCATCCAAGCTGCTCGACGAGTTCATATCCCATGGTCTTCTTGCCTTCAACACGAAATGGCTCTTTTAATGTGGAGATGTCGAACCATCCCTCATATTGCTTTCGTTCCGCGACCATGCGGGCACAGTCAGAAATGAGCCCATCTACCAACGTGACATTCGCTCCGTAGATGGTTGCTTCGATAAAGTTCGCAGCAGGAACGTCCTGAGGCATGAAGATGTGCGCCTCGATGCCTGCCGCTGCAGCATAGGCGGCAAGCGCACCTGCGGCATTGCCGGCGGAAGGCACGGCAAGTTTCCTCAATCCATAATGGCGAGCCATCGTAACAGCAACTGCCATACCGCGTGCCTTGAAGGTTCCTGTCGGATTCGCGCCCTCTTCCTTTAAGTAGAGCCCGGAGAATCTCTTGCTGCGGAGCATCGGTGTCCAGCCCTCTCCCAATGTGACGGGTGGAGCCTCGGGCAATACGGAACGGTAACGCCACATTCCCGCCCACGGCGAGGATGTGTCAGACGCGATCACCTCTTGTGGTACTGTTCCGCGAAGGTGCGAAAGATCATACCGGACGTAGAGTGAACCGGCAGGCTGATCGGTGCATTGGGTACACACTGTTTGCGGCGTATCTGGAGACAGCTTGGCGCCACAACGGGAACACTCCAGGTGAGTGATGGGAGGCATAAAACTCCAAGACCGAGAGATGATATCTCATATACTACATTCCGTTCAGTAGAATGCGAAAAGCTATTATGCATGGAATAAAAAAAATCGAAACACCCCGGAACCTGACGGGCCTTGCATACGACAGCATCAAGGCCTACATCCTGGAAGGAGACCTCGATGACGATATCAGACTCACAGAGGAACTTCTTTCTCGGCAACTCGGCATCAGCAAGTCACCTGTTCGAGAAGCACTGAACAGCCTGCATACAGAGGGTCTGATCCGCATCGAAGCCCGCCGCGGCGCATACCTTCGAGAGTTTTCCATTCAGGAAGTCAAGGACTTATACGAATTGCGAGAGGCGCTCGAGGTCTATGCAGTGGGCGCCGCGGAACTCAATTCTGAGCTGATCGCCGAGCTGCGCAAGAGCATTGAGAACACCCGGAAATTTCTTGGGGCGAACGATAAGATGGGCCACATCGACGAAGACACGCGGTTTCATGGGCTCATTGCAAACGCGACAGGCAATGCCGAACTGTGTCGCGTATTGGCAAATATCCAGAGCCAGATCTGGCTTTGCCGCCGGAAAACGTACAAACTCTCGTCGACAACTGCCCCGGAAGCACACCTGACCATTCTCGAAGCACTCAGCAAAGGCGACCGCAAGGCAGCACAGGCCGCGATGCGGGATCACATCTCCTTTGTCCGGCAACGGCTAATCAACTTCATGGAACATCAAACTGCAGCTCGATCCTAGCTGTGTTTCAGTACGATTCAGAGTCTTGATAGCAGGCGGTCGTGGTTTCCCACGCTTCGCGCAAATGCGGCGCGAAGAATGAGAACCCCTTGTCGGATCTCCAGGGCCAACCCCGGCCGAGCTGGCACATCCATCAAGGAACGAATCGAAATTCCACACGAACCGGATGGTTTGGTCCGTGCTGGTTCGACATTATGCAAGGTGATTCTGGATCACAGAGCTTCCTACTAAGGAGTGATCGTTACGTCAATCACATTGGAAAGGACGCGCTCCTTACTAACATCATCGTATCGTGAGGCTTGAATGCTGTAGCGTCCCGGCCTGGTCAGATCATAAAGTGGGGTCACGTTGATTGTATCGATCAATCCGTGTCCTGGATCCAGTTGAACCAAGAACGAATCAACATTCACCGCGACTGGAGGATCGTCTAGGGTCGGTCTCCCGCGAATAGCGCGCCCTCTCCTGGTTAAGGGAATGTCCTTACTCTGTTCATCGCGAACCGTCAACGGATAATAAAAATCCCCTGTATACGCGCGGTCTTCATTGATGCCGATCACATGATCGGTCTTGTTTGTCAACGTGACCTCCAGCTGTTGTGGCTGACCAGTCTTCACTGTGGACTGAGCGGCACTCAGCGTAAGAGAGAAGGCCGCCTTGGTGGGGGAAGCGACCTGGGCGGTCTGCGCCCTACAAACAGCCACGCTCAAGGCAGTCGCGGCGAACGCGACCTTCGTGAATGGATTCATGTAGGTTTCCTCATTCCCCTATTCTATGGGTTGTAATTGCAGCTTGGCCGCTGCCAGTAATCCTCTGACCAATATAGACAGGCTGCGTTGTCCCGCTAATAACTGTGGCTCCCGACCCAGGCTGACAGATGGCCGCGCCCCCTTGTGTGTTGGGACCAAGCACGATCGTAGGATTTGAAGCTGTACCTGCAAGAATGGTCGCGGTGGCATTGCCGTCAGGCGACTGCCCAGGCTGACAATTGCACGTAAAACCGCCGCCCGCATTGCCAGGCTGAACCTGAACCGTCGCCGTGCCGTTCGGTGCGATTGCATCAATCGTGACGTTCGCGACAATCTCTGTGGTGTCAGAACTCGTGACCGTAGTATTGGTAATTCCAGCGCCAGATATCGTGAGAACCGGCGGGGTGCCAAAATTCGATCCGGTGATCGTGACCTGTACCTCGCTCTACCTCACATGTCCGATCCACGATGCGAAGGGCGGCAGCGTGATGTTGCTAAGGCTGGATGTTTGCTTCAGAGACGGAGCATCGGTGAGCAGTGTTTTCACGCTCGTACCGGAAACGCCAGCTGTAGCGGCGTCGATCGAGACTGTTTGGGGCTGAGCGCTGCAATTCACTGCCACGACAACCGCAGCACTGCCCGCAGTTCCCTCCCGGATGTATGAAAGTACGGAGGGGTTCTGGCGATCGAGCATGACCTGACGGCCGTCCCGGAGTGCAGGGTCGTCGCGCCGAAGTGCGATCAGACTTTGGTACCAATGCAGCATCGAGCCGGGATTTTGTTCTTCGCTCTGCACGTTTTTGGTTTTGTAGTCGCCAGCAACCGGCAACCAGGTTTTGCTGGCGGTGCTAAAGCCTGCGTTCTCCGCTGCGTTCCACTGCATCGGCGTACGCTCTCCATCCCGGCCCTTTTCTCTCGGCCAGCCGGTGATGCCGATCGGATCTTTTACGTCTTCCTTCCGGGCAGGGGGCGTTGTAACCATCTCCAACTCTTCTCCGTAGTACATCAGTGCCGCGGAACGAGTCGTCAAAAGCAGTGTGGCGAGAATGCGCGATATGGCATCGTTATGCACGCCGTCACCATATCGCTCCCAACTTCTGATTTTGTCGTGATTGTCAAAGACAAAGAGCGGCTGGTTGCCGTGAATCTGCGTCTCTGCCTCCTCAATTCGCGTGCGCAGTAAGGGTGCGCTCAGCTTATTCGCAAAGCCGACTTGCATATCCATAGGCAGGTCAAGCTCGTCGTGGCGCGCACCTCCATACCATTTATCCAGTTCCTGCACGTTGGACAAATAGGTTTCTCCAATCAGAACCCGATTACCGGGATACCGATCCACCATGGCGCGCATCCGCCGCATCACGTCATGCACAGCGGGAAGATTGTTATAGAGGCTTTCGTCTTGATTTGGATCGCCATACGAATTTGTGCCTGGAAGCACCTTGGCATCGCGCAGCCCGGGGTCTTCAAACAGAGTTGGGATCGCGTCCAGGCGAAAGCCCGCTACGCCGCGGTCTAACCAGAATCGCATGGCTCCAAACATCGCTTCCTCTACCTGAGGATTGCGCCAGTTGAGGTCCGGCTGCTGGATGTAAAACCGATGGTAGTAATACTGGCCGGTGTGGGGATCATAGCGCCAGGCAGAGTGGCCAAACTCGCTTATCCAGTTGTTGGGCGGGTTATTGGGAGGTGTGCCGCCGGCCTTCCCATCACGCCACACATACCAATCCCGCTTGGGATTTGTTTTGGAGCTCTTGGATTCAAGAAACCACTTGTGCCGATCGGAGGTGTGGTTCATCACCATGTCCATGATGATGCGAATGTTGCGCTTACGCGCCTCAGCAACCAGACGGTCGAAATCGGTAAGTGTGCCGTACTGAGGGTCAATATTCTCGTAGTCCGAGATGTCGTAGCCGAAATCAACTTGCGGCGAGGGATAAATCGGCGTGAGCCAAATAGCATTGACGCCTAAGGACTGAAGGTAGCTGAGCCTGCTTGTAATTCCGTTGAGATCTCCGATGCCATCGCCATTCGAATCCTGGAAGCTGCGCGGATAGATTTCATAGATCAGTGCGTGCTTCCACCATGGGTCCTTATTCGACTCCGTGCCGCTCGCGGCGTGGCTAGCCGCGGCTGGTGTGGCTGGTGGCTGCGCCCAAAGTGGCGCAACGGCAAAGACGAGGCAGGAGGCCCACGAGAGGCCGATGTTTTTTAGGTTGTTGCGGTGTTTTCGCTGATACGAGCTCTTATTTGCTTGATTCCTCAATGTTTCCTCTCACAACCCGGCGCTGCCACGAGCCAGTTGGTCCATGGCGCCGATCAGATATCTGACGGCTTTCCCCCACGGCAGAGAGCAGGCCGCAGCAGAACCGGTCGAAGTATGGGCGGTGCGAGGAGCCCATTCGCTGGAATGGCCGGGAGCTCAAGCACAACTTCGATTGTTCGTGAATTCGTGTTTCATTTCTTTGGATTCGGCGTTTGCACAAGCGCCGCATTTTTCGTCTGCTACGTTCAACGACGCATCTGTTCGAGGGCGCTTTGGGCGGTGTTGCGCACGGCCGGATCGGGACTCTGCAAGGCCTTTTCACACTGTACTCTGGCTTCGGCGATCTTCCCCTGACGCATCAGAATCAAACCGAGTCCAAGATTGGCTTCAAATTGAGTTGGATCAAGCCGGGTGCAAACCTGGAACTCCCTTTTGGCCTCTTCTAAGTGGC